>JAQWPY010000007.1 GCA_029245145.1 Pirellulales bacterium | reverse complement strand
CCCGGTCCCGAATTAAATCATTGCGTGAAAGACCCAGATCAGACGCCAACTCGGCGGAACTCTCGGCGAGCGAACTGACAATCCCCAAATTTCTCGCTTCTCGGGCAGTGAGGCTCGCAGGTTCACCACCGGGAAAAATAGTTTCTGTTTCCCCCGGATCAATCGTATGCGTTTTTGTAAACTCGGGAAGTTCATTGGCAAATACGAGAAAGGGCCCATTTTCGGTCTGTACGCGTAACAATTTTTGATTCGGGTCGACGAACCCCCGAGCAATCGTTTCGGGAAACGTTTTTCGACTTGCTGCAATTTGCCGATAGCTACTGACGATGGTCGGGTCGGGGGGATTGCGGCTCTTTGCCTCACCACCGAGAACGCTATCGGGTGCCATCAATACCTGATCGCAGGCCATCAGCACGAGCAGCGCATGCCCGCGCAATGTTTGCGGCACATAGGCTACGGTCTTGATGCCATTAAGATCCGGACTGACCAAATATCGGGCGAGCTTGAGGCAGTCCTCAAACTCACTTCCTGAACTGGGCATCGGATCCCTGGATCCGAGTTCGAGGACGAGCAGCGGGCGCCCGACTTTTATTTCGGGCACCTTTTTCAGTTCTTCTACTGCCTTGCGGATTTGTGAGATGAGTCGTCTCTCAACGTTTCCTGTGATCGGCAGAGGTACTTGAATCAGTCGTGCATGAGACTCCGAATCGCGACGAGTACCGACAACTCCGACTGGTGGTGTGTCTGCAACCGGTTCGGCAGCGTCACCCGGGTCAACGGAGATCATCGCGACAACGAACAGAAAGCACCCAATAAAATTGGTCGTCATGTTTTTGTACTTCCAGTCAAATGGCGGATTCCACATGTTCGAGTTTATCGTCCGGTCCTTTGGAGAGTCAATGATTGAACGGCGTCTGCATTGAGCGGTTGCAGTACAAAAAGAGCCGCGGCCGATTTTCGGTCGCGGCTCTTCTTTTATTGAACATATTGAAGCAAATTCGACTTAGCGGATTGCCTCATTCAGCATTCTCGTATTGGGAACGCTATGACGGTGCATCAGGCCGTTTTCTTCTGTTTCCACAATCGTGGCAACGGGACCTACGTCGCGAATTGTTCCCTGCATGTCTGCAATCTGAACGTTATCTCCAGCTTGCATTCGCTGACGGAGATAATAGCCGGCTAAAATTCCGCTTACGACTTCTCGTCCGCCAAGACCGAACGAGAGGCCGAATCCGAGCGCGATTGCAGAAAAGGCAATCAGCATCGCGTAGTTGAACAGCTCGAATTTAATTTCGAGTTGATCGAAAGCGGCCATAAAAATCATCAGAGCCAAAACGTAATAGCAGCCACTTGCCAATTGTTGGGCATAGCCAATCCCAGCACGATCAGCACTCGTTGCGATCACACCTCGGATGAAGGTTGCAATCAAAAGGCCAATGACGACGACCACCGTGGCCACTAAAAGTTTAGGAATGTAGGCGATGATTGTTTCCATTCCACTGGAAATTCCCTCCCAGCCGAGGATATTGAATCCTGCGGTCAGGAAAACGCACATCAGCAGCCAGAAAAACATTAAACCTACGATGGATGGCACGCTTCGCTTGATGCCAACCTGTTGCATGGAAGTGACCAAGCCACTTCGTTCCGCAGCGGTCTGCAGCCCAATTTTTTCAGAAATTGCGACTGCAATGCGCCCAATGATGCGGGCGATCAGATAGCCCACGAGCAGGACGGCAATCATTGCCAAAAGATTGGGGAGGACTGAAATAATCTGTCCGAACGCTGATTGAAAACTCGAAACGAAAATCTCGCTCCATTTTTGAGCGGTGTTTTGTACCACACCGGGATATTCACCAGTCGTCAGGTCTGCAAATAAAATGTTCATGCAAGACTCCTCTCTTAAAAGTGGACAAGGAAGTGAGCTGGTCCATCAGCCCACCAGTCCGACGAAAGTTTTATTTTTCCGTTTCCGACGTGGGTTGCGAGGAAAGTGGAAAAAACAAATTAGCATCCCTACGGATGTTTCCTTCTTGGGTTGTCTTCGTTCGTGTTGTTGGTCGTTTTGTGGTATTTACCCGTCACCGTAAAGAAAATGGCGCCAACGACGGCGGAGCCAAAATATTTTAAAAACCAGGGGAAGGTGTTAATAAATATTTCGAATAGCTGAAATGTAAGCAGGGTGCGATTCAGTCGACTGTGTACCTCTTGGTCAAATTGCCCCGGGAGTTCCGGAACGTTTTCTTCAGCCAAGTGGTCGAATAGATCGGTTGCCATAAAAACGTGCTGTTACGAATCGGTTCGTGGAAATGCTTTTTGTATTTGCTTTCGTGCGCGACTGACTCTCATTTTGCATCCGCTTATCGAAAGACCAAAAATGTCCGCCAGTTCTTCATAGCTGTATGATTCCGCATGCTTTAAAATGAGCATTGCACGGTCTTGTTCGTTGAGAGTATCGAGCATCGTCATCAAATCGAGTGATAAAGCCTGGTTCGATTGTTTGGATGAGCGGTCGTGTTTCAGTAGTTCGTGATCGGCAATTTCGTGCTTTCGGCGACGACTTCGCGATCGTCTGAGGGTCAGGCAGGTCCGAATTGCAATGCCGTGGACCCAGGTGGAGTATTTCGATCTTCCCTCGAATTTTTTACGATTAAGAAAAAGTCGGACAAACACGTCCTGTGCCGCGTCGGTCGCATCGGTTTCGTTTCCCATCAAGCGATAACAAATCCGCCATACCGGTTGACGGAAACGTTCGAGGAGGGATTGGAATGCCGGGCCGTCTGATCCCTCTCTGGCCGCTTCTGCGGCCAACTGCTCATCGCTTTGATTCGTTGTGTCCAAGAAATCGCCTGCAGCCAAGCGTTGCAGGTGTGACTTGTATGCCGTCTGGACTGTGAGTTGCCGCCAACAAGCGGCGGGTCACAAACAAAATCGGGCCCCCGATGGCACTTTACTGCAACTGCTTGCCAGATAGAGAGATAGAAAATTGCTGGGAATCTGCGTAGCTATCGAATCAGAATCCGCAAAAAGGGTCAAGCCGAAACTCGCTTCTCGGAGAGGCAAGTGATCCATAGCGACTGGAGGAATCACCATTTAAGCCCAAATTGATCCCCCCCGCTGCTCCGATCGGTTCCGCCTTTGAGATTACTTTTGGATGGTTTAGTCCGCTTGGTCTCCGAAGTTTCTGCCTGCTCGTCGTTACTTGTGATCGCTGCAGCTTGTTCGGTGGGCGGACTCTGAATCGCCTTGAGCGAAAGGCTGATCCTCTGCCCGTCGGGGTCGACCGAAAGGATCTGTACCTCAATCTCCTCATTCTTGCTGAGAACATCACTTACCCGTTGGATGCGGCGGTGGGCAATTTCTGAGATATGGAGCAATCCTTCAATTCCCGCCTCGAGCCTTACAAAGGCACCAAATTCCGTAATGCGAGTGACCGTTCCTTTGCACCGCGATCGTACCGGGTAACGACTTGCAGCGGAGTGCCACGGATTTTCAAAAGTATCGCGATAAGAGAGCCCAATTTTTCCGGATTCCTGGTCGATGCGATCGATCTTCACCTCTATCGCATCCCCTTCCTTGAGGACTTCACTCGGATGATTGATTCGAGACCAACTCATTTTGCTGATGTGAATCAATCCGTCGATACCACCCAGGTCCACGAATGCGCCGAAAGGTTGAATCCTGGATACGACACCTTTACAGATTTGCCCCCTCTGCAACGAGGCGAGCAGTTTTTCTTTTTGCTCCTGGCGCTCACGCTCTAAGATGGCCCGCCGACTGAGAATCAAATTCCTGCGAGTCGGCTCCACTTTGGTAACGAGGCACGAAAATTTCTTGCCGACGAATTCCTCAAGATCATTGACGCGAAAGAGGCCGACTTGGCTTGCTGGGACGAACCCCCTCAAACCGCTGGTTGAAACTTCCAGCCCCCCTTTATTGTGTCCCGTCACGATGACTTCAACCGTCATGTTTTCCGCCAACTCGCTCCAGTCCCCCACGTTCACAGTGGCACCCGGTATCGCCAGATCGTAGATGCCCTCCTGTGAGTTGAAATTTTGAATCAGCACCGACACCGCGTCTCCAGCAACCGGTGGCTTTTCGAACTGTTTCGCCGCAAGGATTCCTTGATGAGGTCGATCCAGGTCGACCACGACGCTCTCCTGGTTTACCGAGAGTACACGACCTTCGACACGGTCGCCCTCGTTTAAGAACTCGTGGGCGACTGCACCGGATGAGGTCAACAATTGGTCAATCTCAGTATCCCCGATCGCCAGATCAATCTCTTTTTGAAGCTCTGGAGTTAAAACCGAGTCGATATTCGGTATTGGGTTAGACGGTCCCGTCGATGTTGTGGGCGCATTACTAATTCTGGCGTCACCGCCTGCGTTCGAGAGGGAAGCGGGTTTGTCTTTTTGCGAGTCCGTTTTGGAGCTACCGGTACTGTGATCCTGCTTGTCGCGCTGCGATCCGATCTTGATAGTTCGTTTTTTAGGCGTCGAGGAAGTGTCAGAATGCGGAGTAGCATCACTCGCAGTGTGCAGGGTTTTATCCCCCTCCGGTGCGGCACTTTTGTCCTGCGTTTTATTGCCCGGAGAAGAAGTTACCTTGTCTTCGGATTGAATCGATTCCCCGTTGCCGGGATGTTCGAGTTTTTCAGATTTTGTTTCCGTCGAGTCGTCTACCATGAATCGCAAATCTCTTAGTTGCAAGAAAAAACGTTGAGCTCAAGCTTTGATACAAGATAACAGATCATCGGTAACAGGGGTGGTCGACTCCCGCTTTGTTGAACTTCGTGGGGACCCCGAAACGTCTCGCTCGCAATCTGCCTTCACGCTCTCTTCATGAGACTAACCACCCGTTTACTTTTTTTCAATCGTTAAAGATAATTGAAATGAACTCGATATTTTAGACGTATTTCCGCAATTTTTAGATAATCCATTGTTTCCCAAATCTGCTGATCGACCCGTTTGTGGTGTTCCCTCCCGCGATCGCTCGCAGAATCCCTGTTATTTCGAGAAGGCATGAAATTTCTCAAGGGCCAATTCCTCCTCGCATCGGCACAACTGGTCGATCCGCACTTTAGTCGCACCGTGGTGCTACTTGTAGAACATGATTCAGAGGGCGCATTCGGTGTCGTATTAAATCGACCAGGTGATCGGACCGTAGGTGACATTTGGGGTGATTCGGATCGGCCGCATCAGAAAATTAATGTAGGTGGTCCCGTTCAGGGTCCGCTCATGGCATTACACGGGCAGGCAGCACTTGCGGAAGCAGAAATTATTTCGGGAGTTTATTTGGCGGCCAATCGCAGTTATCTGGATCAACTCGTCAAAGCAAGCGATGTTCCGTTCCGTCTCTTCAGTGGTTATGCGGGATGGGGTGCGGGGCAGTTGGAGCAGGAGTTAAAGCAAGGTGGTTGGATCGTTGCGCCGGCAAAGGAAGCTTTCGTCCTGCAGGGTGTTGCAGATTTGTGGGAGCGGGTTGGTAAAGAAGTGACCGATGGGGTACTCGGGGGAGGTGCCAAGATAAAACACTTTCCCAGTGATCCATCGGTGAATTAGAGTCCATCGCTCTCGACGGCCCCGATTGAACTGGCAGAAATCTTTTCTTTGGCAAGTTGCAATGCAGCGAGATGAAACTCGAGTGTGGCATTAAGGTTCCAGGAGCGAATCCTCAGCCTGGACCTCGCTTTGGCGAAATACGGCAACAATATCCTCCACGGGGACGATAAACAGGCGATTGTCTTGCTCAAAATCAACCGGGATGCCATTGCGAGGATCGATCAGCACCTTATCGTACTTTTGCAGCGGATAATCGGGATTACTTTCAATTTGCACACTGATTGCAACCACACGACCGGTAAGCACGGGAGTCTTCGCGTCGTCGGGTAGGTGGATGCCACCCTTCGTTTTTTTCTTCTCTGCATCTTTGCTGATTAAGACGCGCAAGCCGACCGGTTCGATTGTTTCTAATGACATGGGCAATTTCTCGTTCGACGGGCTCTTTTTCCAAATAGGAAATTGAGTCCCATTGAGCCGAAATTCTTGATGCGATGGAAAATACTCGTTTGGTTTGAGGAAGTCAGGGTAGGGTCTCGGCAATGGTTGCCCCTAATTGTACCAATCTCCGTCGCAACGAGCCATCTTCCAGGGCATCCAGGAAGTCAGTTTCCTGCTCGTAGAGAATATGACTCAAAAATTTAACCGCCCAGTTATGCTTCATCGGACTGATACTGATCACAAGTTTGTCGTGTCGCCATGCCTCCCACATTTCAATCGCAGTCCCCATGGACGCCTCCGGAACGTGAGCCACGAGAAGGTCCACATTGCTACACATCCGGTTGTGATGCAGAAAAACGTCTCGCCCCTTTGAATTTTCGTAATCGAGTGAGCTTGCGTGAAATTCCAACGGGTCATAGACCTCATATTCGGGTAAAAAATTTTCCAGGGCGGCGCGAAATCGTGTGCGGTAGTTTTGCTCATGTAAATCCGAGGAAATACGGGAGCCCTGCATGATACCAGCCAGAAAAATATGCATGATAAAAATTACCGCCACAGTTTCAACACATCTATAAAGTTACACCCTTACCTCACCCGGGCACACAATTTAGGATAATCGTCACGCCCGCAAACTGTAAACCGGATAACCGCCACGATCTATGCCACGCCGACGAGTCTCTAAAGAAATATTCGGCAGGGCGCGCAACTGCGTCGAGACGCTGGATCCTCACTTGGGTCGCGCGACCGATCTCTTGTTGGATCTTCTGGCCTTGCCAGGTGTCAGTGGGCAAGAACAAGAGGTGTCGGATTATGTGAGCCGGAGGTTACTGCAATCCGGTGCGGCGGCCAACGCACTCAAAACGGATCAGGCGCATCGACGTACGAGGATCGACGGGGAGGCGGGAAATCTTGTTTTTCGCATGGGAGGCAAGGTAAGGTCCGTCCGCCGAATGCTAGTCGCCCACATGGACACGGTTCCCATTTGCCGGGGTTCTCAGCCGGAGATCAGGAAGAACAAGATCGTTTCCCGCGATCCAGATACCGGACTCGGGGCGGATGATCGCGCCGGCGTTGCCGTCCTGTTGAGCACGGCGCTTGAATTACTCGAAAATAAAATTCCCTGTCCCCCGCTCACATTCCTTTGGACGGTACAAGAGGAAATTGGGCTGCAAGGCGCACGGCACGCCGCGCTCGGCATGCTCGGAAAGCCGCAGCTTGCTTTTAATTTTGATGGTGGGTCGCCCGAAAAGCTGACGATTGGTGCCACGGGAGGATATCGGATGCAAATT
>JAQWPY010000186.1 GCA_029245145.1 Pirellulales bacterium | reverse complement strand
CACCGTGATCCGAACTCGGTCGGGCAATCCAGATATCCTTGGTTGCCTGGCCACCAAGCCCGCCGATTTCGCTGATTGCATCCAAGACGGTTTCGCCACCATTGATCGGTAAGCGCACCACTTGATCGCCCAATCCCGCACCGTCGGAAATGACGTAATAAAATTTGCTGTTGTAGGCCGACACATCGACGATCACTTCGGGCGCTTCGAGATACTCGTCGAGTTTCTTCTCGATCGCATCTTTGACTTGCTCCAGGGTCAGACCCGCGACATAGACTTGCCCGTAAGATCCTAAATTGACCATCCCGTCCGGGGCCACTTGATGTTCTCCGGCAATCTGTTGGCTGCCGGACGTCTCTAACAGATTGACCGTGGTAACCGGATTGACCAGAAGTTCGAGTAGTTTATCCTGAATGGCCGTTTCGGCTTCGTCGATTGTTTTGCCTGATATCGTCACTTTCCCATACTGGCTGCCCAAATTGACGCGACCACTCGCATCGATCTGGTATTCCCCTGTGATTGGATAATCGGGAAGTACGTTCTCCGATTCGATCTGGACAATATCGAGCGGCTCGAGACGATAAGGCGCTTTGGGAATCACCCTCAGCGCATCGATCAGCAAAATGTCGGGCGGTTCGACCACATACAACGGAAGCGTTGTTTTAAACTCTTCGTTGGGAATGCGATCCTCAGGCGGAATGTGCTGTTCGAGTTTGAAATTGCGCGTACCGAGCGTATGGCAACCGGTCGCAAAAGCGACGAGAACAGAAAGAGCCAGCAGAAAGGCCGGTTTTGCTCGCATGGGGGCTGCTCGGTTGAGTTCCAGTTCAGACAATCACTAGCGTGGCTAGCATTTGCCCAGCGCCGCCCCCCGGAGACGCTGATAATCCTCACAGCACCCCCTATCGTCATTATCGGGATGATTCTTTGGCGAAAAATAATTTTTGCAGCTCCCGTGCAAGTCTGGGAAAGTCGGGTGCTTTGGGGCTATCGCGTGCATTGCTGCCGTAAGGCTCAAACTCTATCGAACCCCTTGGCCGTGCGGATTTACTGTATTGCCGCGGGGAAGGCCCGGTGAACGCGATGAACCCGTACTTTTGCAGAATTTCCCCGGCCTTTGCGGCTGTGGTAAGGTAAACCTGAGAAGGCGTTTTGGCTCATTTTGTGCCCGGTGGGCACCAAACGATCTATTCTGAAACAGAATACGTATTTACCCGCAGCAGGGCCCTCCCGAACCGGCAAACGCGGGAGGCTGTTTGCTGGGGTCGATAGCACGGCTTGCACTATGAACACTGCTTCGAACACTGCTTCCGAAAGCGCACTTGGGCCAACCAAGCCAATCCCCACCGTCTCGCTTGCCATCTTGATCGGCTTGTTGGGGATTCTCTGCTATTCCTTTTACAACTCACTCTCGCGACTCTGGCTCGTCTTCTGGAATACCGATGAGTATTCACACGGTTACATCGTGCCGGTGATCGCGGCCGTGCTCCTCTACATGCGGTGGAAACCAGAATATCTGGAGAGTCTCCGGAATATCGCACCCTCCGCAAAAATCTGGGGAATCTTTCTGCTCTCACTCGGGCTGGTATTGCGTTTGTTGGCCACCCGCATGGGCATGGAAACACCCGATATGATTGCCTTTCTTCCATGCCTGGCAGGCGTCGTTTTGATGGCCGGAGGCTGGACCCTTTTTCGCTGGGCCGGCCCGATCATTCTCTTTTCTGTATTTATGTTTCCGCTTCCGCACCGCATTCAGCAGGCGATCCTCGTTCCCATGAAAGAGGTTGCCACGACGTGCAGTTTCTATCTTTTACAGATTATGAACTTCGATACCTCGAGGGAGGGCAATATTCTCTTCATTTCGGGCATTCCTATGGGGGTGGTCGACGCTTGCAGTGGCCTGCGGATGCTCACTGTCTTTCTTGCGCTTTGCGGAGCGGTTGCCATGACGATCAACAAACCGCTTTGGGAGCGGACTCTGATCTTTCTGAGTGCCATGCCAATCGCAATCGCGGTCAACGTACTGCGCATTACATCGACTGGCATCGCGTACTCGATTGCCGGTGAAGATAGCGACTGGGTGCATTATGTGTTCCACGACAATGCGGGGCTGATGATGATGCCCCTGGCCATGTTGCTGCTGTATCTGGAAATCGCTCTGTTGGGCATGCTGTTCATTGAAGAAGACCTTCCGACAACAAACAACGAATGAGAGGGAGAAAAGCGGGCATTTCAAACGTTTTGGTTGTCATGCTGATCCGATAGATGCCAGATCACCAGGAAGGGTGAAACGCCATCCCCCGGGGGGGTCGAGTCCGGATTTTTCCGATTCTGACGATCCAGAGGGTGAGTGTGAAATTCATACTCCAAGGAAAAGAGCAAAACAGACAGAAACGCGGACTGGGGTCCAATTCGTTGCCCCCGGGGGGAAATCTAACCTAGACTACCAGGAACCGGGGCGCAATCACTTTCCGTACGATTTCAACAGAGACACGCGTCAATTTGGTGATTTTGACTAACTCGAGGAAGCACTATGGCACCTCCAGAAGATGATCATTCGGGCGAAAGCCAAGAAGGACAACCGAACTTGAGCAAGGGTGAACTCGGTCCAGTTCGCGAGGATGCAACCGGTACGGCGCTGCAGACTGCGGAAATGCCGGGCGGTCCACTGGTCCCATTGAGCACCCGGCCGAAGATTCTCACCGTGCCTCCGAATGTCACCGAAATTTTGAATTCATTCCGCAGGCAGTGGCGGTTGGCGGTCATTCTGGGGATTTCCTTAGCCATTCCTGTGGCACTGGCAACATGGTTTTTGGTGCCCATTCAATACACTGCACAGTCGTTGATGCAGTCGAGAAGCAACACGCTTATTTTCGACGATTTACAGAATGCAGAAGAGAGTGGTTGGGAAGCACAGGAACAACTGATCCGCGGTTTCCAGGTTCTCAATACGGCGCTGAACGATGGCTTGATGGAACTTGAGTACATCAAGGAAGCTCAAAAAGGCGGGATCGATCCGGTCGATTATCTGGCGAAGACCCTGCTTATCACCGTGCCGGATGATGAGAAAGAGCGTAAAGGATATGGTGGACAAATTCTCCGCATCGCGATGAACGGGGATGACCCACAGCAGCTGAAAAAGATTTTAGAGGCCGTCACCGATGCCTATCTCTCGCAAGTTATCAATGAAGAGCGTCTGGAGTGGTTGAAGCAAAGAGACGAGTTGAAATCGCAATACGATCGCTCGTCGGATATTTTGCGGATCAAACGTGAAGATTTACAGGTCTTGGCCAAGCAGGTCGGCACTTCCGACCCCGAAACGGCAAGTGCGACTCAGCAACTGCTGATCGATCAGGTCCTTTATCTCCGTCGGCAGATCAGCGAAGCGCGGGACCAAGTGGTCCAAAAAGAACGCGATCGGAAAACCTACGAGCAGCAGGTCGGCTGGGTTGCTCACACAGGGAGCATCTTACCGGAAGATATCGAGGCAGAAATCGCGCAGAATGAAGACCTGGCGGCGTATAACGAAAGGCTCGCCGAACTTGAGGAAGATTTAGAGACCTATCGGCAAATCTATCGGGATCCGAAGGCGGAGCCGATCCAAGCGCGCGAAAAGGTAATCGCTCAATTGCAGGATGAACAGGCAGCTTTTGCCCAGCAGTTGAGAAATGAGATTTTGGCATCCTTCCGTCGCGGCGAAAGGAAGAGCGATGTCGAATTGGAACATGAACGACTCGTGGCAGAAGCCAATGAGTCGAAAGCGTATCTCGAAACATTGACGGCAGAATACAAAGAATTGGCAGATGATGTCGAAGAATTGGCCAATTATTCGGCTGAGCTTGAGACGAAGCGAGATGAACTCACCTTCCTTACCGAGGTCACCGGCGAGTTGGGTTACAAGTTGGAAAAACTCGAATTGGAACTCAATGCGAATCAAGGGCGTGTGCGAAGAATTCCGGGTGGTATCCGCCTACCGAAAACGGGCGATACCAGCAAGCGAGACCAACTGACATTCGCTGCGACACTCGTGGCCCTGGCTCTGGGAATCGCCGCACCGACGGCTCTCGACGTGATCAAAAGGAAGGTCTCAACGGTCGAACAAATGTCCGAGGGGCTTGGTATCCGTGTCCTGGGCAATCTCCCGCTGCTCGATAAGCCGAAGCGAAAATGGGGTTTTCGAGCTCCCACCACTGAATCGCTGGAGGAACTTCAGGTGGCGATGGAGGAGTCAATTGATGGACTCCGAGCCATGCTCTTACATCTCCCTGCGGCAAAGGATGTCCGTGCCCTGATGGTCACCAGTGCGATCGAGAACGAAGGCAAGACAACACTCGCCTCCACGCTGGCAATGAGCATGGGACGAAGCGGCCGACGGACGCTGCTTATCGACGGAGATCTCCGACGACCCTCCGCACATCGATTTTTGGAAATGCCGCTCGAAGAGGGCCTCGCCGAGGTATTGCGGGGTGACGTGGCGCTCGAAAGGGCCGTACGCCCCAGTCCGATGCCGGGTCTGCGGTTCCTCTCCGCCGGACACTGCGACCCCACGAGTCTGCAAGCGCTTACGAAAGATAATCTCGAAGAGGTTTTCGAGAAGGTGAGAGAAGAATTTGATTTTATTATCGTCGACTCCGCACCCGTGCTTGCAGTCGTTGACTCGCTACTTATCGGCAAGCAGTGTGATGCGGCGATTCTCAGCGTCACGCGCGATAAGAGCCGTGTGGCACCCATCTACGAAACCAGCGAAAGGCTGCGGGCGACGAGGATTCCCGTACTCGGCTGTGTCTTCAACGGAAAGCAATCCAGCGTATTTGCACCCGATTACTACGCTTACCGGTACAGTCCGGCAGCGACTGCGACAGAGGAGACCGGCGATGGAGCATAGTGGTCACGCGTCTTTTTTATCGCGGCAGTATGCGATGACAGAGATTTTTTGTACGCTGTCTCTTCGGCACGTTTGAAAAAACGATGGGAAGGTTTTTGTGTCTCGCTGGATACCCCTAGTCGTCGCAATTCTTTTGATAGGCTTGAGCACCTATCTTCAAGGCTCTTGGACCGATCGCTGGTCTGATGAAAGCGATCTCCAAATGGCGAAGACCTCCAAGCGGTACGCCAATATTCCTCTCACGATCGGCGACGATTGGGTGGGCGAAGAGATGCCCTACTCCAAGAAAGAACTCGAGGCGGCCGGAGCACACGCACACCTTTCGCGCGTTTATCGTCATCGAAAAACGGGCGAGCGAATCACCGTATTCATGATCTGTGGCTATGCGCGGGATGTCGCGGTTCATACGCCCAACTATTGTTATGTGGGTGCCGGATTCGAGGTGGAGAATCCTCCGGTGACGTATGCCGTCGAGATGGACCAAGGCGAGAACCCGATGACGTTTCAGACCACGACGTTTCTCAAGGAACGTCCTCTCGGCACGAGCCATCAGCGTATCCTCTGGGGCTGGACCGGTGGAGAACCGTGGAATGCACCCGACTACCCGCGTTGGAAGTACCCGGGCAACTCGACACTCAATAAAGTCTATCTCATCCACGACATTCCGCCCGGTATCGAACGCAAGCCGGACACCCTCACCCAGGAGCATCCGGCGGTCGAGTTCGGGCGGGAATTTCTGCCCATCGTTCGTGACGTACTCTATGACCCGCAAGCTTCCAATGATAGCCTCAGTCAGGAATGAGTCGTTGCGTTAAAATCTGAGTCTTTGTTTGGCATTTTGACCGCAGACTTGCAACAGATTGCTATTTTTGAGATGATAAAGGTGGTCCGGCAAGGGGCAATTCTCGTTTGGACAAAGGGAGTGTTTCGTGCGCTCTAATCGCTTGCGTCGATCGGTTCTACGTCGCGTTCCACAGGGTTTCACGCTTGTGGAACTCATGGTGGTCATCGCCATCATTGCCATTTTGACCTCGCTTTTAATTCCGGCAGTTTCTATGGTCCGTGCTTCCTCGCGGCAGACGGAGTGTGCGTCGAACTTGCGTCAAATCGGCACGGCAGTGATCAACGCGACCACCGCTGGTAAGCGTCTTCAACCAGGGAAGTTGATTCCAACATCCCAGGATGAACAAGACGCGGGCATGCCACAATCCTTTAATCTCGGCATGCCGCGTTTGCTTGAAGACCATATGGATAATAATTATTCCGTCTTCAAGTGTCCCTCGGTCACCGGGGAAGAAGTCGGCTATGCGACAACGGTTCACTTTGGATTCAACGGTCGTCTGGGACGCCTCACCAGCAACGATGCGGGCAAAGTGATTGCGATGGACTACGGAAAGGAGATTATCGACTGGACCGATGACGCCGAGTGGGACAAGTACGACTCGGAATGGACCGGCAGTGGCATAGCGCCCCTCAGGCGTCACTTCGATGGTTGTAATGTGGTCTTCTTTGATGGACATGTGGAAAGAATGGATCCGGACACGATTCGGCACGGAAAATCCCACGATACGGCCTACGAAAATGCAACGGAATACTGGGCGCCCGAACTCGATGAGAAACGTTACGTGCAGCCAGTAAACGGGACGGGAGGTGACGGCAATTCCGAACCGGGCGGAGCCTGGGATGGCCCTCCGGTACCGATCCCCAACATCGTGGGAGCGAGCAGCAGTTCGGGCGGAGAAGCCGATACCGGCGGGCAGGGTTCCAAATACCACCCGGAAGTTGACCCCAATGATCCGGGGCGAAAATACACTGGTGACACAAACACGTACGGCCCCAGTGTGGGTCAACCGGAGCCTTGTGAGTTTCTTCTCGTGATCGACAACGAGGATCCTGGATTTTCGAAGACGAGCAACAACCTTTACAACAAAACAGATGCCACGGCAATGAACGGTAGTCATTTTCGTGCCTATGCCAGTGGTTTTACGAGCGGGGAAGCGCGATGGAGTGCGGCCGATCTGCGGGCGGGAACTTATAAGGTCAGTGCCTCGTGGGGCACGACAGAGCAGCCGCGATTTAATGCGGTGGCCTATCTATTGGTCTCCGACACTGAAACGCAGTCGACCACAATCAATCAGAATTTAGATTTTGAATGGACCGATGACGAAGGCCGCGGTTGGACCGATTTGGGACAAGTGGCCGTCGGCGAGGGTGGCACCCTCGATGTCCAAATGCCAGCGGTGAGCGCAACAGTGGGACATCGCGTATGTGCTGATGCCATGCGGTTCGAGATTATTGAATGTGCCGACAGTGGTGGAGGCGGGGGCGGCAACGATGCTCCCGTCGAGGAAGAGCCTGAGGAACCGGTGGATGAGTATGTCGCAATGATTGACAATGAGGACGCCGCGTTTTCGCGAACTCCGTCTATCTTCAATAAAAAGCTCGACGCGACGGCAGTCGACGGCCACCAATGGATGGCTTATGCCAAGAATTTTACTCACGGAGAAGCGCGGTGGAGCTTTACTGATGTTCCTGAGGGCAGCTACCGGGTCAGCGCCACATGGGGCACGACAGAGAAAAACCGCTACAACGCAGTCGCCTACAATCTCGTTTCCGACACCGATAGTCAAACAGGAACGATCAATCAAAATATCGACTTCGAGTGGATCGGCGATGACGGAGTGGGTTGGACCGATGTGGGACAAGTGAACGTGGGTGCGGGAGGTACGCTGAATGTGGTGATTCCGCCGGTTAATTTAGATACATACCACCGCATCATGGCCGACAGCATCCGGATTGAAAAACAGTAGGGCCACGGCAAAACACGGGATGGGGTTACAGATCAGGGCGGCCAGAGAGACGGGGCGGAGACAACGGGAACTGCGTGCCGTACGTTCATCGAGAGACGTGAACCGATGCCTCGGTGCGGACTCCGTAAAGAAATGCCCGTTTACGATCGGAGAGTGCTGAATATGAAGATGGCATCCCGCTTTGTGATTTACTCCTCTGAGAAAAAGTCGCACGAGGCTCATTGTGGCAACATGCGCGGATTTACACTCGTTGAGCTTCTGGTCACCATGTGCGTTTCTCTGATGTTGCTCGGGGGCGTGGTCTCCCTTTTCGGATCGCTCGGTGAAAGTGTCAACGACAGCAAATCGGACACGAAGATGTTGCAGACGATGCGACATGCGGGACAGAAACTCGCCAGCGATCTGGGCAACATGTCGCTCACACCCGATCCGGCGCAGACGGCTGTCGACCCGCAAGGTTTTTTTGAATATCTCGAAGGCCCCGCAAATGATGCGGAACCGATTATTGCTAGCGGAGATGGCGAACAACAAGTGGAACTTCCCGATCCCTCGTTGGTCGATGACGAGGACGCCAACTACACCGAGGACCGACCCGAGGGACAGACAAAAAATATTGGTCTGGGCAATGCGGGCGGGCCGCAAAACAACACGTCATACAACAACAAAGCTCGCAGAGCCTATTCAAAATACATGCACGGATACGGTCAGTGGAAAAAGACTGGGCTGGATCCGGGGGTGTATCGCGTCAGCATTCATTGGCCTACTGGCTGGGACAGTACTTGGTCGAGCAAGCATGAATCCAATGTTCCGGTCACCATCACCTCGGGCAGCAATACCGAAAACGTGACGATCAACCAAACCCAGGAGCCGAGTGACTACCAGGACCCAGAGAAGGTCGACGGCAACGGAGATCCGATTAATTGGCATCACATGGCGGAGATCGAGGTCGGAGCAGACGGCGAAATTGTGGTACAGATTGGTCCCTGCGGTCAGGGTTACCCCGGCGGTAAATTCGTTTTTGTGGACGCCATCCGTATCGAGTGCCTGGAGTTGATCGGTGGAGGCGGCGACGGTGGACAAAAACTCGAGTTGGTGGGCGACTGCGATGATGTGCTCCACTTCACCATCAAGACCGATGAAGGGGCACAAGAGGTGATTTGGTTTCTCACGCCCATGGTGGGAACAGCGACCAATCAAGACGGATCAGCCAATACGGAAACCCGCTATCGATTGCACCGCTATGCTCGACCGCTCGAACCGCACGCAGATGCGGGTACGACGGCCGATTTGTCTTTCGGCGCCGATGGTACTCCCAATTCACTTGAGGATTTGGCGCTACGTAAAAATCGGTTCGCGCATTTCCAGGACAATGACCAGCAATTTATGGCAATCCCCCGGAGCGATTACGAAACTGTTTTAAACCAGGCGACGAACAATCCGGATGGTTCGATTAAAAAAGCCGAAGGTCAAAGAATGCGTGAGACGACGATGTTCGAAAATGTCTTGGCTTTTGACGTTCGCACCTATGATCCCCAAGCGGCACTCTATCAGGCAAGCGTTCTCTCAAACGATGCGTACCAGAAGAGTCTGGCTGAAGGAGCAACCACCCCCACACCAAGAACCATTGCGCTGGGTCCGAGTGATCCCGGGTATGCAGCCGCCCAAAGCGGAGGAACCCTCGTTGGCCGCGGCGCGTTTATCGATTTAAATCCCGGCACCGACCCGAGTTCGCCGCTGCAGCCCGATGCGGCAGGCAACAAAACGTACGACTCCTGGTCCGGACAATACGTCACTTCGGGAGAAGTCGGGTTCGATAACAATGACGATGGAGTGATCGATACGGCGGAAGACCTACGGCAACCTCCCCCTTACGCGGCACCTGTCAGAGCGATTCAGGTGGAAATTCGTGTGATCGAGCCCACAAGTGGGAGCGTACGGAGCATGAAGATTCACAAGTATCTAGGAGAGAAATAACAGTTCTCTTCCCCCTGCCGGCGATTCTCGGGTTCGCAAGCGTTAATCGGTTGCCTCTGGCTCAGCGGTGATTTTTTCAATTTGCGCCGGCACGCGCTGCTTCCAGTGCTCGTAAAGCCGTGTATCGTACCGGTTGTCTGCCGCAAAACGCGATTCAAGCTCGGGGGTCAAATCCAACCTTCTGGAAAAATTGCGGCCCGTCGCATTGCGCTTCTCGACCTCTCCCTCGATTCCTATCCGCCGGGCAATAATTGGCATATCTGCACTGAGTGATTCGGTGCAGCCGACAAACCAGAAATCTTCGAGCGCTCTTTGAACCTGATCGAAAACCCACCCCCCAGATCCAAGGTGGAGCGGATAGCGGACAAATCGTTGTCCTTGCGCTAAGGCAATACCGAGGCGATGGCTGATGACCCGCTTGGCAAGAAACTTGGTCATCACGTCCCGCTCCTGATATCGGTACCACGTCTCAAAAGGTGTTTGCTCATCCCACCGCGTGAAGGGCGCCGCATCGGACGTTTCATAATTAAATGCCGAGACGATTCGACTCG
>JAQWPY010000123.1 GCA_029245145.1 Pirellulales bacterium | reverse complement strand
TCGAACGGACACGGTGTTACGAACCAGCATATCGCGCCTATGAAGATCCAAAGTACGCGTGGTTGCTTCGTCGAGGAGTAAAATTTTCCCGCCCGATTGCTGGTGGCGGCTACCTGACCAAGGAGCAAATTGCCAAAGCACAAGCGAAGGCCGATCGAACGGGCGATGCACCGCGGCGACCGCTCGGTCCGTTGGAGCTACTTTGGTTGGTGCCCGATTTGCCGGAAGGTAAATTTGATCACGGGGATGATGCGACGGTGGGGGTCACCGGTCGACATGAAAATAACTGTACGCTGCTACCTAACGGTGGAATCACGGTGCTTCGTGAGGGGATCGACCCGAAATCGGTGGGGGTACAGATGACCTATGGTGATTGGGGTTCGGCGCACACGCATCCGGAATTGCTGGCGATCACCGCGTCTGCCGGCGGGCATCTGGTGATTCCCGAGGTACGCTACCACAGCTACGGTCACAAAGATTTCCTCAGTTGGGATCGCCAGTCGATTGCTCATAACACGGTCACGGTCGATGAGGTCTCGCAATATCCTCAGGATGTTCCGGATCCCTGGGTGGTCGAACGCAACGGTAAACATGCGCGAGGTCGGCCGCTATTCTTTCGCGCGGGAGAAACTTTTAAAGCGTTTGGTGCGGAATGCGATGCAGCCTATGACGGCGTTTTGTTGAGCCGTGCGGTGGCGCTTGTGGGATCGACGATTGTCGACTTCTACCGCTGTCGCAGTGCGACTGAACATACGTATGACTACGCACTGCATATTGATGGAACGCTGGAACACAGTACGGTTCCCCTCAGCGACGCGGCCGATGAGCCACTCTCAAAGAGTTTGGGGTACCAGCATCTCCTCGCGCCGCGTCGTGGCGAAGCGGACGGCGAAGATCAAATGCAATTCAAAACGCCCGGGGGTCTGATGCAGATCGATCTGCTTTCTGAGGGAAAAGTGGCGGTTGCCACCGGCCACGAAGATTTGCAGGGGAAAACGAAAGAGGCGTTAGTTTTGGGACAGAAGGGCAAAGACGTCAATTTTGTCGATGTGCTCTCATTTCCCGATCGTCAGAAATGGAAACAGATTGCGGAATTAAAAAATTTACCCGAAGGTGTTTTAGGCGTACGGCTCGTTGCTGAAGATGATGCCGAAAAATGGGTCGTCAGCAGTGAGGCTGGCAAGCCGTTTGAATTGCAGGGCCAGCGAGTCGTCGGGCGGATGGCCCTGCTCGAAAAAACAGCGAGCGGGCCATTGAAGTTGATCGACCAAGTGGAATGAAAGGAAGCGTCGCGGTATGAAAATCAATCAGATATTTTTCATTTTTTCCGTCTCCCTTTTGTTTTCAGTTCAATCGACTGCACACCCGCCCGAAAACCATCCGCAGTCCCGGAAGAGTTCGCAACCGGTGTCACCCGGAATGGTGCTTCCCGAGTTAAAAGGACCGCATCCGTGGTCCGATAAGCCGGTCCTCGACGATCCTTCGCGGTTTCATATTGCCATCATGACCGACCGTACCGGTGGTCATCGCCCCGGAGTCTGGATGCAGGCGGTCGAAAGCGTGAATCTGCTTCGGCCGGACTTTGTGATGTCGGTGGGAGATCTGATCGAAGGTTACACCGAAGATGAAAAGAAGGTGCAAGCCGAGTGGGAAGAATTTCTTGGTTTCATCGATAAGATGCAGATGCGATTTTTTTTCGTGGCCGGAAATCACGATCTCACCAATCCGATGATGCACAAAGTGTGGCGGGAACGGTTCGGTCCCGAATGGTATTCTTTCGATTACAAAGGCGTGCATTTTATCTGCCTTTGTTCCGAAGACCCGAACTTTCGCATCGGCGACGAACAACTTGCCTGGCTTGAGAAAGATTTGGCGCAATCGAAAGATGCACGCTGGACACTCGTGTTTCTTCACAAACCGCTTTGGTTTATCTCCGAACGCTACCGATCCTTCGGTATTTTTGACAAAACCCAGTGGCCCAAGGTCGAAAAATTATTACACGGCCGACGGCATACCGTCTTTGCCGGTCACACGCACCATTACGCCCAATTCCATCGCAACGGTGCCACCTACTATCAGTTGGCGACCACCGGTGGCAGTTCACAGTTGCGAGGGGTTCCCTACGGTGAGTTTGATCACATTATGTGGCTCACCATGGAGCAGGAAGGCCCGTACGTGGTGAACCTGTTGCTCGACGGCATTGTTCCCGGCGATCGCGTGACCGAAGAAACGCTGGCGCAATTTCGGAAATTCCTGCGCGATGCGAAGGTTGAAGTGGCACCGATCTTATTGAGCCCCGAGGAAGGATTGCGTCAGGGACAGATTGACATTCGGCTGACCAATGCTCTGGATGTGCCGGTCCGCGTGAGCGGTCATCTTGAGGGACTGCCATTACGAGGTCTCTCTCAGCAACCGGTGGATCTCAAACTGAGCGCGGAAGCCGGTCAACGCGATCAACTCTCGGTTGGCGTTTCCTTCGCTGAGCCGATTCCGATCGCTGATCTGGGAAGCACCCTTTTTCGCGCGCGAGTGGAAACTGAAGGGGCAAAACCTTTGCGGGCCGACCTTTCGATACCGGTGGTGATCGATCGTCGTTATGAGTGTCCTCAGATACAAGGGCCGGTCACGCTCGATGGTAATTCAGACGACTGGCGCGCGCTTTCCCATTCGCTCCCGAATGTACCACTTTTGGTAGGGCCCCAAGGAGGTTGGCAGGGTGCAGGCGATGCCGATCTCGATTTGGACTTTGCGAGAGACAAAGAGAAACTGTATTTCTTTGCCCGGGTGGACGATGACAAATTGGTGCCGGGAGATCAGATCGTTTTGATGCTCGATACCCGACCGATCGCAACCCGCTCGCGCGAACCGGGCTTCGGTATTGGTTTTTATCGCGTGGCGTTTCCGGCGGTTGCGTTTCGTGGCCCCCTGACGATGGTTTCAGGGGCCGGTGAGAAAGTGACCATCGATGCGGTGGTTGCAAGGCAGGATGGCGGCTACACGGTCGAGGCAGCGATCCCTGCCAAAGTCTTCAGCGATTCGCAGGACGGAAAGTGGCATTCGTTTCAGGCCGCCGTGCTGCTGGAAGATGTCGACGAACCAGGACAATCGCCGACGGGGCTGATCTGGCGTGGAACCCGTGAGGTGCGAAAGAATAATCGGGGCTACGGTCACTTTTTGGTTGCCCCGCCTGTTGTGAAGTAGGGAATACCGTCGTGCTTGCCGATTTGATGATTCGCTGTGAAAGCGAGGCGGCCTTTTATCGCACGCGTTGTCGCGCCGCGGCGGCCCGATCAGGCCCCCGGTTTTTTTCTGAGCAGGAACGTGCCTGTCCGCTGGGGATCGGGGAGAATCTGCTCGGTTGGCGGTCGATTGGCGGTGGAGGGATTGTCGCCGTGCGGGCAGCGTCTAAAATTCAAGTCGAACAAGAGGCGAGCTTAAACCAGAAGGACATCCGTTGATGAATACTCGAACATTTTTGTTGGCTGCCACACTACTTTACGGACTGCTTTGCGATTTGCTCATGGCCGAGGAGCCGATCCGCTATCTGTATCAGTTCGACAATCCCAAGGCCGCGGCCTGGAAGACGGTGAACGATGGGGTGATGGGGGGCGTCTCAGACGGCCAATTCAAAATTACCCCGGAAGGCAACCTTGATTTTTACGGAAAGCTCTCGTTGGAGAATAACGGAGGATTTGCCTCGGTACGAACGAGAAAAGCAGCGCTCGATTTGCAATCGGGCGATATTCTGGTTGCCCGCGTGCGCGGAGATGGGCGTCAGTATGCATGGAATCTCTATGTCCCGACCTGGAGAATTGCGTTCGCGTACCGCGCTTTTTTTAATACCAAGAAAGGTGAGTGGATCGAGATTCGTACCCCGCTGGCGGCATTTCGTGCTACGAGTTTTGGCCGTGAAATGCAAGGACGCAAACTGAATCCCTCCAAGGTCAACGGTTTGGGAATCATTCTTGCAGACAAGCAGGCGGGTCCTTTTCAACTGGAAATCGATTGGATCGGTATCGAGCGAATGCCCACGACTCAAAAGGAAGAATAAGAAGGAGGCGGCAGATGTGCAGGTGGCTAGCTTACGCCGGGTCTCCCATCCACCTGGATGAAATTCTTTTGCGCCCGGAACATTCACTGCTCACCCAGTCGCGTCACGCGTTGGAATCGACCTTCGAAGTCAATGCGGATGGATTCGGGGTGGGATGGTATACCGACCGACCCACACCGGGGGTCTATCACGATACGCGTCCCGCCTGGAACGATCGCAATCTGGCCAGTCTGGCGGCCCATATCAGCTCACCACTTTTTTTTGGCCATATTCGCGCGGCGGTCGGCAGCATGGTGGTCCGCAGCAATTGCCACCCGTTCCGTCATGGCCGCTGGTTGTTTCAGCACAACGGAGCGATCGGCGGATTCGCCAGCATCAAACATCGGCTCGACATGCAAATCCGTTCCGATTTATACGCTGAAAAGCAGGGTCAGACCGACACCGAAACGATGTTCTTGCTCAGTCTCACGCTGGGAATGATGGAGGATCCGCACGGTGGTATCTGCCGGATGATCGAAAAGGTGGAGGAGGCCCGCCGCGCAGAAGGGGTAGCGGAAGCCTTTCGCATGACGGTCGCGACAAGCGATGGGGAGTCGGTTTATGCCGCCCGCTATGCGAGTCACGATGCCCAGCCATCTCTCTATCACAGCACCCCGGGAGCGGTCCTCGAGGCGACCGGTGGCGACCGCATCGAACTACCGAGTGATGGCACGCTCATTCTCTCCGAACCGCTCGACGAAGTTCCGGGACACTGGGAAGAGGTCCCCGAGTCGAGCTGGCTCGCGCTTTCCGGCAGCGTCGCAAAATCATCGTCGCTTTTTTAGGCGTCGCGTTCTTTGGCGCAGGGCGTTCGGCACTAGCAGTCACGCCGAACGGGATTAATTACTTTTTTCCCCCGTGACCTCAAAGTCGAGCAGCACGGTTCCGTTGGCACCCGACACCGTGATGTTCATCTCGATGCGATCGTCATCGCCCAGACGGATCACCCCTTCGGCCGTTGCTCCCCCGATGTACTGGCCACTAATTGCAATTTCACTTTTGGCTTGATTCCAGGTACCGCTCGTGATTCCCATAGGAACACTTCCTTTACTGTCGAAATCCCAAAAGAGAAAAATCCCTTCGTTCGGATCGTATCGTATCAAGCCAAGTTTTTTATAATCTCCACCTGCGTACGATTGGTCTGATTGCAAAAACTGCTTATTGAGAACCCAGCGAATCGTTTCGGTGCCCCGGATCGTCATCTCCTCGGGGATCAGAAGCGACGTTTTGAGCTTCAATTCCACTTTCCACGTACCGACCCAGCTGTCCATCAGTTGCTGCGGCGTCTCGGCGCTGGCCATGTTGCCGCCCTGGGAGCAAGACACAAACATTAAAAGCGCGAGGCACTGAAGCGAACGAAATTTTGACATGGTTTCTTTCCTTTCAGCAGTCCTTTTTTGTGGAATGCCTATTTAGTTGCTTTACTTTTTGTTTCCGTATTAGTCTTTTCAGCTTTCACCTGACTACCGTCCATGGAAAATACCGTTTTATCGTTCTCGTCCTTCACCTCAAAAGACCAGCTGAACGAGCCGTCCTTTTCAAACTTCCAGATACCTTCTCCGTTGTTTCCCCCGTCGTTTGCCTTGAGCCTCATTTCTTTTTTTTCCTCATCCCAAGTGCCGATCAGCGGGGCTGGTTGAACGTCTTCATTCGCTTTGAATTCCCAGATGTAATAGCAATTGTCTTTTTCGCTATAGGTTATGAGGTTGATCACCTCGGTCTTTTTTCCATCCCCTTTATTGTCGTAAAAGCCTTTGCCGAGTACATAGTTGCGCCCGAGGACCCAGCCAATTTTTTCTTGGCCTTTGAAGGTCATTTTTACGGGAGCCTTGATGTTGACCGTGGCGTTCCAGACGCCCACGCGTCGGGCGAGTATGCCGTGAGGATCTTTTTCCGCTCGAGCCAGTCCGGGTGTGAGGGCGGGAAGCAGGCAGGCCAATACCAGGAGAAGCAAAGCGGAAAAACGCATAAGGTACCTCTTCGGAAGATGAATGCGGGTTAAAGCGAACAACGACGTCAAGCAGTCGGGAACCATACCCTCAACCGCTCATTTGCAAAGGTCGCAAAAAACATTTGTCAACAAACGGCGATATTTTTGATCGCCGCAGTGTATCTCTCGCTCGCTGTTTTCGCAAGCGTTCGCCTCGAGGTTCCGCTGGCCGCGTACGATTTTCGATTCTTTGCAAAAGGATTGGAGAGAGGGCTCAGGAAGAAGTTCCGAGATGCAGAGCCGCGGAAAATACGATACTTCCAACATCGTTTGCCATGTTGGGGCGGCTCAAATATAATGCGTAGCAGAGGTCATTTTATATGCTCCGCACCATTTTGAATATTTTGCTGATCGGGGCGATCGTCACCTGCCCGCTCCGTTGCTTGGCAGGTCTCTGCCCGTCTGCCGATGATTGCTGCCGCTCAGTGAGCAGCTGTTGCCAGCACTGCAAAGCGCAGGAGCATCGTGCAGATCGCGATCCGAACCAACCTTCTGACGCGCCTTTCGAGCCGTGCCGATCATCAGACGGCGCCTGCATCTGTAGCGGCGCACTGGTCGAAGCGATTGGCAGCCTGCTGACTGAGCAGGTCGAAAACGGGCACCTGCGGCACGTTGTCCCACTCGAACCGGCCGCCGTCCTGGTCGCCACTGGGCAAAGGACAGCTCATCCACCCGATCCGGTTATGACAGAACCGGGTCCACGTTTGTGCATCCTGCAGCGGGCACTTTTGCTCTAAGCCGCCCATCGGCTGCTGCGTGAACGCACCGAGCACAGATCAACTGCGGGCTCGGTAAGATCGACGCTGCTGCTTTCTTTTGTTGGTTTTTAGCGAGCAGAGATAGTCGCTAGAAATTCACCTTTGTCCAAAAAAATGAATCCCCCTTAAAAATATGTTCTTCCACCCACTCCCCTGGGAGTATGCCATTCGCAACCTGTTTCGTCGTCGCCTGCGAACCGCGCTTACGTTTGCGGGCCTCACCACGGTGATTGTGCTGGTGTTTCTCGTTGTTGGGTTTATCCGCGGACTCGACCGGTCGCTCGCGGTGAGTGGCGACCCGCGGGCAGCGGTGATTCTCTCGCTGGGGATGGGTGAAAATCTGGAATACTCTTCGATTCCTATGCGGACCAGCGATCTGGTGCCGGCCAGCGTCGCGGGTATCGAGGAGCGGTTTGGACAGAAGTACGTCTCGCCCGAATTGTATCTCGGGACCCAGGTGGGGGTGGGGGACCGCGAGCCATCGATGGGTCTGGTTCGGGGGGTGACGCGGTCTGCAGTGTTGGTCCGTCAGAGCTTGGATTTGTTTGAAGGCGATTGGCCCGGGCCCGGGCAGGTCATGGTAGGCCGGTTGGCGGCGGCGAAACTCGGCGCGGCGGCTGCAGAGATGGCGGTGGGGCAGTCGGTGCAGTTCGAGGGTCGCAGCTGGCAGATCAGCGGTATTTTTTCGGCCGGTGGTTCTGCCTTCGAATCGGAGATTTGGTGCCGGCT
>JAQWPY010000223.1 GCA_029245145.1 Pirellulales bacterium | reverse complement strand
CGGATGCAATCTTCAGTCCCCGAGTTGGCATCGATGCACGATGAGACGGAAGCAACCCTTAAACTTTATGGGGATAAGGCGCGCAAGCGGGGCACCTATGCCTCAAATTGTCTGATGGCACGGCGCATGCTGGAACGCGGTGTTCGCTTTGTGCAGCTGTACCACCGCGGTTGGGACCAGCACGACGTGCTACCAGCCGACCTTGCCCGGCAATGCGGCGACATCGATCAGGCAGATGCCGCGTTGATCACAGACCTCAAACAGCGGGGGATGCTCGAGGATACGCTCGTGATGTGGATTACCGAGTTTGGCCGCACGGTCTATGGGCAGGGGAAGCTCAAAAAAGATGACTACGGCCGAGATCATCACCCACGATGCTTCTGCGTCTGGATGGCAGGTGGTGGCATTCGGGGTGGGATGACGTACGGTGAGACCGACGACTACGGTTACAACATTGCTGAAAATCCGGTGCACATCCGCGACCTGCACGCGACAATTTTGCATTGTCTTGGGATCGACCACCGCAAGCTGACTTTCCCCTTCCAGGGACTCGACCAGCGACTCACCGGCGTAGAGGCCGAGGCGCACGTGCTGAAGGATATCCTGGCCTGAATTCTACTGATTACCTTAGGCTGAATCTTCGCCTGATCGATGCGAAGCTGGTGTTGCGTTCTCTTCGCCTCGGTGGTCGCTCGCAATGGCAGCCTGTAGTTCTTCTTCCGTAATCCGGCGACGTGCAAGATGATAACCTTCGTATATCGCTAAAATGTAAAAAAGGAAATCGACGGGCTCACTCGCTTGCAATTGCGACTTCACGATTGGAATAAATTGTTGACTAGCATCCATTAGCACATCAAAAAACTCCACATCCAAATCAACACTTACAAAATAACAGAGCATGAAAAAGTTGCCGAGAATACACCCGAGAAATGCGAGAAACCCGCCGGCAATACTGAAGGATTTGTCAACTCCTTTGCCAACCATTCGCATGGAAAGACCCACGAGGAATCCAAGTGCGATCGCCATGTAGCCAATTTGATAATTGGCTGCGGCGCTAATGAAGGCCCAGATAACGGCTCCCACAATAGCTGCAACAAAGCCTGCAATAACTGCGGCAGTGAAACTCTGTTCTGCCCTGAATTCCTCCATCGCCTCTTGTCGCAAGGCGGGATTGATTTCTTCCTGAAGTTGATCTTCCTGTCCGTCAGGTAAAAGATTATCGGATTGCGCTTCGACCATTACTTTCTCCAAGGGATGATCGCTCGACCTTTGCGCGCGACGGGAGAAAATCCAAAGGCCGTTTTGTGGCAGAGATTGTGTCCAAAGCCACCCCATCGCCAATTAGGGAAACCGTAAACGAAGATCAATTATATCGTCAACTGTGGGCGCCCCCCAGAATGACATGCCTCTAGAACTCTAGCTCTCTTTCAGCGCACGATTCAAATCGAGGATCGCCTGCTTGCCGTCACCGAAGAACATCAGGCAGTTATCGGCAGCAAACAGCGGGTTGGGAACTCCGGCAAATCCGGGGCTTAAACTCCGCTTCACGACCACGACCGTACGGGCCTGATCGACATTGAGAATGGGCATCCCTGCAATCGGGCTTGTCGGATCATTGCGAGCATCGGGATTGACGACATCGTTGGCTCCGATCACCAGCACCACATCGGTCTGGGCAAACGATGGATTGATCTCGTCCATCTCTTTCAGTTTTTCGTAGGGAACTTCGGCTTCTGCTAAGAGCACATTCATGTGCCCCGGCATCCGACCCGCCACCGGATGGATCGCAAACTCAACCTCGACTCCCCGCGATTCCAACTCGTTGGCCAACTCACGCACCGCATGCTGCGCCTGAGCAACGGCCATTCCATAACCCGGCACAATGATGACCCGCTCGGCGCTATCGTAGAGCATGGCAACTTCATCGGCTGAGGTGCTCTTGATCTTTCCACTATAGACTTCATCCGCATCGGCAACCTCGCCAACTGCCTCCAGCACCCCGAAGAGTACGTGAAACAGCGAACGATTCATCGCCTTGCACATGATTTTGGTAAGAATAACCCCCGAAGCGCCGACTAAAGAACCTGCAACAATCAGGACGTTGTTGTCGACCACAAAGCCGGTCGCAGCAGCTGCCAGTCCCGAATAGGAGTTGAGCAGGGCAATCACCACCGGCATATCAGCCCCACCGATCGGTATCACCAGGGTGATGCCCAGCACGCTGGCCGCAATAAGGAAAATTGAGAAGTAAGTCATATCCTGGGGGTACCCGAGGACCAACAGCCCCAGCAACAGGGTCGCCGCAGCCAGGAGAAGATTCACGACCTGCTGTCCAGAGAAGCGGGCCGGCTTGCGAAGAAAACTCAATTCCTGAAGCTTTCCGAAGGCGACGAGACTTCCCCAGAAGGTAACCGCACCGATCAGTGCCGAGCAGACGATCGCAACGTTGGTAATCAGGCTCTCCGTTTCCGTGGTATTCTCTGCAGTCAAAGAAGCAAAGGCAACCAAAACCGAGGCACCGCCGCCGAGACCGTTAAAGAGGGCGACCAACTGCGGCATCGCCGTCATCTGAACCTTGATCGCCATTACCGCACCGATCAGCGATCCCAAAAAGATACCGATGATGATGGTCTGGTAGTCGAGCACTTGGTGATCGCAAAGAGTAGCGACCACGGCAATCAGCATCCCGATCGCTCCCAGCAGGTTCCCACGGACAGCGGTCCTTGGATGCGTCAGTCCCTTGAGCCCCATAATAAAAAGGATGCCGGCGACCAAGTAGGCTAGATCAATCAGATGCTGTTGTTCCATGACGAACTTATTTCTTTCTCCGGAACATTTCCAGCATGCGATTAGTCACCAGAAACCCACCCACCACGTTGATGGTGGCCATCACCAAGGCGATGAATGCGAACACAGTAGCCAGCGAATCGCTCCCACTCCCAATCGCGATCAACGCGCCGACAACCGTAATCCCACTGATGGCGTTGGAACCCGACATGAGGGGTGTGTGCAGCGTGGGAGGAATCTTGGTGATGATCTCAAAACCGACGAACACCGCGAGGGCGAAAATGGTCAGGCCGGTAATTAAAGTAGACACATCCATCGTTAGGGCTTTCGTTTGTTCGTTAACTCTTCAGCTGGCATCCGCCGGCCCCGAATCTGAGGCAACCGACTCAGAATCCGCAGATGGTACCTCAAGCGGAGGCAGCCCGAGCAATTCGCGCAAGCGTCCGCTGGTGACTTCGCCACCGTGGGCCGCCATCGTATCGCGGGTAATTTCATCCCCCATATCGAGTTGCAACTCACCATCTGAAATCAGATGCTGGAGGAAGTTTGTGATGTTCTTGGCATACATCTGACTGGCATGATAGGGAACCTGACTCGGAAGGTTGGTGGGCCCAAGGATTGTGACCCCCCCTTCGACCACCTCGGCGTCTGCCTCCGAAAGTTCGCAGTTTCCGCCGCGCTCCGCTGCCAGATCGATGATGATGCTTCCAGCTGCCATGCCGCGAACTGCATCCGCCGTGATTAAAAGGGGCGACGGCTTCCCAGGAATCGCCGCGGTGCTGACTACAACATCCGACTGAGCAACAATCTCGGCCATTAATTCGCGCTGCTTCGTGTAAAATTCTTCTCCCATCGCCTTGGCATAGCCACCCTGCCCCTCGGCCGCATCGGTTTCGAGTTCCATTTCGACAAACTTCGCCCCAAGACTTTCCACCTGTTCTCTCACCGCCGGACGTACATCGTAGGCACTGACGATACCCCCGAGCCTCCGCGCTGTCGCAATCGCCTGCAGACCGGCAACGCCGCCACCAATCACAAAAACCTTGGCCGCTGCCAACGTACCAGCAGCGGTCATCAGCATCGGAAACATTTTGGGCAGCTTCGTTGCTGCAAGTAGCACGGCATGATATCCGGCCACCGTGGCCATCGAGGACAGGACATCCATACTCTGTGCGCGGGTGATGCGGGGAATTAACTCGAGGGAAAAAAGCGTGACCCCCTGCTTGGCTAGATCGTCAATCGCTGCGGCCTCACCCAAGGGGTCCGCCATACCAATCACAACCTGGCCTTCCCGCATCCGGGCCGCATCTGCCTGAAATCCCTCTCGATTGGCCCCTGCTGAACGCACCTGGACGATCAGATCTGCGGCAAAGAGGGCACTGCGATCTTCGACGATTTCGACCCCCACATCGCGATATGCCTGATCCGGATAACCCGCCTGATGACCCGCCCCAGCCTCAAGGCTGACCTCGAGCCCCAACTTGTGCAGCGGTTCGATGGCAGCCGGAATGAGTGCCACCCGCCTCTCACCGGGATAGGTTTCCCTGGGGACTCCCAATCGCATATTGTGAACCTTTTGTTACGAAATGGGCTAAAAAAGTCTCTGCGTTGGCCCGATAGCTTACTCACCGATAAGGGGACCGCCTAGAGAGGACCCTCGAAACGGCCCCCAATGCGCCAACAGGGAGCATCCCCGAGGGGCCAATTTTCACGCCCCCAAGGCCTCCGGCACCTTGCCGAGGGTACCCCGGAAAGCTACCCTGGAGGATTCCCCTATCGAGGCAGTGTTGCTGAGGTAGCGGTTTGAAGGTCCCGCCGGATAGGCGGACAGACGCTGCGGGTGGAGCAAACGATACATGAAAACCTATATGGCCAAACCGGGACAGATCGAACGCCAATGGTGGCTGTTCGATGCCGACGAGCAAGTGGTCGGCCGACTGGCAACCAAGATTGCCACGCTGCTGATGGGCAAGCATCGTCCCACCTACACACCGCATGTCGATACGGGTGATTTTGTTGTCGTCGTCAATGCCGAGAAGGTGCATTTCAGCGGGAACAAATGGGAGCAGAAAGAGTACACGCGGTATACCGGTTGGCCGGGACTGCGGGTGGAGACTGCCGAGCAACGGCGTGAGCGACACCCCGAACGAATCCTATCGGAGGCCGTGCGCCGGATGCTTCCCAAAAATAAGCTGGGACGACAAATGCTTGCAAAGTTGAAGATTTATACGGGTCCGGAACACCCCCACCAGGCGCAGGACCCCCAACCGTTCAATGACTGAGGTTTAGTGCGATGGCAGCGAAAGCGGAAAATGATTTTCTTGGAACGGGGCGCCGTAAGTCGTCTGTTGCCAGAGTGCGAGTGCGTCCCGGTTCAGGGACGATTGTGGTGAACAAAAAACCGCTGGAAGAATATTTTGTCCGCCAGCAGGATCGCAGTGCAGTGGTTGCTCCTCTTGAGCAAGCGGGCAAGCAAAGTGAAGTCGACGTGGTCATTCGGGTGCATGGCGGCGGAACCACCGGACAATCTGGTGCATGTCGACTCGGCATTGCACGCGCACTCGTGAAGTTTGATCCCGAATTGGAAGCGGGACTTCGTGAGGCAAACCACATGACACGCGATGGTCGCATGAAAGAGCGGAAGAAACCGGGACTTCGCGGCGCACGCAAGTCGAGCCAGTTCTCAAAACGCTGAATGGGCTCTCGGGGAATACACCCCGGCATCCCTTTTCAATCAACGTCTGGAGATCTTCCCCAGGGGAACTGTGTTCGGTTCCCTCGCACAATCACCTGACTGCTTCCACTCGGCGACTCGAAACAGATCATTCCGATTCCGAGTTCGTGCGCGTCGGCGCCCGAGTGACCGTAATTTTCGCCGTAGTAAGTTTCGGTGTGCCGCAAAATGTTATCGAAGTATTCTTTGGTACGACGTCGAGGATCGCCACCTGTATACCATTCGAGGAGTGCGTTCCGGCGGGCATAAATCTCGTTTCGTGCGTGTTCTCGAAATGACTCTTCTAGGTGACACGGGTTTAAAACTTCATCCCAATGGGCCGAAATATATTTAGCAAAAAGGGGCGAGTTGGGACCGAAGCCATCACGAACTCTCCAGAAGTCTCCTTCGCGAACTACAATTGCCGGTTCGATTTTTCCACGCAAACGGACCGGTTGATGCAGATTCAAATAAAACTTCAGGCCACTGTAGTTCG
>JAQWPY010000087.1 GCA_029245145.1 Pirellulales bacterium | reverse complement strand
CCTGGCCTCGCATCATCCCGTCGGTGCTGCCCAGGGCAACGCAGCGGACACGACCACCCCCGAGGTGCTGCTGTACTTCGCCACTTAAATCGATGCTGATCCCCTTGTGGGAGGATTTGATCTTCACGGCGTTGTAAATCGCCGGCAGATGCGTTTCCGAGAATTCGACATCGAATGTCGATCCGATAACTTGGGTGATGTGCCCCACGTTTTTACCGGTTTCCGTTGCAGTTGCCATTAGGTTGTACCTCTCCAGTATCTCGAGAGCCCCGCTCTCATCATGTTAGTTTTTCAAAGCTTCAACGCCGCCCATCACTTCGAGCAGCTCACCCGTAATTTGCCCCTGGCGGGCTCGGTTGTAGGTCATCGAAAGTTCTCGAATCAGTTCGTCTGCGTTTTCTGTGGCTGACTTCATGGCCACCATTCTCGCTACTTGCTCACTCACGGCGGCATCGAGGAAGCATTTAAAGAGCTTTACTTTGAAGCTCATGGGGACGACCTCCTGCAAGATACTCTCTGCGGAAGGTAAAAATTCAATCTTCCCTTGTCCCTCGTGTCCCTCGCTCCCTTGCTCGAGATCGCCGGGGCCGTCAATCAGTGTGCCAAGGGGCAAAAGCGTTTCGACGGTAGCCTCCTGGCGGGCGATGCTCGAGAATTTTGTGTAGCAGACATCCAAGCGATCGATCATCCCGGTCGCGTAGGCGTCGAGATAGCGGTTTGCAATTTGTTCCACTTCCTCGTACTTCGGTTTGTCTTCAAATTGAAGGAAAGTCTCCGCCAATGCGGTCTCACGATTTTCAAAATAGGTCACGCCCCGCTTCCCTGAGATCTCAAGAAGTGATGTGGGGAATTCATCCGCCAGTTGCTGATGATTGTCGTTCGCCAATCGAAGGACATTACCGTTATAGCCTCCGCAGAGACCCCGATTCGATGTGAGTACGAGTTGCAGCGAGGTGCGGGGATTGTCGCGCGATTCGAGCAGCGGATGGCTCAGTTCCATGCCCGTGTTGGCCAAATTGGCAACCAAGCTGGTAATTCGGTTCGTGTAGGCGGCCGCCGCGCTCGCACGATCCATCGCCTGCTTGAAGCGAGCCGTCGCGATCAATTCCATCGTCCGCGTTATTTTGCGGATGTTTTTGATCGACTTGCGCCGTTTATCGAGTGCTCTGGCATTTGCCATCGGTTGATCCCGCCACTAACTATTCTTTTTTACTTTTGCTGTGCCTTGCGAATATCGGTTTGCAACTTCAGCGTTTCATTGACTTCCATCAAATTGCTTTTGAAAGTCCCCGATGGCACTTTCAATCGCTTTGTCGGTTTCGTCGTCCAACTCACCAGTTTCATCCAGCTTCGACCAGATTTCACGCTTTTGCTCCCGGATGAACTGAAGGAACTCTTCCTCCCAGCGGGCAACCTGTTCGACCGGAATAGAATCCAAATAGCCGCGGGTTCCGGCATAAACGCTGAGGACTTGATCCACGACGTGCATCGGCTTGTATTGCCCTTGCTTGAGCAACTCCACCATCCGGTAGCCGCGATCGAGCTGTGACTGCGTGGAGGCATCGAGGTCGGTGCCGAGTTGGGCGAACGCCTCAAGCTCACGAAATGCCGCCAGGTCAAGACGCAAGCCGCCGGCTACCTTCTTCATCGCTTTAACCTGCGCGGCGCCACCTACACGAGAGACGGAAATACCCGCATTCATCGCCGGACGCTGGCCCGCAAAGAAAAGATCGGGCTGCAGATAAATCTGGCCGTCGGTAATTGAAATCACGTTGGTCGGGATATAGGCCGAAACTTCCCCTTCCAGTGTTTCGATAATCGGAAGCGAGGTAAGCGAACCTCCGCCGAGCGCGTCGGAAAGTTTACTCGACCGCTCGAGCAAACGGCTGTGGCAGTAGAACACGTCGCCCGGATACGCTTCTCGGCCAGGGGGCCGCCGCATGAGCAGGGAGAGTTCTCGATACGCTTGTGCCTGTTTGGAAAGATCGTCGTAGACGACCAGGGCGTGTCCGCCGCCAAACATGAAATGCTCGGCCATGGCGGTTCCCGAATAGGGCGCCAAATATTGCAGTGATGCCGGCGCGCTGGCACCCGCCATGATGACCGTCGTGTAGTCCATGGCTCCATTTTCGCGCAGGATTTCAATCACTTGGGCGACCGAGGAGTCCTTCTGGCCTACCGCCACATAGAAGCACTTCACGCCCGTATTTTTCTGATTCAAAATCGCGTCTATCGCGATTGCCGTTTTTCCCGTTTTTCGATCACCGATAATCAGCTCTCGCTGTCCGCGACCAATGGGTGTCATTGCGTCAACCGCCTTGATGCCGGTTTGCATCGGTTCACAAACCGGTTGTCGCTCCGAGACACCCGGGGCGATGATTTCCACCGGTCGTGAATCGCTCGTCGTGATCGGCCCCTTGCCGTCGAGGGGGTTTCCGAGTGGATCGACCACCCGACCGAGAGTCGCATCACCGACCGGAATCGAGAGCAATTTGCCGAGGCTTTTAACCTCATCTCCCTGATTGATGGCCAGGTAATCGCCCAGGATGATCACGCCGACCGAATCCTCTTCGAGATTGAAGGCGAGGCCGATAATGCCACCGGGAAATTCCACCATTTCTCCGGCCATCACGCCGGAAAGGCCATAGACGCGTGCAATTCCATCGCCTACCTCAAGTACTTGGCCGACCTCACGCACATCAATTTGCGCCTCGAATCCCTCAATTTCTTTTTGGATTACCGAGGCAATTTCATCAGCTTTGAATTTCATGTTTCGTTACCGGAAATTAATTCGTGGTCTGTAGGGTTCGTTTGTAAGGCGTTGCCGCCTTGTATTTCAGTTCTCAAATTTGCTGCGGTCCGTTTCGATCGCTTCAACGACTCCGTGGCTCATTTGCTTGCGAAGCTTCTCTAATCGCGCTGCGATCGATCCGTCGTAGACGGTATCGCCGATGCGAAGCATCACGCCCCCGATCATGGAAGGGTCTACATCGGTCTCGAGTTCTACCTGCGAGCCGAGTACACGGGCAGCCGCCTCCTGGAGGTTCTGTTCCAACTCGGCCGTCAGTGGTACGGCGGTCGTGGCACCAATCTGCTGCACGTTCGACGCCTCATTCTTGAGCCGATGTACCTGACTTACGATGGACCGCAGGTAACCGAGTCGCGCATTGTTGGCCAGTGTCTGTAAAAAACTCAGCACCAGCGGTAGCGCCGTTGCAGAAAAGATCGATTGGATAAGGCGTTTCTTATCCTCCACGGCGATCATCGGATTGGCAAAGAGCGTCTCAAGTTGGGGAGACCGATCGAGTACCTCCGTGATCAGAGAATCGACTTGCTCGATCACCGCATCGCGATTTCCCGATGCGACAGCAGCATCGAACAGGGCCCGACCGTAAATGGCCGCTACCCTTTCACCAATCAAATCGATTTCTTTTTTTTGTGCCACCATCGGTACGTGTACGCAGCGAAAACTCAGTTATCGCTGGGATTTGCCTCCGAAAACTTTGACAAATCGTTGCGGATCAGTGCCGCGTGATCTTCAGTTTTTAATTCTTTGGCAATAATTTTTCCCGCGAGCGAGATCGCAAGATTGGCGCTGCGGTCGGAAATTTCACGGAGTGCAGACTGCTTCGCCTGCTCCACTTCGCGGAGTAGCCGCTGGCTCTCTTCGACTGCCTTCGCCTGCGCTTTTTCCACGATTTGCTGACCGGTATGTTCCGCATCACGTCGGGCCTCATCAAGGATCGCCCGAACTTCATCGGCGGCACCTGCCAGTTTCTCTTCGTAGTGTGCCGTCAATTTCCGTGCTTCATCGGCCGCATTTTCCGCTGTCGCGATATTGTCGGCAATCGACTGTTCTCGCTTTTCAAGTCCGGCGGAGATCGGTCCCCAGGCAAATTTACGGAGAATGAAGAGTGTCAGGAGGAAGACAATTGCGGTGCAGATAGCTAAATCAACATCAAACAGCAGTGGGTCCGGCCCGGCTCCACCTGCAGCCATCGCTACAGTCGGCATTCCCAGGCATAGCCCCACTACAACGTACCTATACGCGCAGTGAATCATCACTAACACATCCTTTCCTTCAAACCTAATGGTCACCTACGGACTGGAAAACCAATCCGCCAGGATCGGTTGGGCTTAGTCGTTAAACAGCATGCAGACGATGAGGCCAAAAAAGGTGGCACCTTCGATCAAGGCCGCAGCAATAATCATGGCAGTCTGGATGCTGTCGGCAACCTCAGGTTGTCGCGACATACTCTCCACAGCCGCCGCACCGATCTTTCCGATGCCCATGCCAGCTCCAAGGATCACAAGGCCCGCACCGAAGGCACCGCCCAGATAGATCAATGACGTTGATTCACCTTCAGCAGCGAAGGCAACCGACGGGGTCATCAGAACTGCAACCGCAAATACGACAATACCCAATTTCAGAACAGTACTCACTTTGAAAAACTCCTATCAAAATTTTCAGGGAATCTTGAATCCTCTGCGGCAGACGCCGCCCAGTTGTGTCTCTAGTGGGGGTGAATAGCAGTGCCAATAAACAGAGCACTTAGGAACGTGAAAATATAGGCCTGGAGGAAGGCCACAAGTAACTCAAGTAAGGTCAATGCGCTTGCCCCGGCGACCGCAACGGGTGCCACTCCAAAAAATGCATAAGAATCGGCATACTTTAAAATAAAAGCCAATAGGACAGCTAGTACTAGATGGCCAGCTACCATATTGGCCAGCAGACGCACAGCCAGTACAAGGTGCTTGATCAGTAGCCCCGCCACTTCGATCACGAAAATCATCGGGAGCAAAAAGATGGCGAGTACGAAAGGTAAATCCATGTGAGGCACAAGCGATTTCCAGAAACCGATCAGCCCCATCTTGCGTATCCCAGCGGTCAGCACCATGCCGAAGGTCATCATCGCTAAGGTAAATGTTGTACCGAGTGCGCCGGTTGCCGAACCAGCCCAGGGAACCAAGCCGATCAAGTTGCATATCAGGACAAAAAAGAACATCGTCCAAAGAAATGGCATAAAGCGATCGGCATCCTCTCTTCCGATGGCCGGTCGCGCCACCTCGTCCCGGATGAACACGAGCATCGATTCGAGCATGTTTGCCCATTTTCCGCGCGCCGGTGTGCCGTCCGATATCTTTCGTGCAAGCCCGATAAAGAAAAAGATCAAAACAATTGCCGCTACAACCTCGAGAACCATGAACTTCGACACCAGCAAATCAAAGGGTGCCATGTGGAAATCGGGATCGGCCTTTACCAATACTTCGTCAATAAAGGGCTCAAAGGGTTGCAGGATATGTAATTTGCCTTCATCTGCGATCGCGTGAGGCAGTTCAAAGTGATGCGCGTCCTGCACATGACCGAACAGATGCCCGGGGTCCAATGGATCGTGATGATGACCTGTTTCCGACGACATGAAAAACGCCCTTAAGAGGCAACTTTGTTTCTGATCTGAGCGAGGGTGATTCCCACATCCATCGCTAACACAACGAGGTAGGAGGCGATGAGATAATAGGCAAACCCCGCATCCAGTAAAGTACTCCGGCTTATGGCGAGTGCCATGCAGAGACCAAGAGGCAGGGCCATTCGTAGAAACATACCAATCAGCGTGCAGTACATCGGATCGAGTCGATCACCGTAGATCAGTCGGTTGAACAGACGACTGAGAAAGACGGCACCCGCACACGTGACGATCGCGAGAAGTATGGCAGTCGGTACGGCGAAGTCCGCCCAATCGCACGCCAAGCACAGCAATCCTAGAAACAGGACCGCAACAAACCAATGCCCAGCCCTGTCGGCGCGATGTGCCATCGTTCCGTTCGCCTGATTCACTCGTTTACTTTCCATCGACCGGTCGCTCACTCGTCTCGTATCTGATCTTGATTTTCGCCCGTGTTCTCTCGTCGCTTGGTATTGTGTTTGGTCAGTTGCAAAAGATGCCACAACGCCACGGAAAAACCGATCCCAAAACCGACGAGCGTAAAGGCAGCTTTGTAACCGAGTTGACGATCGATCCAGATTCCCAGCACACCTGGCAGGACCATTTCTAAAGCCACCGTCATCACCCGAGAGGCCCAAGCGGCCGCTTGGGCAAGGGGCGGACGACCATCATCCGGAGCGACCTTTATCACTGATGCTCACAGACAAGAAAGTGGGCTGAAGAATTGGCTGGAACGTATTGCCAAATCATCATTTATAACAATCTGAAACGTTCACGCAGCGGTGGCCTCACTCGGTCCCGCAACGAGTCGGACAATCTACTCGAACCGTAAAACAGGGTCAACCAAGCGGCTCACCGAAAATTTGATTTGCGACGAGTCGATTTCGGAATCGGTTCGGGGCGGCCCAGCGGAAGCCGCTCACCGCGGAACGACCCGTTGACGAACTGAACGCTCGTCTCGTGAGGTGAGGTGTGGCCGGTACCGGCGGAGCGGACTTCGGCCGGGTCGGGTGTCGGCTCCACGGGTACCAGACGGAGAGGGCAGAGGAGTGGGAAGCAAAATTTGTAAATGTAGAGAGCAGAAGGAGTTGTGGCAGTAAATCAGCATAAAAATTTTGCCTTTTTACCGCCGGGCAATTAGAATCAGAGTAGACATATCAACTTCTCCGCATGTGTCGAGGGTCTGCACGGTAAAGAACCTTGGCAGCCGGGATTTCGGAGAATAAATAACTTGACGCCCAATGAGGGAGACTCGGATGACTGCTGCGTCCCTGCGTGCACTCACGTGTAAAGATCTGGCTCAATTGGCTAAAAAAGACGGAGTTTCCGGGTGGCATGCCATGCGGAAGGAAGAGCTTGTACGTGCTCTTCTTTTGGCGACCCGTCGCAAATCGCGGCGGAAGGGCACTTTGGATGGCTCGCGAGCGAGGAGCGTGAAAAAGGCGCGTGGCGAAGCGGAGACGGGTGAATTTCAGTCCGCGCAGCGGTTGGTCAATGCCATAAAACAGGGTCAGTCCCGCCGTCCGGTCCGGAGCAAAGCGGACGCGATCGTCTTGCTCGTTCGCGATCCTTACTGGCTGCAAGCCTCCTGGGACCTGAAGCGGCAGAGTATCGAGCGGGCGGCAGCCGCCCTCGATCGCGATTGGCATCGTGCTCAGCCGACACTGAGACTCGTGGAAGCAGGTCAAACGGCCTCGGCGAAAGTGAGCGAACGCGTGATTCGTGATATTCCGATCCACGGTAAGGTGAACAACTGGTATATCGACGTTGCTGATCCGCCCGCCTCCTTCCGCGTCAAAATCGGGTTTCTGGCCGGGGAACGTTTCCACTGTCTCGCGACGAGCAATACCGTGACCACGCGACCGCGAGAGGATAACGCGGTTCTAGACGAAAATTGGCAGGACGTGGCTCATCAGTGCGACAAAATTTACGCCATGAGTGGTGGACTGGAAGAAGGGGGAGATGCGGACTACCTCCGCGATCTGTTCGAAGAGAGGTTGCGTCGCCCGATGGGTTCACCACTGGTGACACGCTATGGCATTGGAGCTGATGCCATCGCAGCGAAGAAGCAGGATTTCCCCTTTGAAGTGGACTCCGAATTGATCATCTATGGACAGACGACCCCCGGATCGCACGTTGTATTTCGCGGCGAACCGCTTGAGTTGCGGGAGGATGGTAGTTTTACCGTACGCGTACGACTCGAAGATGGAAGAAAAGTGATTCCGATGTCGTCGACGCGGGCGGACGGACTTGAGCAAAAAACGGTCGTTGTGGCACTCGATCGAAATACAAAGTTTCTCGAACCAGTGGTTCGGGCGATCGAGGACGTGATCAAGAGTTAATCGCTGGTGGTCGGCAGTCGTCTTTACGCGTCCGCCAATCTTTGCCTTTGCGTCACGAAGAAGTGCAGTCGCCTCACACGATCGCTCGACCCATTTCCCGTGACGCAATTCAGGTTCCGAGTGGCACCGGAATTGCTCTGGTTTTTTGTTCGACATTTTGCGCCATTTGCTTGTTGTTTATTCTGGGCCGTGCTAGAGTACCGCTAAGACGAGACTGCCATCGATCGTGTGCTGCGGCGCTTAATGAGGTAAGCCGCTAAATCAGCTCGTTGGGAGCCTTAGCAAAGGGATTTGGGGCCGTACAGCCAGCGTCCGGTGTGTAAAACTCCGGAGTCAACGTTTGGATCACGAAACCAGGACCCAAGGCACCCCCTTGAAGACAAACGAGCTTGCCTACGGCCCCGTAGCATACGATCGACGGCAGTCCTCTTGTCGCTGCGGTTTCATCGCTCTACGCTGAAGGCAGCGCGCCGATATGAATCGGTCGATGGCGAGCTTCTTTAGACGATCAGTTCTTATGTCCCGTCTTTTTCAACGTTCCGATGCCGCAGATTGAAGAAACCGTCGATCGGATCCTTTCCCTTCTCAAGGGGTTCGATGGTTGTGCCGTCGCTTTCAGCGGTGGGGTCGATAGTGCGGTTGTGGCCAAGGCGGCGCAGCTTGCGCTAAAGGATCGCGCGGTGGCGGTTACGGCGGTGAGCCCAAGTCTCGCGGCGGAAGAGTTGTCTACATCCCGTCAGGTTGCAAAAATAATTGGCATTCGCCACGAAATCCTGCAGACCCGTGAGCTTGAGAATCCGGAGTACAGTGCCAATTCGCCCCGCCGATGCTACCACTGTAAAAACGAGCTTTATGCCGAGATTCACAAAAATATGGGGCGTTGGCGGACGGACGTGATGCTCAACGGGGCAAATCTGGATGACTGTGAAGACTATCGTCCGGGGCTTGAAGCGGCCGCCGATTGGAACGTACGCAGTCCGTTGGCCGAGTGTGGGCTGCACAAAGCGGACGTGCGCCGCTTGGCAAAATATTGGGAATTGCCGGTGTGGAATAAACCGGCAACCCCCTGTCTCTCAAGCCGCATTGCCTACGGGGAAGAGGTAAATGAAGATCGTCTCGCGATGATTGATCGAGCCGAGCAATATCTACGGAAGGCGGGTTACGGTACGGTGCGGGTTCGCTATCACAAGGGCGACCTGGCGCGGGTCGAGGTTCCCGGCGATCGAGTGGGAGAGTTGGGTGATCCGGAAACTCGTGAGCGGCTCATCGCGGAATTTCACAAAATTGGATTTCGCTACGTCTGTCTCGATCTGGAAGGGTTTCGCTCGGGAAGTCAGAATTTGGTGTTGCCTCTATCGCTGAAACGCTAAAGACGCTGAAACGCTAAAGAACACGTGCCCTCCGATGAGGATTTATGACGCGGGGCAGACGAGATCAGCTTGCCCCACCAAGCGATTGGCATACCGGTGCTTATTTTTATGACTTACGAAACGCAGCTCCAGATCAATCTGCTTCTTCAATCGCTAGTGACTTTTGCAATGTTCGGCGTGATCTGGTTGATTCAGTTGGTCAACTACCCGCTGCAGATTCATGTGGCGGCAGAAAATTTTGTCGATTACCAAATCGGGCACATGCGTCGCATTACAAAAGTCGTCGGTCCCCTCATGTTGCTTGAAGCGATCTCATCAATTTGGCTACTCGTAATTCCCCTCTCCGGGATCGGGTCGGTGTTGGCGTGGGTCGGTTTCGCACTTGTTCTGATTCTTTGGATTTCAACGGGCGTAATCCAGGTGCCGCTGCATCGCAGGCTCGAAGAGGGGAAAGACGAGCGGGCGATCCGCGGACTAATCGCGAGTAACTGGATTCGAACCTTGGGTTGGACGGCCCGAACTGTGACGGTTGGGTGGCTCCTGCTTCTGTTAGCCTAGTTCGTCACTTCGGCGCGTTTCGAAGCAAAGAACACATCGAGATGTGGCGGTACCGTCAGCTGAGTGGTCCGCTACTGGTCCGCTACTGGTCAGCTTCATCACCACAAGAATCAGCAGCACCACGGCGGCCAGAGCGATGATGACGTACCAGATCCAATCGGGAAATCTGCGACGCGTCTGCTTTCTCGGATTGCTTGCGGACCTTCTTTTTGCACTCCGTGAGTCGCTCTTTTTTTCGGTCGGCCCCGATTTGCTTTCGCCTTTTGTTTTCGCAGGACCTTCCGTATCGATGACAATGGGGCCCTGGCCCGAAGGGGTTGCCGACTGGGGCTGTTTCTTTTGCCTCGTAACCGGTTTGGTGGCTCTACTCGATTCGGCTATTTTTGCTGAAGCGGCAGGGTCTGCCACCGTGTTTCCGGTCGCATCGGTGAGGGTATCGGAGGGCCGCGTTTTCTGAGGTTGCCCTTTCCGCCGGGTGACTTGCACTCGGGGCTTCGATTTTTTTGTATCTCCGCTGCCTCCGATCGGTCGGGAAGAGGTCGCCGTCAGGGCAGCTGACATGCCGCTACTCGATGGATTGTCTGAGCCCGCATAATTGCTTCCGAGGCCTTGCAGCCAGGAGCCTAACTGCTGTGCAACCTCGGCCGCCGTCTGTTGCCGATCTTCTTCCTTTTTTTCCATCATCTGCTCGCAAATGACCAACAGTTCCGGCGGCACGTCGGCCCGATCTTTCCGGATACTTTCGGGCGTGCTGTTTTGATGCGCGAGAATGCGTTGTGGTAGCGTGCCTTCGGGGAAGGGTGGGTGGCCGGTGAGAATGTAGTAAAATGTGCAACCGAGGCTATAGATGTCGGCACGCCCATCCACCAAATGACTGTTGACCGCCTGTTCCGGCGACAAATAATCGGCTGTGCCCAAGACATTCTCGTCATGCATTACCGTGAGCGATGCCTGCTCGTCGTCTCCGTCATCAAGCCGCGCGAGCCCCATGTCGAGGATTTTGACAACGCCACTTTCATCGACCAATAGATTGGCCGGTTTGATGTCTCGGTGTACGATATCGGCTTCATGGGCATGCTGCAGCCCCTCGGCTGCCTGGGCAATGTATTGTGCTGCCAATTCGTATTCGAGTGGACCGGTCTCTTTCACCAATTTTTGTAAATCAGTTCCATCGATAAATTCCATCACGAGATAGTGAGTGCCTTTGTCCTCGTCGATGTCGTATGCCCGTACGATATTGCGATGATCAAACCTCGCTGCAGCCTGTGCTTCCTTTTTGAAGCGCGCCAGGTAGGAAGACTCCTCCACCTTCCCCTTAGGTAGAACTTTGATCGCAACCCGCCGCTGCATGAGTACGTGATCGGCTAAATAAACGCTGCTCATGCCACCCGTGCCGAGGTGGCCTAGTAACTTGTATTTGCCAAGAAAGAATCCCTTGTAGCGCCCTTCAAGGAGTTTTTCACTTTGCCAGACGGTGATCATTTTCTTTTCGATCAGAAAATTCGCGACCACCTTGGAATCTCCCGGCAGGAGTCCCCCCGATTCATCCTTGAGCGCACCGAGTGCTTTTGTGATCTGATCGGGATTTTCAACCAGCCCACTCCGCTTTAATAAATCGAGCAGTTTTTCTACGCTGACAGTTGCCATGTCACGCCTGCGGAGACAGAGAATCAAATCAGCCGCCGCTCTTGCTCCCGAGAAGTGGTTTATGTCGGACTGCGGTGCAATCCAAACTGGGGCGTTGCGCTTGCTTTGAAGACATTAGACTAGCACGTTGTCGAGAAGAATTCTAGTTTTCTCTCAAAGGATTGTTACAATTTGAGATGTTTTCTACCGTTCTTCTACCGGGAGTAACGATTAGTAGGGGTTGGTTTGGTGACCCGCTTTGACCGCCATTGCGGAGAGTACTTTGGTGCACTTTACGTCGAGGGCTTGAGTGAAATTATTCGGTTGGCTTTTTTCCCATCTCCGGCAGTCGTCATCCTTGCCCCGCGTGGTGCTGTACACCCGCGATGGCTGTCATCTTTGTGAAGACGCGAAGGATATTTTGTCTGAGCATGGTTTGGTTCCAAAGGAGATCAATATCGATCACGACCCCCGCTTACAGATTCAATTCGATGAGTGTGTTCCGGTCGTCGAGATCGATGGAAAAATTCGATTCCGAGGTCGCATCGATCGCAGGTTGCTTCGGCGGTTGCTCCCCTGATTTTATTTTTTTCCGTGTGGACAGGGTTGCCGGTTTGTCGATTGAAGTTGCTCGTATGGCCATTGCAAAGGACGATTGATGACGGAAGGCAGTCGCTCGAAAGAATCGACGCAATTCGGTATCCTTGCCAAGCACTGGTCGCCGGGACGGGTTAAAACGCGTTTGGCAGATTTCTGTGGAGAACAGAGATCCGCGCAACTGCATCGTGCATTTCTCGAATCGACTCTGTGCCGATTTTCCTCAGTGGCTGATCGCCACGTACTGAGCTTTACTCCAGAACAAACGCGGGCCGACTTTGATAAAATATCGGGCGGTCGCTGGAAACTGTTGGCGCAAGTCTCGGGAGATCTTGGCGAGCGGATTGCAAACTATTTTCAAGAAGCATTTGCTTCGGGGAGCGAGCGGGTAGTGCTTGTAGGTGCCGATGCGCCGAGTCTACCCATCGCGAGCGTTGCTGCGGCTTTCCGGGCGCTGGAGCATCACGACCTTGCGTTCGTTCCGAGCGAGGATGGTGGCTATTGTTTGATCGGCGCCACCCGGCCTGTGGAACCTCTCACAACCAACATCCGTTGGGGAAGTGATTTGGTCTGGGAGCAGACCCGCGAAAAAATTTCGACGCTCAACTGGTCTGCCAAAATATTGCCCTCGTGGTATGACATCGATCACGAAAAAGATCTCTCCCGCCTGATGAATGAATTGGCTTCGATTCGCAATGATTCGAAAGACGGTCAAGATGCGGAGGATGCGAATCTCAACTGGCTCTACGGCCAAATTCATGAAATCTGCAAGGGCTTGTTCATCGGCCACCCGCAAGACTAGTGGTGGATAGGTTCACCACTGCTTCGCGATCGTTGTGCTTTTCGTGCTTTTTCACCCCAATCATCACGGCCACCTTGCGAGTCTATCCGGCGGGAGTAGATTGAACGTATGAATGATTGTGTGGTTATCGGTGGTGGTGCGGTCGGTCTTTCGATTGCCTATGAACTCTCACGGCACGACTGGCAAGTTCAGTTGGTCGAGAAAAATCGATGCGGTCAAGAAGCGTCGTGGGCCGGAGCCGGTATTCTGCCGGCAACGAGCGACAAAGCCGCGACAGGGGCTTATGAACGACTCGCTCAGATGAGCGCGGAGTTGCATGCGCGGTGGGCCGATGAACTAAGAAACGAAACAGGGATCGATACGGGGTATCGGCGCTGTGGGGAACTCTTTCTCGAAGAAGAGGAGATTCCCGGTGAACCTCTTTCCCGCGGCCGACTGGCTCTCGAATCGCGCGGCGTCCAGGTGGAGTTGATGGATCGCAACCGCATAGGGCAGATTGAACCGAATCTCGTCGTCTCGCAGGAAGAAATTGCGAATGGAGCGGTCTACTACACTCCGAATTCGGCACAAATCCGCAATCCGCGCTATTTGCGATCACTGAAGGAAGCTTGCCGGCAACGAGGGGTGCAAATCACCGAAGGGGCGGACGTGTTGGGGTTCGATTGCCGGGGTGAAACGATGAGGTCGGTGCAGACGACGGCTGGCGATTTTTCAGCCGCCCACTTTTGTCTCGCCGCAGGAGCTTGGACGACCCCGTTGGCCGCAATGCTGGGCTTCACCCTGCCTGTGAAACCGATCCGGGGCCAAATGGTACTTTTGCGGGGCGATCAGTTGGTAATCGAGCGTATCATTCATCAAGGCAGCCACTACCTGGTTCCTCGCCCCGATGGACGCGTGTTGGTGGGGTCGACTTTGGAAGATGTGGGATTCGAAAAGAAGACAACGCTTTCGGCAATCGGTGCGTTGCTTCGATTCGCGCAAAACAGAGTACCGATGCTTGCGTTGGCAGAAGTCGAGCGGTGCTGGGCCGGATTTCGCCCTGCAAGTCCCGATGGCTATCCCTACATCGGTGCGGTTCCCGGTTTCACCAATGGTTGGGTCGCGGCAGGTCATTACCGATGGGGACTCTTTCTCTCGCCGGCGACCGCCGTGCTGGCCCGGGAGTTGATGCAGGGAGAGACCCCCACCGTTGCCCACGACGACTTTCGTATAGCTCGCACGGCTGCGGCGGTAGGGTGAGGCGGATGCACTCTGCTGGACCGGGGAGAACATGATGGAAACCTCGTTGCCGTCGATTGCCGTCTTGGGGGCAGGACCGATCGGGATCGAGGCGGCCCTCTATGGCCGGTTTCTCGGCCACGATGTCAAGCTTTATGAGCAGGCGAGGGTGGGGCATCATGTAGAGCAGTGGGGGCATGTAAAATTGTTTACCCCCTTCGCGATGAATCGCTCCCCACTGGCGGTTGCCGCCCTTCGGGCTCAGGATGCCGCGTGGCAAGCCCCCGAGGATGCGGCGCTGCTCACCGGGCAAGAGTATCTGCAACGCCTCCTTCTTCCCCTTGTAAAGACCGATTTACTCACCGGGGTTGTTCATGAGCAGACTCGAGTGCTTTCGATCGGTCGTGCCAATCTTTCGAAAAGCGACCATGGCTGCGGGATCGATCGGAAAGATGCCGCCTTCCGATTACTGCTTTGCGATTCGACGGGTAAGGAATCGGTAGCCACAGCAGATGTGATTATCGATGCAACGGGGGTTTACTCGCAGCATTGTTACCTCGGCAGGGGAGGCGTACCGGCACGGGGGGAGCGTCAACTTGCCGGCGACATCGATTACCAACTTCCATCGATCGGCAAAGATCGTAGTTGCCGTTTTGCCGGTCGACACGCTTTGGTCGTTGGCGGAGGCTGTTCGGCGGCCACGTCCGTCGTTGCGCTTGCCGCCTTGGCCGAGTCGGTTCCAGAGACGCGCATTTCGTGGGTGGTCCGCAGGCCGCGCGGTAAAGAGGGGGCCCCTCTCTTTGAGATCCCGGGGGATCCACTACAGGATCGCGTCCACTTGACCGATCGGGCAAACCGTCTGGCAATGGGATCGGATGCAGTTGTTACCTATTTGCCGCACCGGACAGTGGAGACGGTGCGTCGCCTCCGCGGCTCAGGAGCATTTGAAGTAGAGCTGCTTAACATGCAAGAAGCGTCGGATGAGTTAAACCACGAGGTCACCTGCGATTCAATTCTGGCTCACGTGGGCTTTCGTCCCGATTGCTCTCTTTTTTCCGAGTTGCAGGTGCAGCTTTGCCACGTGAGCGAAGCGCCCATGAAGTTGGCCATGCATCTGGTGGAGCAAAATGCGACCGATTGTCTCGGTCAGGAGGTGCCGGCCGGAAACCTGCTCGTCACTTCAGAGCCAAATTACTTTCTCATCGGAAACAAAAGCTATGGGCGGGATTCCCGCTTTTTAATCTCTATGGGGCTTGAGCAAGTGCGACAGGTCTTTGCCTCCATTCGTGGCGATGCGAATCTCGATCTTTACCGTACAATGAGGGAATGATCTACGCGCAAGGCCAGCGGAACAGATGAGCAGCGAAAGGGATTGCAATTGAGTTGTTCCCCTGATCGATCGTCGCCTGAGATTACGCTCACGCAGCTTAAGCACCTCTGGTTTCAGGTGTCAGGCACGCTTTGCAATTTGCACTGCTACCATTGTTTCATTAGCTGTCATCCGAAAAACGATTCCTTCGGATTCATGTCGCGTGCGCAAGTGCGCACGCATCTCGACGAATCGGTTGATGTGGGGGTCAAGGAATATTACTTTACCGGGGGAGAACCGTTTCTCAACCCGGAGATGGTGCCCATTCTTATCGATGCGCTCGAGTATGGTCCGGCCACGGTGTTAACCAACGGAACCGTGCTAAAGGAGCGATGGCTCGAACAACTTGCAGCTGCTGAAGAGGCGAGTTGCTACAGTCTCGAGTTTCGTATCTCGATCGACGGTTTTTGTGCAGAGCAGAACGATCCGATTCGGGGAGAGGGTACGTTTGACCGAGCGATGGAGGGAGTCGCACTTCTGAATGAATTTGGTTTTCTTCCCATCGTTACCGCTGCTCGGAGTTGGCGTCTTGAGGAGGAGGATCGCGTTGTCGACGCCTTTCTCGACCGGTTGCGAGGGGCCGGTTGCCGGAGGCCGCGGCTTAAAATTTTGCCCATGCTCCGGCTCGGCGCTGAAGAGACGCGGTCATCCCCGTATGCAGCATCGGACCGCGTGACCGAGGCGATGCTCGAGGGGTACGATACGTCTCAATTCATTTGCGAGCAGAGTCGCATCGTTTCAGACCGAGGCGTGCATGTCTGCCCGATTTTACTCGAAATGCCCGATTCACTTCTCGGTGCGAAGCTTGGCGATGCGGATAAGAGTTTTGCGCTCAAACATGGGGCGTGTCTGACTTGCTACCAACACGGCGCGATTTGTTCCAATCCCTCGGCCGGCTATCGCGTTCCCTCTTTCAGTAAGTCGACAGAATGAGCATCGCTGCGACACGGGTTGCATTACTCGGCGGAATTTACAGCAACTATCTTGCGCTGCAGGTGGCCCTTCGGCAAATTCGCGAAGCGGGCGTCGATGCAATTTATTGTCTCGGTGATCTGGGGGCGTTTGGGCCCTACCCGGATCGGGTCTTTCCGCTTTTGCAGCAGTACGATGTGCAGAGCATTCAAGGAAACTATGATCACTCGGTCGGCCATGCTCTCGACGATTGCCGGTGCGGCTACACTGATCCACGAGATAACCATTACGCTCAGAAAAGCTACGATTACACGCTTGAGAATACTTCGAGTGCTGGACGCACCCTGCTTCGAGGCCTTCCGGAAAAAATTCAGTTCGAGATGGGAAAGCACCGGGTTTTGCTTTGCCACGGTAGCCCGACGAAGGTGAACGAGTTTCTTTGGGAGAGTACGACAAGCACGCACTATTTGAATGTCATGCTCGACGACCTTGAAGTCGACTGCCTCTGCGCGACGCATACGGGGATCAAGTGGAGCCGTCATCTCAATGGCGACAAACGCTTTGTCAATGTGGGCGTGTTGGGGCGTCCGGAGAATGACGGACAAACATGCGTGTGGTACGCGATCCTCTCAGAGCATGATGAGAAACCGTTGGAAATTCAATTTGTGCCGGTCGCCTACGATTTTCAACGCCTTGCCCGCGAGATGGCATCGGAGGGACTGCCCGAAGAATTCCAGGAGACGATCATGACCGGTTGGTGGACCACATGTCTCGAGAGTCTGCCGGCAAAAGAACGGAAAAGGGGGCGATTTTAAGCTTGCCTTCTAGTCGCTGAGGTGGCCGCTGGAGTAGAATGCGACGCCGGTGTCCCACGCAACGAGGGGCAGCAATATCTGAAAAAAATCTTAAAAAAACGACAACCTCCCTAGCGATACTTGAGAAAGGCTCCGTCATGTCTATGTTTCGCCACCGCGATTTTCTTTTTTGCTCCAGCTTCCTCTTGTTGTGGGGCTTCTCGTCTACCCTTTGGGCTGATGAGCAAGCGAATGCTGGGCAGCCCTCTGCGACGGAAGGGGATGTTGATTTGCAGAAAGAATCGCTGCAGGACCTGCACGCGCGATTGATGGATTTGAATCGAAAGACGCCCAAAGGGAACACGCGGGAGGAAATGTTCGGTAACTACCGCAAGATTCAGGAGGAAATGCTGGAGGTTGCCCGAGTTCTGTACGACAAAGCGATCAAGGGCGAAGATGCCAAGGAGTTGAATTTCGCCGCAATTGCCCTTACGGCACAGTACAGGGCTCAGACTTTCTTGGCGCGACTTGGCGGGGAGAAGCCCTCGGCGGCCCCTTTTGAAAAGCTTGCCTCTGAAGCAAAGGAACTCTTTAGAGCAAGCCAAGTGGCCAAAGATGATTTTCAAACGGCCGGAATGGCAGTACAGGTGACCGTGCAGTCAATGATGGCCGTCGGTCAACTTGATGGATCGGATGCGATTGCCAAGCTCACCCCTTTTCTCGAGGAGGTCAGCCAGGATTCGCGACCCCAGATTGCGGCGCTCGGAAAACAGTTGCTCTTGCAGTCCCAGTTGCAACTGACTCCTAGTTCGGGTCCCGAGGATGTGGCCCGCGTGGTCGGCCTCTTGAAGCAAGAGTATGCAGACCGCACCATCGAGGTCCAAGATGTGCAAACGATCGAGGACGTTCTCACGCAGATCGAACGACTGGGACAGACATCCGCGGCGGTGCAACTGAGCAAGTTTTTTGCTCAAAAATTTGCTGCCAGCGATCAGCCACAAATAAAGCAGCTCGCCTCAAGGCTTGAGGGAACAGCGCGGCGGTTGGAATTACCCGGTCATCAGATGGAGCTTTCGGGCACCTTTCTCGATGGCAGTTCGTTGGATTGGGCATCGTACCGCGGGAAGGTCGTGTTGGTCGATTTCTGGGCTACTTGGTGTGGGCCCTGTCGAGCAGAATTTCCGAATGTGATTGCCAATTATGAAAAATATCACGATCAGGGATTCGATGTGATCGGCGTGAATATCGACGACGAAAAGTCAACTGTGGAAGCATTCCTCCAGAAGGAAAAGCTACCATGGAAAACGCTTTTCAACGATCAGCCTGGGCAGACCGGTTTCAACAATCCGTTGGTGCGCCGTTACGGGATTTCGGGAATTCCCACGGTGATTCTTGTGGATCGGGAAGGGAAAGTGATTTCTCTCGACGCCCGCGGTCCGGAGTTGGGGCGATTGTTGGCCGAGCAGTTTGACGGCAAGTAGGGTGGGAGCTGACTCTTAGCCGCTATGCTCGTTAATCCAAGCCGCGATGATCTCGGGGGAAAGCTCAGAGAGATGAGTGACTACCTGCGCGGCTTTGGCAAATTCCTCTCGACGATGGCCGGTACTCACCAGGCCCACGCTGAGCATTCCCGCCGCATTGGACGCTGCAATCCCGGCGGCTGCATCTTCGATCACCGCACAAGCCGAGGGCGCGATATCGAGTTTCTCGGCGGCCTTTTGAAACACCTCAGGGTGAGGCTTGCCCTGCAGTACATCCGATCCGCTGACTGCGGCGGTAATCCATTTGGGTTCATTGAGTTGGGACAGCAACAGTTCTACGTTTTCCCGCGGACCTGATGAACCGACCGCCAAACGATATCCGGAATCGGACAACGAAGATATTAAATCCAACGCGCCGTCCATCCACGGGTAATCGGCGATAACGATTTCCCGGAACGCGGCTTCTTTTTCACAGTCGAACGATTCGACATCCGCATCGCTCATCGCGGCACCGCTCCACAGAGAGCGGATGATTTCCCGACTGGTTCGACCGAAGGTGCGGGCAAAGTCCTCTTCGGTCATTTCGTGACCGTGACGATGGGCCACCTGCTGCCAGCTCTGCAAATGTCCCCGGTATGAATCGATAAGTACCCCGTCGATATCGAAGATGACCGCTTTGTTCGCACCAATCGCAATATTCATCTGTTGCCGCTCACTCATTGTTTTACAATCACGTCGACCATTTGCCTGATCGTTTCCCTGAGCAGCGTCTCGCCTCCGAATCGCATTCCGATCTTTTGGATTTTTTGCGTTTCAATCGTGTGGCGAGGTTGCTTCGATTTTCCCGAGACCGAACTTGTGCTTCCTGCGATCTCGGCCGCCATCTGTGCAACATCGAACTCGGAGATGTAGCGATCGCAGCAGTTGTAGATCTGCCCGCTGATTTTGGGTGCCGTGAGAAGGATAGAAATGGCTTTGGCCACATCGGCCGCGTGCACTTCTTTTCCGCCTTTTTCACATGTGACCGGTTCTCCACGGGTAATTTTTTCAACCAGTGGAAACCACTTGCTGTTCTCAGGCGGAGTGTTCAGGCCATAGATTCCGGTAGGCCGTAATCCGCAGATTGCATGACCGCTTCCGCCAAAACTTTGGACAAACTGCTCGAGCGCCGCCTTGTGGGCCCCGTAGTGGGTTAGGGGAGTTGTGGGGTGGTTTTCATCGAGTGGGCGATCTTCCAATATCTGTTCATGGACCGCACACGTGGAGACAAAAACAATGCGACAGTTTTCGGCCTCCAAGGCCGTTTCAAAGAGGCGCAGGCTCCCGAGTAAGTTGATTTCGGCAAAAGTTGAGAGGTCTCCCTCGCTGCCTCGAAAGGTGCCCAAGCCAAGCACTCGGTAAAGTGCCGCGTGGACCAGAGCATCGCACCCGGAAACCAATTCGGCATGCGATGCCCGATTGCGCAAGTCGCCTTCGATCCACTCAATCGCGGGGTGCTCGGATCGTGCGCCCGATGCACTTTGTTTTCTCCACCAGCAGCGACAAGTGTGGCCTTCGGCAAGCAGTTGTTGCACGATGTAGCGGCCTAAAAATCCGGTCGCTCCCGTGACGGCGATCCGCATAGGTTTTTCCCTCGTGAGTCCTCGTTACCGGCAGACCGCCCGTTCACGGTATCCGGATTTTTCGTATTTGAAAAATCCAATCATGGCACAAGGCCCAAAGGTTTGCCAGACGGCTTTTCTTCCGGTCGCCGGCCTCGGTTTTTGCCTCTCATCAGCCCCGGGCGACTGAGGTGCCCTTGACCATCGGTGCGATAAGCGTTTTTCTTAATCCGTCAGTCGAGTCATACGTTTTCTTTAGAATACCGTAAAATCGCCCTGTTCAATTTTGGAGGCATTGATGACGCCCATTGATCCACTTGTGGCTGCCGGAATTGTGATCACACTCGCTGCAATGTTTGCCTATGCGAATGAGCGATGGTTGCAATTTCCAGAGACGATCGGCCTGATGGTCGTCGCGATGATTTTGTCGCTCGTGCTGGTGCTTGTCGGCACTCTGAATCCCAGCATGATGCGGATTGCCCAGGAGTTCATGGAGCAGATCGATTTTAACGATACTCTGATGCACGGCATGTTGGGGTTTTTGTTGTTTGCCGGCGCTCTGCACGTCAAACTCGGTGACTTGGCCGAACAGAAATGGGTCGTGACCATCACCGCGACGCTTGGCGTCATCGGTTCGACGCTGCTGGTCGGCATCCTGACTCACTATATTTTGGCCGCGTTTGGAATCACGATGGCGTGGCCGGTCTGTTTTTTGTTTGGTGCCCTCATCTCGCCCACCGACCCGATCTCCGTGTTGGGTATCATGAAAAAAATTGGGGCTCCCAAGAGTTTGGCGACCAAGATCTCCGGAGAATCGCTGTTTAACGATGGAGTGGGGGTCGTTGTGTTCTTCGTCCTTTTAAATGCGTCGACGGGAGAGGGGAATTTGTCCTTCGCACAAGTCAGTTTTTTGCTCCTGCACGAAGTGGGTGGTGGAGTTTTACTTGGTCTACTCGTCGGTGCGGTTGCCTTTTACTTGCACAGGACCGTGGACAGTGTTCATGTGGAATTATTGATTTCACTTTCAGTGGTGGCAGGGGGATATCCTTTGGCACTCGCCTTGCACTGTTCGGGACCGATCGCGATGGTGGTGGCAGGGTTGCTGCTCGGGAATCCGGGGAGAAGGCATGCGATGGGCGAAACGGTCCGCGCACAGGTCGACGCGCTGTGGGAGATGATCGACGAGATACTCAATGCAATTCTCTTTGTTTTGTTAGGGCTCGAGGTCATCATTCTCGCCTGGCGAAGAGAATTCTTATTTGTGGGTCTTCTGATGATTCCGGTCGTTCTCCTCTCGCGGTTTGTCACGGTGGGCGCGGCGGTGACCGCCTTGCGACGATTTCGCGTGTTTAGTCCCCGCGTCGTGCGAATCCTCACCTGGGGTGGTTTGCGGGGAGGTATCTCGGTTGCGCTTGCCCTCTCGATACCGCTGACGATTCAGGTCACTGACGAGGCAACCACATTTCCGGCAAGGAATCTGATCTTGGTGATGACGTACGTGGTTGTCGTCTTTTCAATCGTCGTCCAGGGACTGACGATCGGGCCCTACATCCGTCGCTCGCTTTCACTTTCTACTCAGGGGTGAGAAGGCTTCCGGTCGCGGGCCATCGTGAACGATCAGTCGATACCGGAGCGAGAGCGTTTCTTCTTTTTCGACTTGCACGCTGTCTGCCGCGACGATGCACGGATTGATCATCGCGATCGAAAGAAGATTGTGCCATCGTGTGGGCGGATTTTCCGGTCCACTCATCACCATGATCCCCGCCTTTTCCCCGGAGGGAAGCACGAAGGTATAGTCATAGAAAGGGGCGTTTGGCCAGTCGGTTTCCGGCTTCAGATGGTGCGGTGGAGAGAGGTCTACCTTTCCCTGTGGATCGAAAAATATTCGCGTGCCATCTTGGCGACTCTTAATGCAAAAACCTCCGAATGCACTACGGTCGAGCACCATGTTTTCTGTCGGCGTAAGTCGAAAGTGAAAGTCGATAACGAATGTTGCGTTTTTTTCTTGTACAGTGAGAAGGCACTCTTCATGCAGGACCGTTCGGTCGCCAATTTTCCAAGCGTTTTTCGCTGAAACTTTTGCCCGATCCACACCTGCTTCAACGAGCCGCAGGGAGAGATTGTCGATTTTCCTGTTCTCCGTGGGAGCCATTTCCCCCCATCCCCAAAAATCGGCCCGCTCCGTAAATTGCATGGCATGCCAGGCTAAAAATACGCCACGGTGATGGCGATGATCACCTGGCGCGAGGTCAACCACACGTGTTCCTTTGGGTGAGTTTAAGGGATAGAGGCAGCAGGTGCTGTTGGCGGAAAGATTCGTTTTCTCTGGCTTTTGGATCATGTACTGGAATACGACACGGCCGTCGGGCGTGAAGAGCGTTTTTCCATGATCGGAGGGTTCAAATCGAAAGGTCGCCGACTCGCCCGCCTCGGAAGTGCCGGTTGCGAGGATCACCTGCCACGCCGCGATGAGCAAAATGCACGAGAGTGTCTGATGACGATTTTTCATCTTTCAATTTCCTTTGGGGGACTAACGAGGCCTAGGATGGGCGATCTTCTTCTTCGAGCAAATCTTCCGCATAACCCGGAGGAAAAGGGCCGGCCCCCTGATTCGTGATGGGGGAATCGTCGATCTTTTCTTCCGAATCTTTTAACTTAAACTTCTTTATCCAATAATCGACTTCTGCCGGGGAGTTAGCCTGAAGGGGTTTATCCACGCCGCCGTGGTTGTGTTCGATTTGTTTTTGGCAAACTCGAGCGTACCAGACTTCACTGTCGATGGCCTCCGCTTTGCGTCGTCTCGCGGCCCGCTGAATGCGATGGTCGCTCGAGACGACCGTCAGGTTGCGCGGAGCCGAGTCGCTGCGGATCAACTCTTCGATCAGTGTGTCCGCATCGTCGTATTGCGCAGCAAAATGAATGGTCATTGCCCGATCGACCAATCTTCTCGGTAGCCCCCGGGGTGCTTCAGGGCCCGCATCGAAAACGACTGTCGTTCTCGCGCGATCTTCCTCGGAGAGTGTGGCTACGAGAAACTGCAAGAGGGCCCCGCGTGCTCCCTCAAGATTGTGTGGCCCATGTCGGGGCGCGTGAATGCCAACCGCGTTGAGCAGGTTGTAACCATCGATAATCAAAGCCATCAATTGTTCTCGACACGGAGAGGCGATCACGCGTTCCGCTCAAATTTGACCGCTCCGGATACGATCACCGTACTGGCGCGGCCATAGAGCGTTTCACCACGGTAGGGCGTATTTTCACTTTTTGAGAAAAAGTGCTCCGGATCGACGGTCCAGGTTTCATCCGGATCAATAATCGTGACATCGGCATCTGCACCTATTTGCAACGTTCCCTTAGGAATTCCCAAGACGCGTGCCGGCCGAATGGTCAGTTTCTCCAGTGCAGAGAGCCAATCAAGATGTCCCGGGCGGATCAGTTTTGTGATCACCAGTGCCAGGGTGGTCTCCAGTGCAATGACGCCGAAAGGAGCCTGATCGAGTTCCTGCATTTTCTTTTCGACGGCCTGCGGTTGATGGTCTGAGGCGATCACATCAAGAGTGCCGTCTTTGAGCGCTGCGATACAGGCATCAACGTGCTGCTGACCTCTGAGTGGTGGGTTGATTTTGCAGTTCGAATCGAATGAGCGGAGCGATTCGTCGGTGAGACTGAAATGTTGGGGACTGACCTCGGCGGTGATGCGAACACCCCGCGATTTTGCCCGACGAATGAGATCAATACTGCCCGCAGCCGAAATATGCATCATATGAATCCGACCGCCGGTCGATTCCGCCAGCGATATATCGCGACTGGTCATGACCGCCTCCGCATCTGCCGGCATTCCCGGTAACGCGAGCACGGTCGAGACGAGACCCTCATGCATCACGCCATCGCCGCTCAATTCTCGCACTTCGGGGTGGCTCAAAAGCGGCTTGTCGAACATGAGGAGATATTCGAGGGCACGCCGCATCAGTTCGGGATTCGAAACAGGAGAACATGCATCGCTGAAAGCGACGGCACCCGCATCGACCAACGTGCCCATCTCTGCGAGTTCCTCCCCCGATCGATTCTTGCTCACGCAGGCAATCGGGTAGACGTTACAGTTATCGGCGTCTGCGGCTTGTTGTTTGACAAACTGCACGGTCCCTTGCGTATCGATCGGGGGATTCGTGTTCGGGGCACAAGCAATCGAGGTAAATCCCCCGGAGAGTGCCGCCTTAGTGCCCGACTCGATCGTTTCGTCTTCCTCGCCACCCGGTTCACCCAAGTGCGCGTGCATGTCGATCAAACCGGGGGCGACAATCTTTCCCGACGCGTCGAGGGTGATCGTCGAACCGTTGGTTGAACCCGCATCGATCGCGACGTCATACGCGGCGACCTTACCTTCCTCGATCAGGATATTGGTAACGCGATCCATGCTTTGCGATGGATCGACGACCCGACCGTTGGTAATTAAGATGCCGGACACATCGCCCTCCGCGGTGCCAGTCGAGAAAGGTCGAATCTCGATTGGTCGTGCTGCGAACTGATCTTTGGCCGTTCGGTCACCGATTCACCTCGTGGGTGAGATACAAGACTGCCATTCGAACTGCCAAACCGTTGGTTACTTGATGTAATATGACTGAATGCGGGCCGTCGGCAACTTCCGGGGTGACCTCCGTTCCTCGATTGATGGGACCGGGGGCCATGATCAGGATATCGTCTTTTGCCCGCGCCATCCGCTCACCGGTCATCGCATAGAGCAGGGCATATTCTCTGACCGAGGGAAATGGTCTGGTGATCTGACGTTCGAACTGGATGCGCAAAAGATTGAGCACATCGCATCGCGGCAGAATGGAATCGAGGCTATAGGCAACCTCAACCCCCAATTCCTCCCAGCGGCGTGAAACCAGGGTCGACGGACCACAGACGATAACGTGCGCGCCGAGTTTTTTCAGCCCCCAGATATTGGAGCGGGCGGTGCGACTGTGCGAGATATCGCCGATAAGTGCAACGGTGAGTCCCGCAATTTTTTTTCGGTGTTCTCGAATCGTCATAATGTCGAGCAACCCCTGAGTGGGATGCTCGTGGGCACCGTCACCCGCGTTGATCACGCTGCAACGAATATTCTTTGCAAGCAAATGCGGAGTGCCCGGTGTGCGATGCCGCACCACAACACTATCGACGTTCATTGCCTCAATGTTTTTGGCAGTATCGATGAATGTCTCACCTTTGGAGAGGCTACTTCCCGACGACGAAAAATCAATCACGTCGGCACCGAGTCGTCGCGCCGCGAGCGAAAAACTCGTACGGGTACGCGTAGAATTTTCAAAGAAAAGATTCGCAACGGTGCAACCGCGGAGCAGATCTAATTTTTCTGCACAGCCATTAGTCATTTCTTTTAGCTGCTGAGCCGTATCGAGAATGATCGTGATTTCTTCGGCAGAGAGATGCTCAAGTCCGAGAAGATCGGGCTGAGTCCAGCGGTCGGTGCCGGCCAGTTTTTCCATCACGTCTGTGTTCATGGTGATTTCTTACCCCAAGCTGGGGAACTAGGATTTGAACCTAGACTAAGTGATTCAGAGTCACTCGTGCTACCGTTACACTATTCCCCAGAGTAAATTTCCCCAGAGTAAGTTCACTCCGGTCGAACGGATATGCAGAACTCTCCGGCAACCTCTATCTTTTTTTGACCTATCCATCCTCAACTGCGCCCTCTGTGACGGATAGCGTGGCTCGATCACCTCAAGCGGAAACCGACACCTCGCGGCCCGGCAGCAGTCTCCCCTCATACAATTAAACCTAGAATATGGCGCCGAGGAGAGTCAAGGGTCGCCCCTCGCATCTTGCTTCGATCCCCACTTAGGGGCCCTAAAGCTTCCCTTTCGGCTGGTTCCCCCCCGGCTGCGTCTTCCATAAAATGCACTCTGCGACGCAGGTACAGTTGGCAATCTTCGTCGACTCTCTCGGTAACCATCTTTCTTGGAAAGGCGATAGTCGTACATGTCCGGTGGAAGTTTGATTATGACGGTGGGCCCCGACATGGGGCAAAAATACGAGATCGACCAAGCGACGATGGTCATGGGACGGCATCCGGACTGCGAGATTCATATCAATGCGGGAGCAGTCAGCCGGCACCACGCTCAGATTACGGCGGCGGACGGAAAATTTTACATCGAAGATTTGCAGAGTCGGAACGGAACCTTCGTCAACGATGAACGAATCGATGGACGGCAATTGTTGCGGCACGCCGATAGTTTAAGAATCTGTGATGTCGGCTTTCGTTTCGAAGATCACGATTTCGTTAAGAAGCAGACGGCGGCGGCGAGAGATACCGGTTTTGCAATCGATCCCGGCTCCTCTCAGTCGGTGGTAATCGACGACGATCGAGAGGCCCCGAGCGGTTCCAAGGTGATGACTAAAATTGAGGTGTCCGACACGGCGCGGATGCGACTCGACACTAACCCGATCACGAAGCTTAAAGCGGTTTTGGAAATCACTCGAAGTTTGAGCAAATCTCTCTCACTCGACGAAGTTTTGCCGAAGGTGGTCGACAGTTTATTTACGATTTTCCCTCAGGCGGATCGCGGATTTATTGTGCTTAAAGAGGGCGACGACGGCCGCTTGGTTCCCAAGGCTGTCAAATTCCGCCGACCTGACGACGACGATGAAATTCGCATTAGTCGTACGATCGTCGATGAAGTGATGAGGAGTAAGGAAGCGGTACTCTCTGCCGATGCGGCAACCGACAGCCGTTTTCAAATGAGTCAAAGTATCGCCGACTTCCGCATTCGTTCGATGATGTGTGCGCCGCTGCTCGATAGTGAAGGGAACCCATTGGGCGTGATTCAAATCGATACCCTCAATCAAACGACTCGATTTCAAGATGATGATCTCGAGGTGTTGGGAGGGGTCGCTGCACCTGCGGGGTTGGCAGTGGAAAATGCGCAGTTGCATGAGGATAAGTTGAAGCAACAAGCGTTGCAGCGAGATCTTCAAATGGCACGTCGAGTTCAGTTGGGTTTTCTGCCCTCTGCCCCGCCCGAAATATCGGGTTATCATTTTTTTGATTACTACGATTCGGCCTATGAAGTGGGCGGAGATTATCACGATTACATCGAACTACCAGACGGTCGATTGGCAATCATCGTTGCGGATGTGTCGGGTAAGGGGATATCGGCCGCTCTATTGACGGCAAAACTCTCTGCGGAAATGCGGTTTTGTCTGGCGACTGAAACCGATCCGGCGGCGGCTGTCACCAAACTCAATGTGGTGTTCAATCAGGGGGGGTGGGAAGATCGATTCGTTACCATGCTTCTGATGGTTCTCGAACCTGTGAGCGGCAAAGTCACGTTGGTGAATGCAGGGCACATGCCGCCGTTGGTTCGGTTGGGCGATCAGTCGGTGGAAATGCCGGGATCGGAAAAAGCCGGGCTTCCGATCGGTGTGACCGAAGAATTTGAATACGAACCCTACCCCATCACGCTGTCCCCTGGTGATAGTCTTGCGGCGTTCACCGATGGTTTCAGTGAAGCGATGAATGCCGAAGAAGAGTTGTATGGTGTCGAGCAACTCGAGGCACGGTTCGCCGACCCTTTGACAAGCATTTCAGACTTAGGTGAGCATATTCTAGAGGACGTCAAGCGGCATGTTGCAGGGCACCCGCAAAGCGACGATATGTGCCTGGTCTGCGTCGGTCGAGATTGAATGGTGACACTTCGCTCTTTTGAGCAGCAGTCACTCTCTTTAGCAGCAGTCACTGTCCGGGCTGCAACGGTTGCCGCCGGGAAGGACCGTCAAGGAAATGTCGCGGGGCTTGGGCGTGATGTCGTGGCGATTCTCTTCGCCCTCGCAAGCGGACGCTGAGGTCGGTTTTTCGGCCCGCACCGTGAGGCTGCGAAACTCGATCCCCTCCACAATCGCCCAAGCCTCATCCTGTCTTTTGAGAATCTCTACGTGATGCAGACCAGCACGTTTGAATGCTTTGAGGAAATGTCCTTCCATGAATGCTCCGCTGATGCAACCACTCCAAAGCTGAGGGTCTTTTTGCAGATGGAGCGGAACGGGATGGTCGCTGACAATATCACTGATAACGGCCCGTCCTCCGGGACGGAGTATTCGGAAAATTTCGGAAAACAGTTGTTCGCGGTGTTTTGGATTGACGAGATTCAGCACGCAATTTGAGACGACCACATCGATCGAATCGCTTTCGATCATCGGAGAAGCCTCGCGCTGCTGCTCGATCCATTGGTCGACCCGCTGCCAGTCAGCGTAGCTGTGTACCGGATGATCGCTCAGGAAGGAATCAAGGGCTTCGAGGTCGAGTCCGAGATCCTGGATGTTTCCCTTCAAGAAGTGCGTGTTGTTCCAACCGATGGCCTCAGCAATTTGTGTTTGATAGCGCCGAGCGAGAGCCAGCATTTCGTCGTTTCGATCGACGCCGAATACCTGTCCTTCGGGACCGACGACCTGCGAGAGGATGTAGCAAATTTTTCCTCCCCCGGAGCCAAGGTCGAGAACCGTTTCCCCCTCGCTGACATATTCGGCCGGGTTTCCACAACCGTAGTCGCGATCGATCAACTCCTGAGGAAGGACATCGAGATACTTGCCGTCGTAAGTGACGGGACAGCAGAGGGCAGGTTCTTTCTCAGCGGCAGCGGCCGCATAGCGATTTTGGACCGCACGGTCTACGAGGGTTTCAAAGTTTTCCTGCTCCATGTGGTCTCCATCGATGCGAAGGTGAATCTCAAAGCGTCCGATGTGTCATGCCGGATTAAACTCGCAGGCGCCCTATTCTAACCGCTTTTCGCGCCAACTCCACCGGTGAGCCAGGAGCCGAGCAGGGGATTCAGTTATTGATCGGCAGAATGCCGCTGAAATTATCGTCCCGGCGTTCCCACTCGCGCCGCACTTCGCCCAGACCGTACACGCACATTTCAAATTCGTGGCTCAGGCGTCGCAGTACCTCGTTCTTGCCGTCTTCTTCGTCGCCGGGGATGGTGCTGGCAATATAATAGGCCCGCTTTCCCTGCTCGCAGTAGTCGAGAAAATAATCTTTTCGTTCTTTGTCTTGCATTTGGCGGAGCGATTCCGGATACAGGCCAGTCCAGAAAAGAGTGAAGTCTCCGACGTGCTGGTGCAGTTCGCGACGTGGTTCCCCGATTCTCTCTTGCCCCTCGAGCATCATTCCGGCGACTTCCTCAAGTCGCTTTCCGGTGAGGTCACGGAGGCGATAGACCGTATCGTTGCGGAGGAAGCGTATCAAGAGACTCGCGACGTAATCGACGAGCGGTGGATCGACAACTCCGAGTTGGGAAACAAAAGCGTGTTCCGTGAGCCCGGTAAAGAATCGCCGGAGTGTTTGTGAAGGCGTGGGTGTCATGCGAACGCAACCTCCCGAATCCGCCAAGGATATATTTCAAAATCGTCATCGAAGACTTTGTTTCTTTCATTAATTTACCGGTTTCCTTTTTTTTGAGTCAATAAAAAAATTCAATTTTCCTCTGGAATCTGTAAAATGGCTTTTCCATAAGTACTTGCGTGCAGAGGCTATTTTTTTGCATGCGTCGCCTGCAATGAAAAACTTTTTTCCTTGCGAGTGATCAGGAATGCCCGAAGCAGTGAAAGCAGACGGCGCTAAAGATGAAGCTAAAGATGAAGCTAAAGATGAAATTGCTCTCAGTATCGCTTGCGAGTGGCGGTACATCGGCCAAGTACACGCTGCAGATCAACAGGAAGCGAGGGCAGAGGTCAGAGTTTTGGCGTAAGCCTCAACTTCTTCCAATGCTTTCGAGTCGTCCTGCGAATCACTTCGGCTTGCTTTGGAAAGGCGTTTGACAATCGCGCTTCCGACAATCATACCGTCCGCAACGGGAGCGAGCATGCGAATGTGTTCCGGGGTGCTGATGCCGAAGCCGATACAAATCGGCAGGCTTGTTTTTGCACGCAGCAACTCCACATTTTTGACGAGTTCATCCGGAAGGCTTTGTCTTTCACCCGTGATGCCCACGACCGACACATAGTAAATAAATCCGCTGGTGGCTGCGATGATCTGTTCCGTTCTGGCGGGCGGGGTGTTGGGCGTTATCAATTGAATGAGACTCATGTCGGCAGAGCGACAGATGGTCTGTAATTCTCCCGATTCTTCCACCGGAAGGTCTGGGACGATGAGTCCTGCAACTCCCGCCTCTTTCGCCGCCTCGACATAATCGACCATGCCGCGACGGTACACGATCGCGTGACTTACCATCGTCAAAACCGGGGCCTTTAGCGACGGTGTCGTCTCACGGAGCATCTGGAGGATTTGTTCCAGCCGAATGCCATCTTTCAGTACGCGCGTGTAGGATGCCTGAATGACCGGCCCGTCGGCGATCGGGTCACTGTAGGGAATGCCCACTTCGCACATGTGGGCGCCCTGACTCACAAGACTCCGAAGTACCCGACTGGTCGTCTCCAGACTGGGATCGCCTGCCGTGATAAAGGGGATGAAAGCCTTTTCTCCCCGCGCCTTGAGTTGGGCGAACAAGTCGTCCACTGCCGACATGATGGTTCCCTTCCGTCTCTACGTCCCATTCCCCGATGATCCGTCTTCCCCTCGCAATCGGGCAATCTCTGCCGTGTCTTTGTCGCCTCTCCCCGAGAGACACACCACTACGCGTTGCTCCTTGGGCCGTTCTTTTGCAATCTGCATTGCCACCCACACCGCGTGGGACGTTTCGATTGCGGCCAGGATGCCCTCGGTTTTCGCCAGCGCGTCGAACCCCTGCAATGCGTCTTGATCGCGGCAGCAATCGTAGCGAACTCTCTCGGTTGCCTTCCAGTAACTGTGTTCTGGGCCGACCCCGGGATAATCCAGTCCCGCAGAAATGGAGTGGACATCGCACGTTTGTCCATCTTCGTCCTGCATCACGTAGCTGTAGCTGCCGTGAAGAACGCCCGGCTTTCCATAGGTGAGTGGAGATGCGTGATCTCCCGATTGATCCGACCGCCCACCCGCTTCGACGCCTATCAGTTCAACATCGCTCGATTCTATAAACGGGTAAAACATGCCCGCGGCATTACTTCCACCACCCACGCATGCCACGACCACATCCGGGAGTGCCTGAAATTGCCGGTTTGACTGCTCTATCGTTTCCCTACCGATCACCGATTGAAAGTCGCGCACAATCATGGGAAAGGGGTGCGGTCCGACCACTGACCCGAGGATGTAATGGGTGTCTTTTACCGAAGCCATCCAGTCACGCATCGCTTCATTAATGGCATCGCGCAGGGTTCGAGAACCGCTCGTCACCGAGCGAACCTCGGCACCCAGCAGTTTCATGCTGTAGACGTTGGGTGCTTGTCTCCGAATATCTTCCTCGCCCATGTAGACGACGCAAGGTAATCCGAAGTGGGCGCAAGCGGTGGCGGTGGCCACACCGTGTTGTCCCGCTCCCGTTTCGGCAATCACCCGTGTTTTTCCCATCCGCTGCGTGAGCAGTGCTTGCCCCAGCGTGTTGTTGATTTTGTGTGCACCGGTGTGATTGAGGTCCTCTCGTTTGAGGAAAATTTGTGCGCCGCCGCATTCTGCTGAGAGTCGCTTTGCATGATAAAGCGGCGAGGGACGTCCGACGTAATGTTGAAGCAGATCGTTTAAGTGATCATGAAATCCCAAATCTTCGCGGGCTTGCGCATACTCATTGGCCAGTTGGTCGAGTGCCGGATTGAGGGTTTCCGGGACATACCGCCCACCGAAGTCTCCAAAGCGACCGGCAGCATTAGGTACAGTGGGCGAATCTTGCATGACAAACTATAGATCGGTGTGGTAATCGGGACGAGATGTGGAGCGATAATTACTCCCAAAGACCTCTATGCGAGCATAGGGTGCCGGACCTCAATTGTCGAGTCGGGACTTGGTTATCGCCGTCGTGTGCGATTCACGCCGATGACACGAACTGAATTCCTTGGGCTACCGAGAGTATCGGGCCCGAACCGAGCAGACGTTTCCGCGCTCGGACCCCGATGGTGTGGCAATGGTTCGTTCGCCGGCGGATTTCATTCTGCCTCGTTTCTTGTTGTCGTACGAGCGCTACTTTTCGCGGCGTTGCCGAGCGGCGGTCCGCTGTGCTACAATTTTTGCGACCCCGCAAGGCGCACTCAGGACGTCTTGGGGGACGTCTTGGGTTTGTGTTTGCGAGTTCTCGGCGCTGGAGCTTTTTGGTTAAAAAGGAGATGGGTTCATGTCAGAAGGAAGTTATTTGTTCACGAGCGAATCGGTGAGTATGGGGCATCCCGATAAATTGGCAGACCGAATCTCCGACGGTGTCCTCGATGCCCTCTTTGAACAAGACCCCCACAGTCGAGTCGCCTGCGAGACGATGGTCACCACCGGTATGGTCATTGTCGCCGGAGAAATTACGACCAATGCAGAGATCGATTATTCCGAGGTGATCCGCGATGTCATTCGAGAGGTGGGCTACACGGATGACCGAATGGGAATCAACGCAGACACGTGCGCGGTGATGGTATCGATCGACAAGCAGAGTCCCGATATTGCCCAAGGCGTGGACGACAATTTGGACGAAGGAAAAGATGTCGGCGCGGGAGACCAAGGATTGATGTTCGGATATGCGTGTGACGAAACCGAAGAATTGATGCCACTCCCTATCGCGCTCTCCCACCGCATTTTGAATCGCTTGACCAAGGCACGGCAGGAAGGGGAGGTCGATTGGTTGCGGCCCGATAGTAAAAGTCAGGTCACGGTGGAGTACGAAGGCGATTCACCGATCCGCATCGATACGGTGGTTGTCTCCACCCAACACGCGCCAGAGGTCAGTCAGCAGGAAATACAGGATTTTGTCGTAGAAAAAATCATCAAGCCCGTCTTGCCTGCGGAACTCGACAAAGGCGACATCATCTTCCACATTAATCCCACGGGCCGTTTTGTGATTGGTGGTCCGCATGGTGACTGTGGTCTCACGGGACGTAAAATTATTGTCGATACGTATGGTGGTTGGGGCCGTCATGGGGGAGGTGCGTTCAGTGGGAAAGATCCGACAAAGGTCGATCGAAGCGCTGCGTACATGGCACGGCATGTCGCAAAAAATATTGTGGCTGCCCAACTTGCGAGTCGTTGTGAGGTGCAATTGGCGTATGCGATTGGTGTTGCGGAACCGGTGAGCGTACATGTTGACACGCAAGGAACCGGAAGGGTGGATGATGCCCGGCTTTGTGAACTTGTGCGTGAGCACTTTGAATTAACACCCCGTGGAATCATCGAATATCTGGATCTGCGCAGGCCGATTTACAGGCAGACGACGTCGGGAGGGCATTTTGGACGCTCGGAGGCCGATCTCACCTGGGAAAATACAGATCGTGCAGAGGCCCTCGCTCAGGCAGTTGGTTCATTCGAAGTTGCCAAATAGTTCCCCGCAGGGGGACTAAGTGAGAGGAGAAACCGGGCATGGATGCATCTGGTACGATTTCGGGGGCCACCCGCAAGCAACGGCAGAACGCTTGGAAGTTCGGGGAATTCTGGGCTCGAGACTGGAAGATCGCCCTGGCTGCCAGTAGCGGAATGCTGTTGCTCGCGTTCTCGGTACTCGTCGCATTCCGTCGCGTGTGGGGCGGTTTACAGTCTGCTCCCGGGGTGCCGGTCCTGATTGCCGTAAGCCTGCTGCTGGCCACGTTGGCAGCTGCGATACACTACGGTTCGCAGTCGCTTCTGGGCAAAAACTCATTAAAGTACTATCTGCTCCAGGGGGTCATTCCGCTCAGCTTGCTGATCTCTGCCTTTTCGATATGTGTTCCCGGGAGTCCTCTTCTTGGAGTCTTGGCAATCGTGGCGATCCTCGGCACTGAGGAACTGTTTTGGATTGCGCGGCCTCAGCGTGAAGCGACGCCTGCGATTTCTGATCGACCGGTTCCGTTACAGTCTCCGCCACCTCTCACCGAAGGGAAAAAAGAGACGGGTGCCGCTGATTTTGTTTCGGATTTCCCCGCCGAGGTTCTCCGCCGGATCGAGCGGACGCGAGGACCGGGTGGCGAGGACATTTGTTGGGGACAGGTGCGAACAACCTTTCAGGCAGGACAACGGACCGCTCCCATTCATATTGTCTTCTGTCCACCCTTTGCCGTGATCCCGACTTTGCATTTTGAACAGGTCGAAGGCCCCGACGCATCGGTGAAGGCGACGCAAATCCTGCCTTATGGCGCGCGACTCGAGGTACGGCTCGCGCGAACCGAATCGATGCCGACCGACGCGAGGATCGAATTTTCTGCGATCGACGAGGCGAGTGAAGTCAACTAAAGATTTTCCGCCTTGTAGGGATGGGCTTTGCGGGTCGCCGTGGGATCGCAATAATGGCGTTTTCCGCGACCGATTCCCAGCTTCCCATCATGAGGATTTTCTTGCATGGCCCGTTGGCCCCGTCACAAGTGGACGACATTGTTTACCTATGTGACGATGTTCGTTTTTTTTCCGTTGCTATGCTATCTCGCCTACCTCTTCGTCAGGGGATACTAGTTTCGAGGGATTGCGCAAAACAAAAATGAATGAAAAGTTGCTCCAGCACCTGCGGACCTATCAACAAGAACACCTCCTGGCATTCTGGCACGAACTTGATGAGGTGCAGCAAGCGAAGTTGGTATCTCAAATCGAAAGTATCGATCTGGAAAGAATCACCGAGCTGTATCGTCTTGGTGCCTCGGGGAAAAGCTTGTCGATTGACCCGTGCAATGCAAATCCACCGAGTGCAGTCAGGCTCGGTGACGGTGATCGTCAGGAAAGTGAGGCGGAGCGGGTGGGCTCAGAAGCACTGGCCGCAGGGACGGTAGCTGTCGCTTTGGTTGCGGGAGGGCAGGGGTCTCGGCTCGGGTTCGATCATCCGAAGGGGATGTATCCGATCGGGCCGATTTCAGGAGACTCGCTCTTCGACATCCTGCTGGGAAAAGTCGTGGCGACCGGTCAAATATTCGATGCGCAAATACCGGTGTACTTGATGACGAGTCCCGCGACGGATGAAGAGACGAGACGCTATTTGGAGGAATCGCAGTATTTTGGCATGCCATCGGAAGATGTGAAGCTTTTTTGCCAGGGCACTTTTCCGGCAGTCGATGCGGTGACCGGTGAGTTGCTTCTGGCCACCAAGGGAGAACTTTTTTTAAGCCCTGATGGTCACGGCGGCATGCTCGCTGCGCTTGCGCGAAGTGGTGCTCTGGAGGATATGCAGCAACGCGGAATCAAGCACCTCTTTTATTTTCAGGTCGACAATCCGTTGGCGACGGTTTGCGATCCGGGTTTGATCGGCCACCATATTCTTGCGTCAAGCGAGTACACGCTCCAGGTGGTCGCAAAACAGCAACCGGAAGATAAGGTCGGGAATGTCGTTGAACTGGAAGGCAAGACGCGGATCATCGAGTACAGTGACTTGCCCGAGGAGGCTGCAAATCTCCGCAACGACGATGGCTCACTTAAGCTGTGGGCGGGCAGTATTGCCGTGCATATTTTCGATGTTGATTTTCTCTGTCGTATGGCGGAATCAGAGAATAGCCTGCCTGTACACGTCGCGCGTAAGAAGGTTCCGTTTGTCGATGTGGATGGTCATCAGAGAGATCCGGAACAACCGAATGCGATAAAATTTGAACAGTTTATCTTTGATTTACTGCCTTACGCAGCGGAAGCGATTACGGTAGAAGTGGACCCGGCGAGGGCCTTTGCCCCATTAAAAAATGGCCCTGGTTCAGCGACAGATACGGCAGAACACGTACAGCAACAACTCATGCACTACCATCGTTGTATGCTGCGCGAGGCCGGGGTTCGTGTGGACGATGCGATTCAGGTAGAGATTAATCCCCGGTGTGCCATGACCCCGGAAATGTTGAAAAGTAAAATTCCGCGAGAGACGGAAATCACGAAAGATACCTACTTTCACTAATCACGAGCTCAAAGCATTTACGGGAAGGAGCGGATAATCATATGATCCATGCCGTCATCATGGCGGGTGGGGCGGGAACTCGTTTCTGGCCGGAGAGTCGAGCTGATTTTCCGAAGCAGCTCCTCACGTTGACCGGCAACCGGTCAATGATTCAAAGTACGGTCGATCGGATTGCGAGCCTGATACCCCAGGACCGGACGCTCATCGTCACCGGTCAACGGTTGGTCAACAAGATGAGGGAGCAACTTCCGTCGCTCCCCGGCCAATCGATCATAGGCGAGCCGTGTCGTCGCGACACCGCGCCCTGCATCGGCCTAGCGGCGCTGCTATGCGTGGCAGAGGATGCTGAAGCGATTATGGTTGTCATGCCTGCCGATCACGTGATTGAGCAAGACGATAAGTTTTGCGACGCGATCCAAAATGCGGCAGATCTTGTGGAAGAGAATGCTCGGCGTATCGTCACGTTTGGTATTCGTCCGACCTATCCGGCAGAAACCTTCGGTTATATCGAACGGGGTGAACCGCTCGCGACGAAGGCGGACCGAGGAGAAAATGTATCTGCGTATCGAGTGAAGCAATTTCGTGAAAAACCGAAGGCAGATGTTGCCCAGCAGTATTTGCAGTCGGGCGATTTTTATTGGAACTCGGGTATTTTTGTCTGGAAGGCGGCAACGATTCTCGACGAATTGCAGCGACGTGAACCGGAGATGATGGGGCACCTGAGGGCCATCGCCGAAAGTTGGGGGAACGATAATTTTGCTGAAATGTTCTCCAAGGAATTTGCAGCAATCCGCGGAGTGTCGATCGACTATGCGGTAATGGAGCATGCCGAGGAGATCGTTGTTATCGAAGCACCGTTCGATTGGGATGATGTCGGGAATTGGTCGGCAGTCAGCCGCTTGCGGGGCTCTGATGGAAATGGCAATACGATTGAGGGAAAGCATTTGGGAATCGGCACAACAAATTCTATTGTCCGCTCCGAGGACGGCCACTTGCTGGTTACCTTGGGAGTGGAGAATATGATCTTGGTGCAGACCCGCGACGCCACACTGGTTGCAAATCGAAACGACGAGGAATCGATACGTCAGTTGGTGAAAATGATCGAAGAAAAAGGCTGGAACGAATATCTATAGAATCTTTTCTGTGCTTCGCCATCGGATTCGATAAATCGGCCCATTTGAAATTAATTACTGTGAGGTAGGAACGAGAGTCATGAAAAGTTGCGTACTTGCATATTCGGGCGGGCTCGATACGAGTGTGATCCTCGGATGGCTGATGGATGCGGGCTACCAGGTGCACTGCGTTTACGTCGATCTCGGGCAACCGTGCGAAGACCAGATTGCAATTCTGGATAAAGCAAAAAAACTCGGTGCTGCATCGTCTCGGTCGGTAGACGTACGCGAGGAGTTATGCAGCGATTTTGCGTTTCCTGTGCTGAAGTGGCAGGCACGGTATGAGGGTGTCTATTTATTGGGAACCTCGATTGCCCGCCCGCTCATCTCCAAGGCCTGTCTGCAGGTGGCTCGCGAGGTCGGTGCGACTGCGTTTGCTCATGGGGCGACCGGCAAGGGTAACGATCAGTGTCGTTTTCAGCTTGCGGCTGAGGCACTATGCCCCGATATCGAAATGATTGCGCCTTGGAGAATGGAAGCGTTTCGTCAACAGTTTCCGGGACGCAAAGAGATGATCGAATATTGCGAGGAAAAAAATATTCCCGTGAAGGCATCGATCGAAAAACCCTATAGCAGCGATGAAAACTGTTTGCACATCAGCTATGAGGCCGGCGCTCTGGAAGATGCGGCATCTTGTGGCGTCGATCTGGTCGATTTTGGAATGACCGTATCGCCTGCAGAGGCACCCGATGAGGCGGAAAGTGTAAGCATTACCTTTGAGTCGGGGCGTCCCATGGCGATCGACGGCAAATCATGTTCCGCCCTGGAGATGGTGGAAACGCTCAATCGCATCGGTGGTCGGAACGGGATCGGCCGGATCGATATGATTGAAAATCGTTTTGTGGGAATGAAAAGTCGCGGAGTTTACGAGGCGCCCGGTATGACCATTCTCTATGAGGCGCATCGACAACTGGAGCAATTAACCCTTGATCGGGATTTGTTGCACCTGCGCGATCGACTGGCAGTCGAGGTTGCCGAACTCGTCTACTATGGCTTTTGGTACTGTCCCAAAATGGATGCGCTGATGAAATTTATCGATCAGGCCGGTGAGGCGGTGACAGGTGACGTAGGCTTGCGACTTTATAAGGGGAATATGATTGTCGAGAAGCGCGAGAGTTCGCTGAGTTTGTACGATCAGAGTGCTGCAAGCATGGAAGGAGGCGGGTCGTACAATCAGGATGATGCGGAGGGCTTCTTGCGTTTACAGGGGCTTCCGCTCCGCGTTCAGGGTCGGGTGCATCCTCGCGGTTACTAGCTTACAAGATAAAAAGCCTAGTCGCCCTCTTTCCCTTGTTGCGTCTCGCTCGATGGACTGGTGTTGGCTGCGGCAGTCGGCTGTGGTTTGAGGAATCCTTGTGGTTTGCCATCCTTATCGAGCCAGAACATTCCCGTGCGTCCTGCTTGATAACCGAAACCAACAAAATCTTGAGGATTCGCGTTCGATCGAACGGCAATAAATCCTCCTCCTCGGCCACCTCCCATGGTGACCATTTCCTGCCCTTCGCCGGACACGATCGTGATGGCCCCCTGGGATTTTTTGAAATTGGGTTGTTCGCCCTCGAGAGTCGGCGTTATGTGGAGTACCACTTTGGGATTACCTTGGGGATCGACCACCTGTACTCCTCGTCCCTGAATGAGAGCGCCTGCAACTTCGCGGAAGTTTGCCGTGCCACCTTGGATGGCGGGGGTAATAATTTGACCAGCCTGAAGCTGATCGACGGAAAGTTTTTTCAGCTGCATCGTATTTTTTTCAGGCTCTAATTTTTCCTTCAAGCTCATGCTGATCGCCAGCAAAAGCAGTGGGTAGACAATCCATCGTTCACGTATCGTCATGATAAGCTCCTGTCGCGACCGGATTCATCGGCCGACGCGGTCCCCGTCCGAGTCAATGCGGGAGTTGCGTTTTGAGATTCTTGCAAGAAAGTGAGTAGAACGGTGCTGCCATTCTATCGAGATCACCTGACAGGTCCTACCCTCGAGCGATGCCCACTTCTTAGCCAGTCAAAGAGTCAACAGAGAGGGGACTGCGTATGCCAATTCGCCGGTAGTGGGGCATCGAATGATCCTTTGCCGCAAGGCTACCTGATGCGCGGTGATTTGCTAGAATGAGGCCCGGAATATTCACTTTATACACCAAGCGGTTCGTGGCATGTCATCACTTCTCTTATGGGCTCAGAGCGACGCAACGTCTCCAGCGCCCTACTTTTTTCTGGGTTTTATCGGAATCTGTTTTGTGTTGATGGTGATCGGATTGGTCGCTGAATGGAGATCGAAAAAAAAGACAGATGCTAAGACTTCGGTCGGCGAAGATGCACTCGGAGTCGATGCTTCTCTTGGGGATGCGCAAGACGGTGCGATGACGAAGGCGGATAAGAAAAAGGAAAAAAAACGCGCACAGAAAGAAGCAAAAGACGCGAAAAAACTGGAAAAGCTCCGCAAGAAAAAAGAGAAGGCAGAGGCTCAGGCCGCCAAACGCGGAAAAAAGAAAAAGAAGTAACCTGTGCTTGCCCGGACTTTTTTGTACGCGGAGACGCCTGGAAGCATGTCGGCCGCTTGCTATCATGGGCGCCGGGCTCGTGGAATGAAATTGAGGAATGAGGCGATGATCGAAAGACGATGGAAAACGCTGCTGATCTCAGTGGTCTTGCTGATGCCTGGTCTTGGGATTTCTCCGGACTTGGCTGCAGAAACTCGGGAAGAGAAGGTCGATGATGTGGTTCTCCGCGTGCCGACCGCTTGGAAAAAGGAATCGCCAAAATCGAAAATGCGGGCTTTGCAGTTCAGTATCCCACCGGTTTCGGAAGATTCCCGGCCTGCGGAACTAGCAGTCTTTAATTTTCGTGGTGGCGGGACCGTGAATCAAAACATCGAACGTTGGATCGGGCAGTTCGATCCGCAGGGCCGTCAGACGGAAATTTTTGCAGGAACGATCGACGGTGGCCGGTATTGGTTGGCCGACATCAGTGGCACCTACAATCAATCAGTCGGCCCGCCCATTCTCCGCAAGACAGAAAGTCGACCCGGAAGTCGTGTTTTGGCCGCCATCGTAGTCACCAAAGCAGGCAAGGTGTTGTACTTGAAGTTGGCAGGTCCCGACAAAACGGTCGCGGGCGAGGCGAAGCGGATGCGGGAGATGTTCGGGGCCGACACCGCTTCGGAAAAGCCGTACACCCTCGGATCATAATCGACTTTTGTTTTCCGTTTGATGTCCGCCTTCGGGCTCTTGGTTGAGGTGCCGATGCACTACCTATACCTGGGTTTAGCGATCGTATCAGAGGTGGTGGCCACCGCGCTGTTGAAACGATCCGATGGATTCACCAAACTCGGTCCCACATTGCTGAGCCTTCTGGGATATGCCATTTCCCTCGGCCTGCTTTCTTTGACGCTGCGGACCATTCCTACCGGGGTCGCCTATGCGATCTGGAGTGGTCTGGGCGTAGTGCTCATCGCCATCATCAGTTTCTTCTTTAATGGCGAATCGCTCGATCGGGCAGCGATTGTGGGCTTGGCACTTATCGTTGCGGGAGTGGTTGTAATGCAACTCTTTTCCAAAGCAACCATTCACTAAAATGGGAAGAAACATTGAGATAAAAGCGCGGGCGAGAAATTTTTCTCGGCAACAGGCGCTCGCCGAGGCGGCCGCGAGTTGCGAAGGAAAATTCACTCAGAGGGATACCTTCTTTGCGGTAGAGAGAGGTCGGCTCAAAGTACGGGCGTTTGCCGATGGGGCGGGTGAGTTGATTTACTACCATCGCGAAGATGCTTCCGGGCCTCGGGCGTCCGACTATACGATCAGCAAAACGACATCGGCCGATTCGCTGCGGGAGATCCTCTCGGAAATTCTGCCTGTCGTCGGCGAAGTCATCAAGCAGCGCGCGCTCTTCCTTGCAGAGCAAACCAGAATTCACTTTGATCGCGTGCAGGGACTGGGTGAATTTATCGAATTGGAGGTCGTGCTCCGGGATGGGCAAAAAGCGTGCGAGGGTGAAGCGACTGCAATCGAGTGGATGGAACGACTCGAGATCACGCAAGCGGACCTTCTGAGTGAAGCGTATATCGACATGCTGAGCGCAACCCGCTCAGGAGATGGTCATTGTTCCGGATAGGTCCAGGGACCGAATCGTCGTTCGCGATACTCCATCAAGCCGTGGGCCGCGTGATAGAGAGAACCACACTCGAGCGGAATAGGCTTGGTTTTCTGGAATAGTTTGCAAAGTTGTACCACCGCACGCTCGACCCAGGGTTCGGAGAGTCGTTCGGGCGGCAGGGAGAGAGCAAGAAATTCGAGTGTGTGGCCGGTGGTATTGATGCGTAAGGCGAGATCGGCCGAGGTGCCCGGCCGAGAAAAATAGTTTGTCGAAAAAGATCCGTCGGGCTGTTGGAACTGTTGGGCCGTTTCGATCGCCCCCACAATTTTTTTCTCGGCATCTTCCCAGGGACCCTCGACGGTACCACCTCGTTCTTGATACGCATCGAGCGCCATGGTCATGCCAATCAGCCGGTGCGTGCCTCCGCAGGCGCTCATCTCGAGAGGCTCATCTGCCTCCATTTGCAGCATTCTTTCGAGCGTCCAGGTTTCGCCGTCCGATGATTGCCAACTCTGATCAAAGTTATCCAGGTAGCGGGTGAGCGCAATCAAAGACCAACTGCATTCCTTGCCGGGAAAGACATCCCACATCGATTGTTGTACGACATCCCACAGTTGGTAATCCTGCCCCTGAAAAGCAATTTTTTGATCCTTCGATAAGTCGCACTGGCTCATCACGGCTAGCCACTGATCTTCGTGTCCCTGCCCCGTTTTGGTTCCGGGTTCCATCACCATTTTAAGCCCGCGTCTTCCTCCCGGAAGATCTTTGGCCCCATGGCGGAGGGTCCAACCTTTCATTTGGTTCCCATCCAGCACCCACTGCATGGCGGGCACCGACGCGTCACCGTTTTGCACCTGAAAATTCATTCCAAAGGGTAGGGCACCGTGCAGGATTTGCCATGCGGCGTTGACATCCAGGCTCAGTTCCCGTTCGTTGAACGTGTAACGCAGTGCATCGTCGACCATTTTCCGTAGTTGGTCATCCGGGATGTCAGAGAGCGTATCTTCGGTTGCAGTCGGCTTTTCCGGTGCACTGGTACTGCAGCCGATGAGGGCAAACAACAAGAGCAAGACAAGCGGTCGATAGCGCATCGAGGGACTCTCCGGTACTAAACGTGCGAGCCGAAGCATACCAATCTCACTTGAGGTGGAACAGATTGAAATTCGATCGAGGTGTCGCGGATGCCAGCAGCTAAAAAGGTCGCCAGATCAGGGCTTCTCGGATTTTTGGCCTTTCCCTCGGAGGGGAATGTGCAAAAATGAAGGGGTACGAGACACTCGTTTTGAGGTGTTTTCCCGCAGCAGAGCTCTCCGGAGCCCGTATCCCCCAGGAGCGCGAGGGTTTCATGATATTCGATCCTCTTTACTTTTTGATGATTCTGCCCGCCATGATCCTTGGCATGTGGGCACAGTTCCGCATTCATTCGGCCTATCGCCAGGCATCGAAACAGCCGGCTCCCCTGACCGGTGCTGCCGCGGCGCGGCATGTGCTTGATTCGGCCGGCTTAAAAAGTGTGTCGATCGAACAGATCCCCGGACAACTGTCCGATCATTACGATCCCCGGCAGAAAGTACTCAGGCTCAGCGGTGATGTGTATGCCAATCGCTCCTTGGCGGCGGTGGGCATCGCGGCGCACGAGGCTGG
>JAQWPY010000077.1 GCA_029245145.1 Pirellulales bacterium | reverse complement strand
GGGCAAGCTCCTCCGCAACGGCATCTGCACCCTGTCCCTCTTTCACTTCACTCTCCTCTTTCACTTCACTCCGGTCAGCTTCCGTCGCGACCTTCTCAGCCTCGACCTGTGTCTTCCAATCTTCATCAATGATAATTTTTTTCTCTTCGCCCGCGTCATTCATGCCATGGGTACCTTATCTCAGATCAATGCGTACAAAAGTCAAACAACAAGCTGCCCGCGTCCCTCGCAACGTCGCCAGCCCGGGTTAGGAACTCGATTCCCATGGCTCGCGATCGGAGCGCGACGCCTCGTGCGATCGGCTGGACCGTGCTGCGTGGTGCGCAACAGCCGCTCCGACAAATCCGGAAAAGAGCGGTTGGGCAGCGGTTGGCTTCGATTTGAATTCCGGATGAAATTGTGCTGCCACAAACCACCGATGGCCCGTGAGCTCGATGATTTCCACCAGTTTCCCATCGGGGCTAGTCCCCGAGAACTGCATATTGTGCGCTGCAAACTGCTGGCGATAGACGTTGTTGAATTCATAGCGGTGACGATGGCGTTCGCTAATCGATGTCGCTCCATAACAATCGGCCGCAATACTCCCCGGCTCTAACTCTGCCGGCTGCGCACCGAGCCGCATGGTTCCTCCCTTGTCGGTAATCGTCTTTTGATCGTCAAGCAGACAGATGACCGGATGCGGACTCTCTTTATCAAACTCACTCGAATGGGCCCCGTCGAGCGATACCACATTCCGGGCAAATTCGATCACCGCACACTGCATACCCAGACATATTCCGAGGAAGGGGATGTTGCGCTCACGGGCAAAACGAATCGCCTCCACCTTGCCCTCGATTCCCCGTTCGCCAAAACCGCCCGGCACCAGAATACCGTCGTGTGTCGACAGTAACCGCTCGGGTCCTTCTGCTTCGATCTGCTCGCTCTGGATCGGCTGGATCCGAACTTGCGAGCAGTTGGCAATCCCTGCATGGTCGATCGCCTCGTAAATTGATTTGTACGCATCGCGGTGGGCTGCATACTTGCCGACTACTGCAATACTGATTTCGCTTTGCGGGTTACGCAATCGCTGCATCAAGTTCTGCCAATCATCCAGGACCAGCGTCTCGGCCGGGAGTTGTAAGCGGCGAACAATCAACTCATCCATTTCATTATCGACGAGACTGAAAGGGACCTCATAGATCGAAAAATCTTTGTCTTTCTCTTCGATCACCGCACGAATCGGAACATTACAGAAGAGTGCGATTTTCTCCCGATCGGAACGCGAGAGGGACCGTTCAGTACGACAGACCAACACATCGGGCTGGATACCAATTTCGCGGAGTTGGCCGACCGAATGCTGGGTCGGTTTTGTTTTTAATTCGCCCGCCGCCTTTAGATAGGGTACGAGCGTTAGATGGATGTAGAGACAATTCTCTTTGCCAATATCGAGCGAAAACTGCCGGATTGCCTCAAGGAAGGGCTGGCTCTCAATATCGCCGACCGTGCCTCCGATCTCGGTGATCACCACATCGGTCTCTTCGTCCGCAAGCTTTGATATACAACTCTTGATTTCGTTCGTAATGTGTGGAATGACTTGGACCGTCTTGCCTAAAAATTCTCCTCGCCGTTCTTTATTGATCACCGATTGGTAGATTTGCCCCGTGGTATAGTTTGAATCGCGGGTCAGCTTGCCCTCGGTAAAGCGTTCGTAGTGCCCCAGATCGAGATCGGTCTCGCTTCCATCGTCGAGCACGTAAACTTCACCGTGCTGATAGGGACTCATCGTCCCAGGATCCACGTTGATGTAGGGATCCAACTTCTGCATTCGCACCGTGAGGCCACGGTGCTCCAGGAGCATTCCGATCGACGCACTCGTCAGGCCCTTACCGAGCGAACTGACCACACCGCCGGTGACAAAAATGTGCTTCGACATCGTTTTTTTATGATCTCGTGAACTCACCACTACCTTCTTAGCCTAACAGTGACCCGAACAACCTACCAGACGGGTGGGATACGCCGTTACAAATTAAGCCCGAAGAGTCGCCGCGCGTTATCGCTGGTTATCCGGCAGAAATCCTCGAATTCGACCCCGCGTTCCTCAGCCAAACACCGTGCCGTATGAATAAGGTATGCCGGTTCGTTGCGCTTCCCGCGCAGCGGATGGGGTGCGAGATAGGGACTGTCGGTTTCGATCAGTATCCTCTCATCCGGGACGCTCTGCGCAACGGTTCGCAGGTCGGCCGATTTTTTGAACGTCACCATCCCGGCAAAACTGATGTGGAGGCCGAGTTCCAAACACTCGGAAGCCGTTTCTTGACTGCCGGCGAACGAGTGCATCACCCCCCGCAAAGGACCTCGCTGCCGCGCCTCGCGGAGCATAGAGAGCACGTCCTCCTCGCTCTTGCGCGTGTGTACAACGAAGGGCAAATCACGCTCGGCGGCAAGTCGCAAGTGGCGGTCAAAATAATCCTGCTGCAGCGGAAAGGGGGTAAAATCCCAGTGACGATCGAGCCCCGTTTCACCGATCGCAACCACCGCCCGACTCTCCGCAAGCGCCACGATATGATCCCAGTCACCTTCGGCCGCTTCACTGCAATAATTCGGCTGAATGCCGACCGCCGCACTGATCCGCACCGAGCCCTCCGCGAGTTCCAGGCACTTCTGAGACGACTGAGCACCGATGCCAATCGCGATCACGTGGGAAATCCCCGCCTCATCCGCCCGACGGATCACCTCTTCTCGATCTTCTGAAAAATCGTCTTGATCGAGATGGGCATGGGTATCGATCAAACTCATCGTTGCATCGAGTTCCACATTTTGAGGAAGGGGTCACGCTTCCACAGAAACCTTGGGCAACAACTCCTCGAGCGATTGCAGATAACCTTTCGCCGCCCCGAGGGATTCTTTGGCAAGCACAAAGCCTGGCGGATCGTCTTCGAGTTGTGTCGCAATCTGACCGATCGAAACGACCGCCTGCTGCTGCACTTCAATCAACCGCTGTAACAAAAAGTCGAGTGCCAGGAAATGGAGATCGAGATAGTCCATCTCGTACTCTCCGGTATCGATCGAGCATCCGCGGCGGGAGAGTTCCGCTGCGATCCGCTCACTCATCTCCTTCTGTCCCGCCACAATGTCGAGCAACACTTCAGTCGCATTCTGATCTCCCCGATGCGTCCAGGGATCCGCCTCAGTCAGAAACATGGGCAGGGACCGATAATGATGGATGAGGAGTTGTCCCAACAGGGCGTTCGTTCTTGCTTCCGTCATTTGGAATGTCTCCTCAGAAGCCCACCACGGTCTTGCAAGCTGCTTCCGCCCACCGATAAAGACCGTTCCATTGTACGATCAGCAAGATCACCGGCGCGGTCAACACGAGAACATAAAGCCCCGGAATCGAAGCGAGACGCAAACGTAGCGGTGGTCGCGTTTCCGGTTCGGGATCGAAGGTCATCACGCGGACGACCTTCAAATAATAAAATAGGCTAATTGCAGTATTGATGCCGCCCACGAAAAGAAGCCAGTACATCCCCGCATCCACAAGACCGGCAAAAATGACCAGTTTGCCCATGAAGCCGGCGAGAGGCGGGAGCCCGACAAGGCTAAAGAGAATCGCCGAGAAGCAGACCACCCATCCGGGACTGCTGCGAACCATCCCGGCATAATCTGCGATTTCCTCGCTGCCGATCGCATTGCGAATGAACGCAATAATCGCAAAGGCGCCCATGTTCATAAACACGTAAATCAAAACGTACAGTAGCAGCCCTGCAAACGCCTCCGACGCGCCAACCGGATTGGCGGTCATCATGGCCACTCCGGCGGCAACGGCCATCATCATGTATCCGGCATGGGCAATCGTTGAATAGGCCAGCAGCCGCTTGATGTTGGTCTGCCCATAGGCGGCTAAATTTCCGAACGTGCAGGTGATCGCTGCCAATACACCAATCACCCACGCCAAGAAGGTCCTCATCCCGGCGACTCGGTCTGCCTGCCGGTCGCTCTCTTTGACCTTGAGGTCGTGCACGACCGGGACCGTGGATGCGTTCGATGTCGCGCCGCTGGCTGTCGCCACCAGCGCCGGTTTCATTCCAAATCGTTCCGGCTCCGCTGCGGGTGGCGACGTAAATCCGATCACCAGACGCACCAGCAGTGCCAAGGCGGCCGCCTTGGAAGCAACGGAGAGAAATCCGGCAACTTCGGCGCTCGCCCCTTCAAACGCGTCGGGACACCAGAAGTGGAAGGGCACCGCCGAAAGCTTAAACGCGAGCCCCACCATCATCATTAAACCGGCAAGCACAAGCACCAGTTGATAATCGGTACCGATACCCTCCGACAGTCGCCAGGCGATGGTCGGCAGATGCGCCGAGCCGGTAATGCCGGCAATCAAACTCGTGCCGTAGAGCATCACCCCGGCCGCCCCCGCACCGTAAACCGCGTATTTCATCGACGCTTCGCTACTTTTGCGATTCGTTTTGAGAATCCCGACCAGCGTGTAGGAGGGCACGCTCGCCATCTCGACCGCGAGGAAAACGATCAACAGATGATTGGCTTCGGCCATCAAACACATTCCCAGCGCCGCCCCAAGAACGAGCGTGCAAAAATCGGGGCCATTCTCCTGATCCGCGAGTCCCGAGATTCTCGCAAGCAGGATAAAGAGAAATGTGGTAAGTAGCAGGATTGCGCGGAAATAGATGGTGAAAGCATCGTACACCAACATCCCCGTAAAAATCTCCTCGCGCGCAGTAGAGACTTCCCCTGAAAGATGCACCCACGGTGCGGTCAAAAAGAATGCGACCCCGGTTCCCACAGAAGCCAGGAGCCACGGGGGAAGTATTTTTCGCGTTATCGCAAAGAGCCGAGTGAGGAGTATGAGCAGAATCGTCGCGCAGAGAACCAATTCAGGAAGGAACTTCCTCAACGAGTTCTCGGTATCACCGATCACGGATTGGACGAGCTGTTCGTAATTCACTGGTTTTTAAATCCCTCGATTGATCACCTCTTGTCGCACGATGCGAAGGCTACCCTTTCCCGCCCTGCGTCACCGCGTCGCGGCGACTCTCCGGCTCAGGCAACACGTCGTGTACCGCACGATTCCATCCCAAACGGACTTGTGCCGGAGCAGGCTGCTGCCGCTCGCCCTTCGATTTACTCTCCTCGTCGCGGCGCAGCACACGATCCCGATCCGCATTGTCCGGCTGCTCGTCATCGCCCTCCGCCAGCGCAGCCGGAGCCTGACGCTGCTGCCACTCCACGAGCGCATCGACCGTATGATCCACCGAGGGCGACATGTAATTGAAGAGAGACTGGGGATAAACACCCAAGACGATCGCGAAAATACAAAGGGGGATGGCAATCGACCACTCCCGCGGCGTAATCGGCGTGAGCGCCTCGGGATGCGGTCCCTTGTACTCCGGTCCGAGATAAACCCGCTGGAGTGCCCAAAGAATATAGGCGGCCGTGAGAATCACCACAAAGGCTGAGATGATTGCCAGCACCATGCTGAAATTCCAAGCACTGAGTACCACCAGCACTTCACCGATAAATCCGCACAAGCCGGGCAGCCCCAGGCCGGCGAAGAAAATCAAAATGGCAATCCCGCTGTAGACCGGCATTTTCGCAAAAAGCCCACCAAATTTATCGAGTTCGCGGTGGTGTACCCGGTCGTAAATCACACCGACCAGAAAGAACATCCCGGCCGAGCTGATGCCGTGAGCAATCATCTGGAACATCGCACCGTTCATTCCCATCTTCCAGTAATCGGCATTGAACGATGGCGCTACGGCACTCCACACACCAAGCCCCAAGACGACGTAGCCCATGTGGCTCACCGAACTGTAGGCGACCATCCGTTTGAAATCTTTTTGCGCCAAGGCGGCGAATGCCCCATAGACCATGCTCACTACACCGATGAAGCAAACGACCCAGGCTAAATCGTAAGCGGCCTCGGGACAGATCGGATAGCAAATACGAATGATGCCGTACCCGCCCATTTTCAGCAGGACCCCGGCCAGAATCATCGAGATGGGCGTGGGTGCTTCGACGTGGGCGTCGGGCAACCAGGTATGAACCGGAACACTCGGCACCTTGATCACAAAACCGATGAAGAGCAGCACAAACGCCCACCACTGGATCGACTTGCCACCCTCGGTAAATACGCTCTTGCTGAACTGATCGGTCGTCTGTCCCAACTGCTGAAGCGCCAGAATATTGAACGTGTGCCGCGGAACATCGGCCGCCGCACCGTCGGCGGGGTTCGCGCTCCGCCAGGCTGCAACGCTTTGCTGATCGGGAACCACATGGGCGGCCACCAACTGCTCGTCGCTGAGTTGGCGAATATCGCTATTGAAGTAAAGCATCAGAATGGCAATCAGCATCAGCACGCTGCCGAGTAACGTATAGAGGAAGAATTTGATCGCCGCATACTCGCGTCTTGGTCCTCCCCAAACACCGATCAGAAAATACATCGGTAACAGCATCACTTCCCAGAAGACGTAAAACAGGAAGAAGTCCAGTGCCAAGAAGACACCCAGCATGCCCGTCTCCAACAACAAGAACAACACGCAGTACGCCTTCACGTGCTTCGTGATCGGCCAACTCGCCCCCATGGCGAGCATGGCGATAAAGGCGGTGAGCACGAGCAGAGGAAAACTGATCCCATCCATCCCCATGAAGTATTCGATGTTGAACGAGGGGATCCAACTGACTTGGAACACCGCCTGCATCTCGGCCACTGCATCGGCATCAAGCGAAAAGTGGGCCGCCCCGGTGATTCCCGGCAGCGCCATGACCACGGTCGCCACAAACACAATCACAGTCACGAACAGACTGACCCGTTTGATTAACTCGTGGTTGTCGCGGGGAAGCAACAAGAGCACGAGGGTTGCGGCGGCTGGCAAAAAGACGAGCGCGGTCAAAGGCCAGAGAGTTGGATTGTCCATGGAAATCTCTTTGATCAAATAATCGAAGTCAAAAGGAAATTAATTCGTGAGCCCAAATGTGGCGAGCAAGTACATCGCCATGGTTCCCACCACGATAAAAACAACATATTGTCGCAGCCGTCCGGTTTGCGGCTTGCGGAGCCAAATCCCCAAAGCATACGTTCGCTGCGCAACCCAGTTAATCAGCCCGTCGACAAACAAGTGATCGATCCAGCGATCGAACCCTGTCGTAAAAGAGCGCATCCAGATTGCCAGGTGATCGATGAGCCAATCGATTGCTCCTCGGTCGAATTGCGCAATGCAGCGACCGCAAAACAACGTCGGCCGGATAAAGATCGCATCATACAGCTCATCGAACCACCACTTGTTCCGTAAGAAGCGATGAATCGGTGCGAACATGCTGCGAACCTCCTCCGGGTCGAGTATTCTCCACCAGTAGAGGCAGCAGGCGAGCAGCAGACCGAACATTGCCGTACCGAAGGCAATCATTCCCGCTGCCCAGTGAATCTCCTCATCGTGCGATCCATGCTCGGCGGGCATCATGACCGCGGCGAGCTGACCCGAAAAATCGATGCCGGTGCCATCCGGACGCGCCTGCTCGAGCAGTTGCACCATCGGACTGGCCGTGGGGTCGGTAAAATTTTCGATGTCGGCCGGGGTCGCGACAAAAATCGCAAAAAACGCCAGGACCACCAGCGGCATCCACATGACGCGCGGCGATTCGTGTGCGTGGTCATATCGGCTCGGGTCCCGTGGCTGGCCAATGAAAGTCATAAACCAGAGTCGGAACATATAAAACGCAGTAATCGCCGCACCCGCGGCGGCCACATAAAACATCACATCCCACGCCGCATTGTTTTTACCGAAGTGCAAGGCTTGGGCGAGAATCGCATCCTTCGAGTAGTAACCACTGAGCCCGACAAGCGTCGGAACCCCCGCCCCGATAATCGCCAGACAGCCCACCAGCATCGTATAGGCCGTGATCGGCATTTTCCGCCGCAGGCCACCCATCTGAGTCATTTCGTTCGTGTGCACCGCATGAATCACCGACCCGGAACACATGAAGAGCAAGCTCTTAAAGAACGCGTGCGTGATCAGGTGAAGCATTCCCGCCACCCAGCCACCAACTCCGAGGGCAAACATCATGTAACCGAGCTGAGACAAGGTGGAATAAGCCAAAACGCGCTTGATGTCGGTGGCGGTAATCGCAATCGTGGCCGCCATGAAGAGCGTAATGCAGCCGATGATCGCAATCGTGAGCAGCACCTCAGGCGTAAACATCGGATAGAACCGCCCGACCAAAAATACACCTGCCGCGACCATGGTCGCCGAGTGCACCAGGGCCGAAACCGGCGTGGGCCCCTCCATCGCGTCCGGAAGCCACACGTGCAAAGGAAACTGCGCACTTTTGCCGACACAACCGCAGAAAATGCCCAGGCCCGCGACGATCAAAAGTACGTGCCCGGTGTGTTCCGGATCTTCTGCCCCCATCTGCCGCGCACTCTCCACCATCGCTTCGGGAGTTTTTAGCGCGTAGTGATCGGCTTCGGCTCGCGCCTGGGTAAACATTCCCGACTTGACGATATCTCCGGCCGCATTTTTTTCGCCACCGAATGAAAATGTACCCAAACTGCCCCAGAGTGCCATCAGGCCGATGATCATCCCGAAATCGCCCACGCGATTGACGATGAATGCCTTATTGGCTGCAGTCGAGGCACTTTTTCTCTCAATGTAAAAACCGATCAGGAAGTAAGAACAGATGCCGACCAGTTCCCAGAAGACGAAAGTCATCGCGATGTTACCCGCAATCACAATCCCCAGCATGCTGAAACAGAACAGTGAGAGATATTGGAAGAAGCGGCAGTAACGCCCAGGTCGCTTTAGATGTTCGCCATTAGAAAGCGTCACTTCGTGGTCCGTCACGTCGTGCAACTCGTCGTGCATGTACCCCATAGCATAGAAGTGAATGCAACTGGCAATCAACGTCACCATTGTGAACATCAAGATCGTGAGCGCATCGATGTAGTAGCCGATCGTGATTTTCAGTCGATCGAAATCGACGAGCGTGTACCAATCACCAAAATAGGCCACCTTCGGCCCCACGCGGCCATGACCATGATCGCCGCCGTGAGAATCACTGTGTGCATCGCCGTGATCGGCCGCCACCAAATGCACTGTTGCAGCCGCAGGGTCGACCGCCACCTGGGAATCCGGCGATAGTGCCTTATCGGCCGCATGCGTATCAGCGGAATCCGCGTGATGTGCTCCCGAAATTCCATGTGCACCGACCCAGAGAATCAGGGCGGTAAGCGAAAGAGCAAAGCCGGACACGATGGCGCCTGTCGCCACAAAGGCAGCCCCGCGTCCCGCGGTCCCCAATCGCGGACCGAAGAAGAGAATCACGCAGAAGGATGCCAGCGGCAAGAGCCAGGCAAGCAACAACAGGTTGGAAAGAATCGATTCCACGCGTTTAGCCCTTCAACTCATCTGCCCGATCGACATCCACGGTCGAGTGGTTGTTGTAAAAGTTAAGTACGATCGCTAGGGCAACCGCCGCCTCTGCCGCCGCCAAGACGATGACAAACAGCGAAATAATCTGACCATCCAGCCCGAGCTGATACGCCGGATTACGTTCAAGAAAATTGCTGCCGAAGGCGACAAAATTGAGGTTCGCCCCGTTGAGCACCAGTTCGATTCCCATCAGCACCCCGAGTGCGTTCCGCTTCGTCGCCATGCAGACCGCACCAGCCACGAACATCACCGCACCCACAATGAGATAATGCGTTAAACCGACCGGTTGTGAGAGTAAATCAAACATGCTTGTACTTTTCCACCGTCAACTTCCTGCGATGTTCTGCGACTCTTGCCGGACCACCACCTTCCGTTTGGCACGCGCCAGGTAGGCAGCGCCGACCAGCACCACCAGGAGATGGATCGAGATGATCTCAAACGGCAACAGATAGCCCGAGACATCGTCACCCGGAACACCCAACAAGCCCAAACCGATCCGCGTTGCTGTCGGCACGCTGACCGGCTCGCTTGAAGCCACCGCCTCACGCTGCGTCAATCCCTCGATATCGCCAGCATCTTGAGGCGGAAGTCCTATCTGAAAAGCAACAGGCACGAGTATCACCAACAAAATACCGCCCACCAACGCCGCCACAATCCAATCGCCTCCGGCAGTGCGGAGCGAAATGAATGGATTTTGCGCCGTCAGCATCACACCAAAAACGAGCAGCACCAAGGTACCGCCGACATACAACACCAGTTGCATTGTGCCGACAAAATCTGCTCCGGCTAAAAAGTGCAAGCCCGATGTCGCGGCCAGCGCGAGAATCAAATAAAAAGCCATCCGGACCACATTGGCGGAAAAGACGACCGCCAGCGAAAAGAGACAGGTCAGGATACCGAAAAATAAGAAAAGGACCGTATGTCCGTTGATCTCACCCATCCACCTGCCCCCGTTCCTGTTCCCCATGCTCCGACTCAAAGCCAACCGAATTAGCTGAGGGTAATGCGTCGCCCGTTTCAAAGGGCCGCTCGCGCAAGCTGCCCGGGAGTCGACGCGAACCTTGCTCGTGATGCGGCAGCACGTCGCCACCGTTCGGCAGGCCCATCAACTGCCAACTGATAACCCCTACAAACATGACTGCCGCGATCGGCGTGCAATATTTCCAACAGGTTGTGATGACCTGATCGATCCGTAAACGGGGCAGCGTCCAGCGGATCCACATCATCACGGTGACCCCGAGTACCGCCTTGAGTATGAAGGCCATCAAACCGAGTACGTTTGCCAGAACGAAGGCAAAGCCGCTGAGCTGACTCGCATGCTCACCAAAAATCCACGCAGCGACGGGAACTGGTCCGTTCCAGCCTCCCAAAAAAAGTATCGATCCAAGCGCAGAGACCAGAAACATCGAGCCGTACTCCGCCATAAAGAAGAAACTCCAGCGAAGCCCGGAATATTCCGTGTGAAAACCGGCAACCAATTCACTTTCCGCTTCTGCCAGATCGAAGGGCGCACGGTTCACGCTCGCAAGCGCGCACGTATAGTAGACGAAGAACGTAATGAATGTGAACGGGTCGTGAAACAAATACCAGTTAGTAAACCAACCCGATTGAAGATTACCAATTTTTGTCAAATCCATCGTCCCGGCAATCATTACTGGGATCACGATACAAAGCCCCAAGGGCACCTCATAACTGATCACCTGTGCCGCTTCGCGCATCGCGCCGAACAGCGACCACTTCGAGGCCGATGCATAGCCGGCGAGTATCACACCAAAGACCTCGAGACCCAAAACGGCGACGACAAAAAAGACCGCCACATTGATATCGAGACCTACCCAACCGGTGGCAAATGGTAAAGCAATAAATGAACCGTAGGAGGCACAAAAGGCAACGTAAGGGGCAATCCGGAAGAGCATCGCGTCGGCACCCTCCGGCCGCAAGTCTTCCTTCGAGAGCAACTTGATTCCGTCGGCGATGGTTTGCAGCCAACCGAACTTGCCGCCGACCCGCGTCGGACCGAGTCGGTCCTGAATCCGCCCTGCGACCTTGCGTTCCATCCAAATAAAAACGACGGAACCGCCTGCGATGACCAGGAGAACCAACGAGGCCGCCAACATCGCCATCAACGTGTAAACCAAAGGCGGATACCACCCCCAGTGACTGATCAAGTACTGCGACACGGCAACCTCAACCCTGCGCGACAGGGCGATCCTTTTATCTAAATTCCAACACCCTCAGACAGCCGCTCGGCTCATCCATTGCCGGGCCACCTCGTCCCAATTCCCACAGCCTACCGAGGTTTCGGAGGGGCTGTTGTGCAGGGCCTCAAGATCGTGAAATATGGCACAAGCCACCGGAAACGGGAAGCCCCCAAGCGGCGAGTCAAGCGGCACTTACAGCGGCACTTACAGCGGCAATGGGCAATCAGTTGCCACAGACTACCGATCGATCTCACCCATCACGATATCGAGCGATCCGACGATGGCCGGAATGTCCGCAATCAGCGTATTGCGGCAGAGTTCGGAGGTGACCGAGAGATTGCAAAAACAACTGCTGCGTGCTCGCGCGCGATAGGGTATCGCGGAACCGTCGCTCACGACGTAGAAACCCATTTGACCCCGGGGAGCCTCTGTCTCGAGGTACGCCTCTCCCTTGGGCAACTTTTCATTGAGTTTGACCGGTTCGCCATAGGAATCGGTGGCCGCGCTGTAACGGTCGATCGCCTGACGCACGAGATCGATCGCCTGACGGACCTCCAACATCCTCACGTAGAAGCGGTGCCAACAATCGCCGAGAACCGCTTCGGGCGGAACACCTGGATAAACATGGTCGTTGGGATAGTGCCCGTCCTTCTCGACAATCACCTCAAAGGCGTAGCCGTCATACATATTCGTATACCACTCTTCCCCGTCACGTCGCAGATCAAGATCTACACCGCTACCCCGCAACACCGGGCCACTGCATCCGTAGCTGGTCGCCATCTCTGCAGACATCACTCCGATACCGGCACAGCGTTTGATGAAAATCGAGTTGGTCGTGAGCAGCGCGTGATACTCGTCGATCACCGGAAGAAACTGGTCGAGGAACGCTTCGCATTTTTGCAGCCAACCGGTCGGCAAATCTGCAGTCGCGCCGCCGACGGTCAGGTAACTGTAGGTGAGTCTCGCTCCGCAGGCCTCTTCGAAGAGATCGAGAATTCTCTCCCGCTCGCGAAACGCGTACAAAAAAGGGCTGAAACTCCCCAGGTCCAAACCGTAGGCCCCCATTCCGACGAGATGACTGGCGATTCGTTGCATCTCCGCAATGATCACGCGGAGGTGGCGGGCCTTCTCCGGCACGTGGAGATTCATCAATTTTTCGACGCAGAGCGACCAACCGAGATTCATGCTCATCCCGGCGAGGTAGTCCATCCGATCGGTGTACGGAATCCATTGTCGCGGCGTCAGGTTTTCGCCGATTTTTTCTGCACAGCGATGCAAATAGCCGAGATGGGGCGTCACTTCCGATACCACTTCGCCATCGGTGCGCAAAACGAGACGCAGCACGCCGTGCGTACTCGGATGCTGCGGCCCCATGTTGACGAGCATCTCATCGGTTCGCACGTCAAACTCAACGACCTTGTTTTCAGACGATTTTTCTTCCGTAGTCGACATGAAATGAAAACCCGTTCCTACCTATCGGCAGCGAATCCCGTGATATTCCAAAGGCATTTCGTAATCTTTTCGTAGCGGATGTCCCAGCCAGTCTTCGGGACAAAGGATCCGCCGAAGGTCTGGGTGGCCTCGAAAGTGAACCCCCGACAAATCATAGACTTCGCGTTCATGCCAATCGGCCGTTCGCCAGATATCGGCCACCGACGGCACCTCGGGAAGCACTCCCTCCTGATCGTCTTTCCAACGTGGCAGGATCACCTTGAGAACCAGGCTCGTCTTATGGGCTACGCTCCAGAGGTGATACACGACCTCCAGGCGGGGCGACCCGTCGAGTTTTACCGCCTTCTTGGGATCCGGTTCGAAGTAATCGACACCCGAGATACAGGAAAGATAATCAAACTTGAGGTCCGGCTGATCCCGCAGATAGCGGCAGACTTCGGGCAACCCGTCGGCCGAAACCTCGATCCAGGGATCGATGCTTTCGAGCTGCACCGCCCCAATCGAATTGCCGAATGTCTCCTGGAGACGTGAGACTAAATCTTGTTGTCCCATTCGCCGGTTTCCCTATGTCACTGTGTGTTTAGGACTCGTGTTTAAGACTCTGACTGGAACTATGCACACTATTCAAGTCCGTATTCGTTCACGGACCTCAGGCCCTCGGATCTCCCCGGGGACCGGTTACTGCCCTTACCCAATCGAACGCTCCCGTCTTCCATTCATAGGCAAAGCCGACGAAGAGGACCACAAAAAAGAAGATGGTCGCCAAATAGACGTAGAGGGTGAATTGATCAATTATTTGACGCAACTGGGTGGCTTCACTTTGCAAAGCTTCTCCGCTCGGGAGGTTCTCGCTCATTCCCAATTCGCGAAAGAGCCCTGTTGCAGCGACTGAAAGGGCCCCGCTCTGGCCCGCAGTCGGCGGCGCGGCAGAATCTTCTGCCGCCTCGGCGGCGACAAGAGGCAATCGCGCATCGGAGAGTTGTGTCTGCTTGCCAAACACGGTCGCTGCCGGAAAGAGAAAAGCCACTTCGGCATCAAACACGATAAACACCAAAGCAACGATATAAAAGCGAAGATCGAACTGAACGAAACTCGAGCCGATTGCTGGCTCACCACACTCGTAGATTTCTTTTTTCTCAGCATGAGGATCATCCGGTCGGACGAACCGTCCCAGAAGCAAATGCACAAAAAGAAATGCCGCCCCCACTGCAAGGAACAAAACGAGATACGCGGCGATTGCGGTAGGAGAAGCCATGAGAGAACAAATCGAGCGGGTTGCGTGAGTCACTCATTGTAGGATGACGCTGCACGGAAACAAGACACCCGATGCCCATCGGAGACGCGTCAAATAGGAAGGCGGGGGCTACCGACTCGACTCGGAGTCATCGCATCCGCCGCCGTCAATCGACTCTCCGGCACGGGACTCCACCACCAGCGGCTGCCTGCCCTGAAATCCTTCGTCTAACTCATGCCAATGGAGAACCTCCGGTTCGTCTAACTTCCAACAAAGAAAGATGATTCGGTCATCCATCTCTGAGGGAAAATCGACCAAGCCCTCGACCCCACCCTTGGGTTCCACGCCCAAGTCGCGCAATTCCTGAACGTATTCTCCGATCCGCCGAGTATCGCGTTCAAGTTCCTCCTCGATCTGCACCAATTCCTGACGGTAAAGGTCGTCGCGACCCTCATCGCGACCCGCAAGCAACACCGACAGCCGCTCTTTGCGTTCGACTACTTCCTGCGAGAGTGCGGAGAGATCGCGACAGATCGCACCAACAAGCGGCAACGAGGCATTTGCCTCTTCGACGGTAAAGGTCCGTTTAAATTCAGGTTGGGGATTGCTCATTTGTTTTGCCATCGTCTCTCAGCAAAATTATTTGCACAAATCACTTCGCCGCACGGCGAGCCTACTGATTCGGGCCTCCGTGGACCGGGTCGACAATCACTTTCGAATCGGCCACTGCCGTGGGATTCAAGGTCGATCGCCCCCAGGCGATATCGACCGGCAACCGCGAAAAGTCAACGATACATCCATCGCGACTGTAGCAACTCAAGTCGTGAGTCGCTCCCATGAAGATGCAGTCGACCGGACACGGTTCCACACAAAGGGCACAAAACATGCACTTCGAATAATCGACTGCAAACCCGGTTACTTTGAAACCCTTACCACCCTCCACTCGCTCTTTTCCGATATAGATGCAATCCACCGGACATGCCTTGGCACACTGGTCGCAGGCAATGCAGGTGGTGAGGTCGTACCGATGGAATCCCCGATAGCGATCGGCCACCGGCACCGGTAGTTCGGGATACTCGAAGTGTTGGGTAAACGCTTTTCTTTCGGGATCGTAGGTGCGGAACCAGCATCTCAGGGTGACATACAGACCGTGCGCCACGGTGAAGACGGCCGTAAATACGTCGCGAAACCAATTTTTCATTGCGATACTCTAAAAGAAAGTCGCCCGCCAAAAACGGGATACAAAAGCACACGGAAGAATAAAAATTATAAGATTTAAGACTCCGGCCGCAAGCATCACAAAATCAGCCATCACACTTTGGCGTCTCGGTCCGCATCCGGTCCGGTGACCACCGTTCCGGATGCACGTGGATGGGGCCTGCTTGCTCCAGCAAGTTTGCGAACTGCATAATGGTCGACATCGGGTGAGCCGATGCGGTGCCCCGCCGCACCGCCGCAGCCCCCAATCCGGCCAAGATCCGGCCAAGATCCGGCCAAGATCCGGCCAAGATCCGGCCAAGAGAAGAGCCCGACGCGTTGAAAATCAAACCCGAGAGGGCTCTTATGGGGGGGAGACTGTGCTAAACTCTGATAGATTAATAATTTACATCTACCCAAACCCCGCGGTTTGCTCAGACGCTAGGAAAAACAGCACCTAGATGAACCATCTTTTCCCACTTACCGGAATGGGTTATCTCCTTTTTTCACCAAAATATGGGTCAAAAAGGGCTGTTCGCTTGACTCACGCTTAGGACGGCGTAGAGTGAAATGAACGATCTGTCGGCTTTGATGGGTTTCCCTTCCCTCTCGACAGGTCCTCCAGTGTGGCAGCGTCTGGTCAGCGGGCTCGGGACCCGTTTATATTGATGGCCGTTGATGTGATAGTGGCTCAGGAGTTAACCGAAGGAATCGGCATGTTAGTGTTATCGCGAAAGAAAAACGAAAGCATCGTTATCAATGATGATATCACGATCGTCGTGGTAGAAATTCGTGGTGATAAGGTCCGCCTTGGGGTTGAAGCCCCGAAGGAAGTCCCCGTTCACCGACGCGAGGTCTATGACGCGATTCAGCACGGCGCTGCTGTTGAGACCTCCGCCAAGGCACCGGAAGAGCCCGATACGGCGGGGCCCGCCTAACATCGTGTTTTTCTCGTGGGGTGTCGCTGTGGAGGCATCCTTCTTCGCTGACTGCATTCCGGATCGCATCGTCAGGCTCTTGACGATGACAACCGCATTTCTTTAATGTTGAAGTCATTCGGGCAGCGTTGTCGCGTTGCCTGCATCGGCCCCATCGTCTAGCGGTCTAGGACTCCGGCCTTTCACGCCGGCAACACGGGTTCGAGTCCCGTTGGGGTCACTTTCGTATCGTTCGATACGTATTTCGATAACGGAGAAACTTATCGGGCCGCCCGGTGCTGTCGGATTTTCTCCGCTTGCGGGATGGCGGCACACCGAGCGGACTTGCATTCTCAACCCGGTCGCGCCGCAAACTCGCGGTATCAGGTGCTCGCCAACGATCATGCAGACTCGCAGACTCGGAAACAGCGAACTCGACTTCACGACAATCGGCTTGGGGACCTGGGCGATTGGAGGTGGCGACTGGAAATTCGGTTGGGGGCCTCAGGATCCGGGCGCGGCGATCGACGGACTGCTTGCCGGATTGGAGCTGGGAATCAATTGGATCGATACGGCACCTGTCTACGGCGATGGTGCCTCGGAGAGACTGGTCGGACAGACACTTCAGCAGGCCGCACGCGATGATGTGTTGGTTGCGACCAAATGCTCAAGAAAGGTACTGCCCGACGGTAGTGTCACCGGAATCCTCGACGCGACGAGTGTAAAGGCCGAATGTGAGCAAAGCCTCAAACGCCTCGGCGTGGAAGTCATCGATCTTTATCAGATGCACTGGCCCGAGCCTGATCCTCAAATTGAAGAGGGTTGGGGAGCGATGATCGAGTTGAAGCAAGCCGGCATGGTACGGGCCATCGGCGTTTCGAATTTTGATGTCTCGCAAATGGAACGGCTCGAGACGATGCATCCGGTGGCATCCCTTCAGCCGCCCTATAACATGTTTCAGCGAGAGGCGGAAACTGCGCAGTTCCCCCACTGCGCTGCACACCAGATGGGCATCGTCTGCTACAGTCCGCTCGCCAAAGGGCTGTTGACCGGCACAATGACCCAAGCGCGGGTAGCGGCTCTCGATCCGAGCGATCATCGCAGCCGCGATCCGCGGTTTAGATCACCCCAACTCGAGGCAAATCTACAAATGGTAGACCGGTTACAATCGATTGCCGAAAGTCATTCACGCTCGGTAGCCGAACTTGCCATCGCCTGGACGTTACGGCGACCGGAAGTTACCTCGGCAATTGTGGGCGTGCGTCATCGGGCGCAAATTGAGGGCACCTATGCTGCGGCCGACTGGCAACTGACGGCCGATGATATTGCGCAGATTGAACAAATCCTCTCGGCTGAGTAAGGCATGAATTCTCCGGCGAACCGGACTCGGTCCGCGTAACACCAAGCCCTACATTTTGCCCGCCACTGACAGCCCCACCGCTACCCCTTCTGCCGGGATCAAGGTAGACTGAGCCGAGTGGTCGCATGACGCCACGAAAACAGACCAAAAACCGCTTGTCGGCATCCACATCTCAATCTTCAGGAGACGGTCCTTTGAAAACATCTTTCTTCCAGACTTTGATTGTCCTGCTCATCGGTTGCTGGCTTGTGCCGTCTGATCAACTTTACGGGGAAACTACAAAAAAGAATGAGAGAACGACTGTGAAACAACAAGATTGGGGTACCGCTGACGGCAAAGAGGTTTTTCTTTACACGCTCGAGAGTAAAAGCGGCATCGTCTGCAAACTCACGAACTGGGGTGCCACGATCACCGAACTGCACGTGCCGGATCGAGACGGCAAGATGGACGACATTGTGCTGGGCTACGAATCGCTCGCCCGTTGGCTCGACAGCGATGGGAAGGGAAGCCCGAATCCGGCCTACATGGGCTGCACCGTCGGAAGGGTCTGCAACCGGATCGATAAAGGCCAATTTGAATTGGGCGGAAAAAAACACCAACTTGCCACGAATAACGACCCCAATCACCTCCACGGAGGGAACGTCGGTTGGGACAAGCAGGTGTGGAACAGTGAACCGGTTGAAAATGCCGATGGTGCGGGCGTGAAATTCACGCGTACCAGTCCGGATGGAGAGGAAAACTATCCCGGCGAGGTCCAGGCATCGGTCACCTACTTTCTCACCAATGCGGGAGATCTTACTGCCGAATTTTCCGCCACGAGCGATCAGAATACCCCGGTCAACATGACCAACCACAGCTACTTCAACCTGAAGGGGCAGGGGGAAGGAACCATTCTCGACCACCAACTCAAACTCGAGTCCGATCGCCAGACGACCTTTGACGAAACCGGGATCCCGACCGGAAAAATCGATAAGGTGAAAGACACGCCGCTCGACTTCACCACACCGCGGGCCATCGGGGAGCGGATTGCGGTACTTACGGGCGATCCGGGCGGTTACGATCACAATTTCGTACTGCGGGACGAAAAAGTGAGCGAGCCCCAGTTGGCCGCCACGCTTTACGATCCGGAAACGGGTCGGGAACTGAAAATTTATACCACCGAAGTGGGCATCCAGTTCTACTCGGGCAATTACCTCGACGGGGGCCTGACGGGGAAAGACGGCAAGGTCTACCACAAGCATTACGGCCTGTGCCTCGAACCGCAATTTCACCCCGACTCGATCAACCAGTCGCATTTCCCCGACTCGGTTCTCAGTCCGGGAGAGACCTACACGCACAAGTGCATCTACAAGTTCGACGCACGCTAACCGAATGTGGACCGCATTAACGTGCGAACCGTTGGCGATCAATCTCGTCGCGCGGCTAGTCGTAGGTGATCAGGCTGATCGTATCGTGCGGCGCGATGCGATTGCGTCCTCCTAGCGATGAGAGTTCGATTACGAAGGCGCATCCCACGATTTTTGCCCCGGCCCGCTCGATCAAGTGACAACACGCCTCAATCGTTCCGCCGGTCGCCAATAAATCGTCGACCAGCAACACCCGCTGCCCCACTTCGACCCCGTCGATGTGGATCTCGAGCGTATCGGTGCCATACTCCAGTTGGTAGCGGAACGCATGCGTATCGAAGGGCAGCTTGCCAGGCTTGCGAACGGCACGAAGCCGGCACCGATCTGGATCGCCAAGGGGGCCGCAAAAATAAAACCCCTCGCTTCGGCCGCAGCCACCACATCGATATCGAGATCGCGCACCCGTTCAGCCAGTTGCTCGACGGTGGCCCGCAACGCCTCGGGAGAAGCGAGTAGCGGTGTGATGTCGCGGAACAGGATTCCCGGCTTGGGGAAGTCGGGAATCGAGCGGATGTAATCTGCGATGGGAAAAGGCTCGGCCATGAGGCCAAGTATAAATCCCACACACGAAAGGTACAGGCCCTCGAAAATCGCCTAATGTGGTCCCTGCAGGTTCGCATGCAAGCGACCGAGGGCCTCGGTCTCGATCTGGCGGACCCGCTCGCGGGTTAGGCTCAAGGCTTCGCCGATTTCTTTCAGTGTGTGCGGTTCTCGATTATCGAGTCCGAACCGCATTCGTAACACGGTCGCCTCACGGGGATCCATTTCGTTGAGTAGCTGAAGGGCATGCTCGAGGATATCGGTCTCCAGCATGACATCTTCCGGATTTCTCAGCCGCTCGTCCTCGACCATCTCGCCAAGAGACCAGCCCGCTTCAGGTTGATCGGATTGCGGAGTCGAATGGTAGATGCGAATGGCTTTCCTCACGATCGGCAGCTTCTTTTTCGGCAGGCCAAGAAGTCGAGCAACCTCTTCGTGGGTTGGGGCCCTGCGGAGTTCTTCGGTAAGCCTGATCGAAGCCCGCCTCCACTTCGAGAGCAACTCGACCATGTATGCAGGAATGCGGATCGTTTTGGCCGAGTTGATCAGCGCTCGCTTGATCGATTGTTTAATCCAATAACTGGCGTAGGTGGAAAATCGGGTGCCCATCGTGGGGTCGAAACCCTCGACGGCCCGCAACAATCCCAAATTGCCTTCCTCGATCAGATCGGGAAGCGGCAGTCCCTTCCCGGTGTAGCCTCGGGCAATGTTGACCACCAGTCGCAAATTGGCACGGACCATATGATCCCGCGCCCGCACATCGCCGCGACCGATTGCTAGAGCCAATGTCTTTTCTTCTTCTGCAGAGAGCAGGTCGGTCTGATTGATTTCTCGAAGATAGGTTTCCAAAGGAGCTTGGGGGGCTGAATCCGCAGAGGAGAGCCTGGGGCTCTTGGTTTTGAGTGTTGGCATTTTTTACTGCTCGGGTTGGCTTTACTTCCTGGATAAAACACAGTATCGACGGTGAGATGAACGATTCTGTAATCCAGCGGAAATAAGAGGGAGCAGAGCAGTTGTAATTCCCCTGCTACTTGTAGGGGAAAGGAGGGCCATCCGCCGCATCGGCGGTGTGCCCCTCGCTGATGCAGACCGAACCGATCGTTTCTCGGACGATCCGCAAGTGGACGGTCCGCGCATCGTTGAGGGACAAAACGATTGCAGCGATTCTACGGATTACTCGTCGCTCTCTGCGTCCGAACCTTCGCTCGCCGTTTGAATCAACGGCCCGGCAGAATCACCGACGCCCCCTTTAAGTGGCTCGGTCGATTTGGGCTGCGTGGAGGTTGCTTCCGCAACAACCGCCTGGTGCTGTGCCTGCAATTCTTCGATGTCTCCGGACCGACGAGAAAGGCCGATTTTTCGCTCCTCGACATCGACCCGCAACACCCGCACCTCGATTTCTTCGCCTTCCTTCACCACCGTCTCCGGATTTTCCACCTTTTCATCCGAAAGTTCGGAGATATGCAGCAGACCTTCCAGGCCATTTTCCAGTCCGACAAAGACACCAAAATTGGTCAGTTTTGTCACGGTTCCCGTCACCGTCTGACCCGGTTGATACTTCTTGGGAATATCGGTTTCCCAGGGATCTTCGCTGAGTTGCTTAATGCCCAATGCGATCCGCCGACGCTGCTGATCAACCGACAGCACTTTGCATTCGATCTCCTGCCCTTTCTCCAGAACCTCGCTCGGATGACTCACCTTCCGGGTCCAGGACATATCACTCACGTGCAAAAGACCATCGATCCCTTCCTCGATCTCAATAAATGCCCCGTAGTTGGTGAGATTGCGTACCCGACCTTTGATCATGCTGTCGGGAGGATAGTTGTCGGCCACCTTATCCCAAGGATTCGCCTGCGTCTGTTTCATTCCAAGTGAAATCTCTTGCTTCTCCTCGTTGATCCCTAGCACGACCACGTTGATCACCTCGCCTATGGACACTAACTCGTTTGGATGATTGATCCGCCGCGTCCATGACATCTCACTGATATGCACGAGCCCCTCAATCCCGTCTTCAAGTTTCACAAACGCACCGTAACTCATCACGTTGACGACGGTACCCTCGACCACGTCATCGACCGGATACTTCTTCGCCACACTTTCCCAGGGGCTCGAAGTTTTTTGCTTGAGACCGAGAGCAATTTTTTCTTTTTCGTAATCGATGTTCAGGATTTGAACTTCGATTTCCTGATCGATCGATGTCATCTCCGAGGGATGCCCGATCCGACCCCAACTCA
>JAQWPY010000040.1 GCA_029245145.1 Pirellulales bacterium | reverse complement strand
CGTTCGCCGAACCGAGACGCGTGATGCGGGAATGTTGAGTCAGGAAGTGATTCTGCATCCTGGAGCGGTGGCCATCGTTGCACTGGTTGATGCGAACCATCTGTGTCTTATTAAAAATCGTCGCACTGCGGTTGGGGAAACCTTGATCGAGTTGCCCGCCGGCACGCTGGAGGAAGGAGAAGACCCGGAAGCGACAGCATACAGGGAGCTTTATGAAGAGACCGGATATCAGGCCGAGGAGATGATTCCTTTGAGCGAGTGCTATATGTCGCCCGGTATTTTGCAGGAGCGGATGCATTTTTTTGTTGCCCGTCGACTCACCCCAGGCGCTCCCCATTTGCAGGAGGACGAGCAAATCGAGCCAACCATCATTCCATGTGAGCAGGCTATCGCAATGGCAACTGATGGCCGGATACACGATGCAAAGAGCATCGTCGGACTACTGCTCTATGCACATCGTGAATTTGCAGGCGGATGAGTCGAGTGGTTTGTTGCGACTCAGAGCTCTGTCGCCTGAAGTACCGGGTTTCGATGCAGATTTTCTGCGAGGAATTCAGGTGAGCCATCAACCACGGACGGCGCCCGCAGATGCCATTCTCGATCCGGAGGGATCAAGCCCTCGTCAGCAGGCCAGGGCATGAGCGGATGATAACCAAGGGTTTGCGCCAGCTTTCCGGAATGGAGAGAGACGTTGCCCGCGCGGGGTGGCATGGGGCCCGCTTCTCGCCGGTAACAGCCTTTCAGTAGCTGCGGATCATAGCCTCCGACGCAATTAACGATCTGGGCAATCTGATAGAGGCTCAAATTCCGCGGTCCCCCTGCGTGGTACAAGCCCGAGAGGTTGCGAAGAAAGACGGTTTCGTAAAGCCGATTCATGCAATCAGTGTAACTGGGCGTGCGGATTTCGTCGAAATACAGCGTGGCCGGTCGATCGTTTTGAAACCGCCATTTGATCCAATCGATTGCGCCTGCATGTCCGCTGTAGCTGCTGCCCATGGGAAGGGAAATTCTGAGGATACATGCCCGGGGCATGGAGAGCAGGATCAGTCGCTCTGCCGTTGCCATCGAATGACCGTAGACTGTTACCGGGTCGGTCCGCTCTTCTTCCCGATGGGCCCCTTCTCGGAGACCGGAAAACACCAGATCGATCGAGAGATGCACCAAGCGAGTTTGAGTGCCTTCGATCACGTCCAACAGATTCCGGACTCCCTCGACGTTCGTCCGCCACGCAAGGGGAGGGTCGAGTTCGCACGATTTAAGGGCACAGTTTCCGGCGCAATTGAGTACGGATTGAAATTGGTAACGATCGAATAGCCGCCGCAGTGCATCGGTATCTTCGGCATCGCACGCTTCGATATCGGGCCCCGTAAGATGCCACTTGTTTTCCTGTCGCATACCGATCACCTGTCCCGGAAATCGATCGCGAAAATAGTGCAGAGCATTGAAGCCCGCGACGCCAGCGACGCCGGTGATCAACAGCGGTAGGGGAAATTCGGTGGCGGAAGAGTCCATGATGAGGAGTCGCGTTACGTCCCGGTGGCCAGATAAACAAGCCTACAGCGTATCGTCACGACAGCATAGCTTGCAGTGATACCTTTTTTCTAGAGGCGCACGGCGGATCCATCCGCCTTGACCCCCTCTGAGGCACGTTCTATTATCCCGCTCCCGCTCCGAGCCCCTGGTTCGGATATCACTATCTTTCGATTGAACAACGGTCTAAGGAGGAACCGTCATGCATTCGCCCGCCTCTTCTCGCGCTAAGTCTTACGAAAACCGATCACGGCGCGTCATGTTGCTGCTCGGCACCGGGTGTTTGGTGCTCATCGCATGTTTCCTTTTGCGCTATAGCGCAGGATCGAAGACGGCCGCTGCCCGGACTCGATCTCAAGCCAAACCGGCGCAATCGCAATCGGCAAACAGAGACGGTGCGGTCGAACGTTGGGTTGCCAACGTGAACGGCAGAATGATTTCGCGGCAACAGCTTGCCAGCGAGTGCCTACGCGAACATGGTGAGAGTGTCCTTGAGACGGTGATGAATAGACATCTGATTGCGATTGAGTGTCGCAAGCAGAATATACGGATCTCGGAGCAGGAAATTGATGCCGAGATCGACCGTGTTTCGAGAAGATTTGGTCTGCCGGTCGAACAGTGGCTTACCCTGTTGAGAAATGAACGGGACATACCGGCCGATCGGTATCGGGAAGAAATTATCTGGCCGACCGTGGCGCTGAGGCGACTGGCCCGCAAGCAACTCACGGTGGAAGAGAGTGAAATTCAGAGAGAGATCGAATCGCAGTTCGGTCCGCAGGTCCAAGTACGCATGATCGTACTCAAAGATCCCCAAGAGGCTCAAAAAATCAAGGAGGCAGTCAGCGCCGATCCTGAAAGTTTTGCAAGTCTTGCAGTCAAACATTCAATCGATATCAACAGTGCCAGTTCGGGTGGCCTCGTGCAACCGATCCGTCGGCATTTGGCAGAATCGCAAATTGAGGTCGCTGCTTTTGCCCTGCAACCGCAAGAAATCTCGGAAGTGATTCCTGTCGGTGATCAATATGTAATTTTGCAGTGCATTGATCACATCGACGCCCGCGAGCCGAGCGAAAGCGAGATGCAGCAGGTGAGGCTTGCCATTACCGAGTCGATCCGCGACCGCAAACTGCACAAAGCGGGGAGCGAACTTTTTCAGGAATTACAGCAACGGGCAAACGTACAGAACATTCTCAACAATGCCGAACTGCAATCCGCGATGCCGGGTGTGGCCGCCACGATCAATGGACACCCCATCACGACCGACGAATTGGCCGAAGCCTGCATATCGCGTCACGGAAAAGAGGTTCTCAATGGTTTGGTCAATCGCCAGTTGATTGAGATGGAGGTCAGCAAATCAGGCATCCAAATCCATCAAGAGGATCTAAATCTGGAAGTTGCCCGCGCAGCACATGCCGCCGGAGTTACCACCGTCGATGGTCAGGTTGATTTTGAAAAGTGGTACCAACTGATGCAGCAACAACAAAATATTTCGGAATCCGTTTACATTGAAAAAATTGTTTGGCCCAGCGTCGCGTTGCGCAAGCTCGTAGAGGGTCAGATTGAAGTGACCGATGAAGATTTGCAAAAGGCTTACGAGGCAAACTATGGGCCGCGAATTCGTTGCCGAGCGATTGTGATGGACAACTTGCGACGTGCGCAGGAAGTATGGGCAATGTATCGGGGTAATCCCACGGTGGAAAATTTTGCACATCTTGCTGCGGAGTACTCGATTGATCCGGGTGGCAAATCGTTGGGAGGCGTGGTTCCACCTATCCAGCGTCATGGTGGCCAGGCGGCGCTTGAAAAAGAGGCGTTCAAATTGAAACCGGGCGAACACTCGGGCGTTATTCAGGTAGGGGATAAGTTTATTTTTCTTCTCTGTGAGGGAATTACAAAACCGGTGGAGGTCGATCCCGAGGAAGTTCGGGATGTGCTTTACACCGATATTCTTGAAAAGAAGCATCGCGTTCTGATGGCCCGTCGTTTTCAGCAGATCATGGAGCAGGCGAGCATTGAAAATCGGCTTTATCCGGAACTTTCGAAGGCGCCAGTATCCGACAACAAGAAATTAAACTCACGGTCTTCTGCAGCAAAGTCGTAGCTGATGTCTTTCCTGCATTTCATCCGGTGACTGGTAAAAATGCGGGGCGGAGTTATCCTGAAGGTTTCCACTCTGTAGTCGAAAAGGTTCCCCCGATGTCTTTTGACAAAGCCGGTTCCGACAATCCGGTTGATTACTCCCGCCCGTTTGATGTGGACGTGGCCTCTCGGGTACACCGCCTTCCGCCCTATCTGTTTGGAAGGATCAATCAGTTGCTTTTGGAAAAGCGACGTGCGGGGAGCGATGTGATTGACTTGGGAATGGGCAATCCATCTGATCCTCCCGAGGATTTAGTGATTGAAAAGTTGGCCGAAACTGCTCGTGATCCGCGGAATCATGGCTACAGTCACGCTGCAGGATTACAGAAGTTGAGGCAAGAAGTTGCGAGCAAGTATCTCACGCGATATGGGGTAAGAATCGATCCGGAGTCGGAGGCAATTGTCTGCATCGGTTCCAAAGAAGGTTTCTCGCACATGTGTTTGGCGCTGATGGGCCCCGGTGATACGGCGATCGTTCCGGCACCCTATTTCCCCGTCCACGCCTATGCTGTGATGCTCGCATCGGGAAATACAATTGCCCTGGAGGTATCCGACAGTGAGCAGTTTCTCTCGAATGTGGCATACACCTGCCAGCACCTTTTCCCCAAGCCCAAGTTGTTGGTCGTTAACTACCCTCACAATCCGTCGGCGGCCACGGTGGAGGCGGAGTTTTTTACCGATGTCGTGGCGCTTGCAAAGCGGTATGGATTTTATGTGATCAGCGATTTTGCTTACGCAGATGTTGCCTTCGAAGGTTATCAGCCCCCAAGTTTTCTCGCGGCTCCCGGCGCGAAGGAGGTGGGTGTCGAATTCACTACTATGAGCAAGGGATACAACATGGCTGGCTGGCGAGTTGGCTTTTGTTGTGGCCATCCCGACATGGTCCGCGCTCTCGGTACGATCAAGGCATATTATGATTACGGGCTCTTCTCGCCCGTACAGGTGGCGGCCATCATGGCACTCAGGCACACCGAGGCGGCAGTCGTGCGACAGAGTGGAATCTACCAAAAACGTCGAGATGTGCTCTGTGACGGCTTGGAGCGACTCGGCTGGGAAGTGGATCGACCTCGGGCGGGAATGTTTTGCTGGGTCCCCATCCCGGAACCGTGGCGATCGAAAAGCGATTCGCTGCAATTCGCCACCATGCTCCTCGAGAAGGGCGATGTTGCTGTCAGTCCTGGCACCGGTTTCGGTCCGGCCGGGGAGGGTTTTTTGCGACTTTCTCTGGTCGAAAACGAAAATCGCCTGCGTCAAGCGGTGCGGCAAATCGGCCGCTGTCTCTCCGGCGAACCGGTGGCATGATTGCCCGGTGAGGGAATTTGGCCTTTCCCCGATTGCCACAATTTTGGTACTTACCCCGCTCGCCCCATACCCTCGTTGCGGCCCGTCGACCGCTTTGGGAATGAGGAAATTGCTGGAATCGATATCCATGATTAGGAAATTCTTATGAAACGTTGGATTATTCGACTCACCGTTCTTTGTGGAAGCATGGTCTGTGGTTGGTTTGCGATTGCGGAAGTACAGCGCGCACAAACCGAACCGGTGATCCGTTCAATTGCAGCGAAAGATGGGGTTCCTTCACCGGGCGCTGCAATTTCGTCGACGGACGATTCCTCAGCGATTCATCCGGTGACCGATCAGTCAGCAGCGTTTGCGGCGGCCGCCGAGGGTGCAGACGATGCGCAGGTGGTAAGCGCACCTCACGATACGATTCCTCCTGCACAATCGACTCCAGCAGTACAGCAGCCTGCAGGCGGCGCCGGTCATGATCCTTTTGGGCTCGCGCCCCCGCCCGCTGCGGTACCCAAAGGAAATATAAACTCACCGGACAATCAACCGGCGGGTCGCTATGCGGATCGGGCGGCAGGTAATCGATATCAAGCACCGGCCGATTCAGCGGAAGCGCCCGCAAGTCTGCCTGCCGCGGCCCGCGATGCCCAGCCCATTGCCGGTACCACGGTGAGCGACAATCGCTATGCGGCTGCGACAAGTTCTCAAGCAGCTCCGGATTCTCGATCTGAGGGAGCCGACCGACTAAGTGAAACTCCCCGAGGAGTTCCTGGACCAAATGGGTCACCTGCTTCCAATTCCGCGAATCCCTCGGTCAAGCGATGGGGTGAGGTGCGTCCGAATCCTCCAGCGACGGCTGCAACCATCAGTGGTGTCGAGGCGGTGGGTAGACCGGGAGGTCGGCATCAAGAGGGTCCTCAGGGACCTCAAATGGTCGTGGAAAAAATTACACCAGGCGAAATCCAAGTTGGTAAACCGACCACGTTCGATATCAAGGTAGTCAATCGCGGCAACGTGACGGCATACGACGTTCAGGTGAAAGACGAAATTCCGCTAGGCACGCGGTTGTTGAGTACCAAGCCGGATGCCCAGTCCGTGCAGGGTGGGATCGTCTGGGATCTGGGACACTTCGAACCAGGCGAGGAAAAATTTGTCGAAGTTCGTTTGATGCCGGAAAACGAAGGCGAAGTGGGGAGCGTTGCCTCAGTGACCTTCTCGACGCGCGCATCGGCGCGTACCTTGGCGACCCGACCCCTGCTGAAGATCGATGCGAGTAGTGCCGGACAAGTCATGATAGGAGACCAAATCAATTTCGCAATCACGATCGCCAACCTGGGCACCGGGGTGGCAAAGGATGTAGTACTATTCGAAAGTTTGCCTGCCGAATTGCGACACCCCGCAGGATCCGATCTCGAGTTTGCTGTGGGTGACTTGGCCCCCAAAGAAAGTCGCAAGATCAATCTGACAATGACGGCGGCGCGAGCGGGTATCGTCAAGAACCTTTTGGTCGCGCGCGGCGAGGGGAGTTTGACGGCAGAAACCAACGTTGAATTTGAGATTATCGCGCCGCAGTTGGCCGTTGCTATTTCTGGTCCCCGTCGTCGTTATCTCGAAAGGCAAGCAACCTATACTGTGAAAGTGGCAAATCCGGGTACTGCGCCGGCCGAAGATATTGAATTGGTCTCGCGTCTACCACGGGCAATGCAGTTTGTTTCTGCAAACAATGCTGGACATTACGATGCGGCAACCCATGCGGTGTACTGGAGCCTTCAAGAACTTCCCAAAGGTGAACAGGGGCAGGTTCAACTGGTTACATTGCCCACCGAACCGGGCGATCATACGGTGCGGGTTGAAAGTACTGCGCGTGGTGAGCTGAGCGATTCGAGTGAAGAAACCGTTCGCGTCGAGGGACTCTCCGCACTATTCTTCGAGGTCGTCGATGTGGAAGACCCCGTTGAGGTCGGACGCGATACGGCCTACGAAATTCGTGTACTCAATCAGGGAACGAAGGTCGCCCGAAACATTGTCGTTGCCGCCCTGTTACCAAATGATCTCAAGCCGCTCTCTACCGAGGGACCGACGCAGGGAACGATACAAGGTAACCAAGTGGTTTTCCAGCCGCTCGGGCGATTGGCGCCGAAAGCAGACGCCACGTTTACGGTGCGGGCCCAGGGCGTACAACCGGGTGATCAACGGGTCCAGATTCAGATCCAAAGCGATGATCTGAAAACTCCGGTGACGAAAGAAGAGAGTACGCGGGTTTACTCCGATCGATAGGCTCATCCTTTCCTCCCCCTGCGATCTTCAGCGCTACCGTCGCCGTTATCTTTTGCCTATTCGGCAGAGACCCGTGTGAATCGCCTTTTTTTCTCCGCTTTTGAGCGGCTGCGGTTTGACCCGCCCGCTCAACATAATTATCTTGGTTTATGCGTTCTCTCAGGGACGCCGTGGTCAAATGATTCGCAGCAAGCAGCAAGAAGGTGATCGAAGCGATGGCGATAGCAGAAAACGACACGCGCTCGCAAAGCGAGGCAAACGAAGCGTCACAACCGGTGGTATGTTCCTACAACGAATGGGACCCGCTGGAGGAGGTTATCGTCGGTCGCGTCGACGGGGGTGCCGTTCCGCCATGGCATGTGACCCTTCAAGCGGCCACCCCCCAGGAGTCGTGGGAACTGCTCAAGTTACTTTCCGGAAAACCTGCGCCAGATGCGATGGTGCAAGCGGCGCAGCGCGACCAGGAAGAGTTTGTAAAAATACTCGAAAGAGAGGGGGTCATCGTACGGCGGCCCGATCCTGTTCCTCAAACAGAAAGTTTCCGAAGTCCCGATTGGGAAGTCGAGTCGGGATATAACGTGGCAAATCCGCGAGACGGTCTTCTCGTGGTGGGTGAAGAGATTATCGAAACCCCCATGGCCTGGCGGAGTCGATACTTCGAAATGAATGCGTATCGAAGTCTGCTCCAAGAGTATTTCAAGGCCGGCGCAAAGTGGACTGCCGCCCCCAGACCTCAATTGGCCGATTCTCTTTACAACGAAGACTGGGAACTGCCGGAGAAGGGCGCACCGTTACAGTTTGCGATTAACGAGAGTGAGTGTTGCTTCGATGCAGCCGATTTTACACGCTGTGGTCGCGACCTCTTTGTGACTCGAAGCAACGTGACGAACTATTTCGGCATCGAATGGCTTCGCCGCCACCTCGGCGACGAATACAACATTCACGAAATCAAGACGCAGTCGCGGCAACCGATGCATATCGATACGACTTTTGTTCCGCTTTGTCCGGGCCGCGCACTCTACAGCCCCGATTTTCTCGATCCGAGTCAGGTTCCAGAAGCCCTCAAAAGTTGGGAACTACTCCCCGCGCCTCGACCGGTCAGCACGATGGTTCAAATGATTGATCTCAGTAGTGCCTGGCTCAGTATGAACGTGTTGATGCTCGATGAAAAGCGAGTCGTATGCGAGGCGACGCAGGAGCCGCTCATTGAAAAACTTCGTGAGTGGGGATTCGAACCCATTCCGTGTCCGTATACCAATCACTACGTATATGGCGGCGCGTTTCATTGTTCGACCCTCGACATCAGGCGCAGGGGTTCGCTGCAGTCGTATTTCTAATTCGCAGCACGGAGTCACGGTTTAAACGCGAATCGCCAGTCGTTCTGCTCAGGTGGCGGAACGACTCTTTTGCTCAGCAGGCTTGAAGAGCTTCCCGGCGGGACTCGCCAAGAGGGCCGGTAGAAAGATCAGGTCACCGACGAGTGCCGCCGCGAGCAGCAGAAACATCAACAGCCCGAATTGTGATACCGGTTGGAACGAACTAAGGGAAAAGATGACCAAACCGATTCCCGCGATCAGCGTCGTTTGGGTCATTGCCAACGCACAACGACGATAGCTGTAGCGAACCGCTTCGGCTCGATTCATCTGGGCGGACATCCCTCGGCGGAACCAGGTAAGAAAGTGCACCGTATCGTCGACGGCGATTCCCATGGCCACACTGGCGGTCATCATTGAACCGATATCGACGATACGATCGGTCCAGCCCATCCAGCCAAAAATCACCGCCGCCGGAAAAACATTGGGGAGCATGGTCACCATTCCCGAGAGAATATTGCGGAACCAAAAGACCATCATGATCGCAATCAAAATGAAAGCGAGCCCAAAGCTTTTGACGAGTCCCCGGAATAGTTCCCGCTGTGCAATGTGGAACAGCGGAACCATGCCGGTGTATTCCACATCGACACCCAGCGTGTCGTCGGCGGCTTGTCTCATGATATTGTCGAACCGTTTTTGTTGGTTCGCCCGCAAGACATCATATTTTTGCTCAGCCCGTTTGACGCATTCCTCGGCATCGGCTTCACCTTGGCACTTCAGTCGTTCCTCTTCAAGTTTTTCGGCAATCTGCTGTTTGATTTGTTCAAATCGCTGTTGGGCTTTATTTTGGCGCTCTTTGCTCTCCTGACTACGAATTGCCAGGTATGCATCTACATGCTGTTCAATTTGCGCGATCACCTCATCGTAGTCTTTCTCTCCGGGGCGAATTCTTGCGCTGATCCGCCACATATCCTTCCCCTTCTGCGGCTCCTCTTCGGTTCCGGCAGTCGTTTTTCCGTCCTGGTTGGCGACCGCCGGTATAGGCGCCACTTTGTGAGCATCATCTTCGTAGCTGTAATAATGGACCTTGCGGTAGTCTCCGCGACTCTCGGCGAGCCGTCTGTTCATGACGTACCGCGTATAGTGGCCCTCATCGAGTTGCGGGGCGAAGGTGACGGCTGAAATTGAGTTGCCGATTAACTCCGATTGATTTTCGGCGAGGTCTTTTTCAATTGAGGAAACAAGCTGCAACTGACCGAGCGTCGTCAGAGGGGATTGTTGACGATCGAATTCCACTACGATTTCAAGTGGAATTTGATTCCCGAATCGATCGGGACTCGCCAGCCAATCATAATCTCGGATCAAACGATGTTCGCGATCGAAAAAACGTGCCGGTTTTACCGAGGTGTTGACATAGAATGCACCCCAGCCAAAAAAGAAAAGCAATATGAGGCAAATCACCAGTACGATTCGGTGATGGATAATGACCCGGTCGGCAAGCCGCTCGACAGCACGGGCGAACGGTCCTTCCTCGGCAGGTTCTGCGACCTGTTCGTTATCAGATCGCTTTTTAATCCATTTTTGTACGAAGACCAGTAACGCTGGCAGAAGCAGGAAAAGGACCGCTAGGCTGGAAACAATGCCAATCGCCGAATATTTACCGAAATCTTTTACCGGGATAAT
>JAQWPY010000014.1 GCA_029245145.1 Pirellulales bacterium | reverse complement strand
CACAAAAGAAAAATCCGGATGTTTTGGAACTGATCCGCGGTCGGGCATCCCGGATCGTAGGCCACCTGACTGGCCTATTCACACTCATCAAAGGTTTGCCTTTGGCATACAATCGTGATCTTCAAGAGGACAAACTTCCACTCTTTAATTCCTTCGATACTGTTTTTTCATGCGTAGAAATTGCAATCCCGTTGATCGAGGAAACGCATTGGAATAGAGGGGATATCGGCGCAAAACTTGAAGAGGGCTACCTGGACGCCACGACGCTCATGGAATATCTGATTCTTGAGGGCGTCCCTCAACGCACCGCACACCATGCGGTGGGAACACTCGTTCGCAAGGCGATTGAGATGAAAATAACTCTACGCGAGTTACCTCTCGACGCAATCCAATCCGTTTGCGAAAGCGTCGATGATCGAGTTTATCAGGTATTAGGCGCGAAAAATGCGCTGCAGACATTTCGCAGTTCGGGATCGACCAACCCTGATGAAGTCAAGCACCACATTGCACGGTGGCAAAAGCGACTCCAGCATAATTAGGCCACCACATCGTTATGTCTTGCCTTCGGAACGCAACACGCAGAAACAAAAATCACTTCGCGAACGAAGAGTTTGCGACTGCTCCGCCTGCATGCCCTGCTCGCAAACGCCCCCTTTTTTTGTATTGGGTTCTATCGCTCTGGTTTGGCTTGCTACCACACCTCGTACAGGCACAGGCGGAAACTTCTGACCGGAAAGAGAAAAACGTTTCGCGAGAAGAAGCTGCGAAGCCGCTTTCTCCCGCGGGAAAAATAATCGTTGACTCCAACCCTACCAGCCCCACCGAACTGATCAAAGCAATCGATCAGTTGATCATATTTTGGGATCGGCAGCAGGCAAAAGAGTATGCGGCCGCGCTTGCAGATACAGTGGCAGCAACTCCTGATCTCGACTTGGTGGCCATCGGAGATCAATCAGGACCAGTACCCCTGCTGAAAATCATTCACACGACAGAGCTCGATCCTCGGGCCCAGACTTTCTGCAAAAATGTGTTAGCTGCCGTGAGAGAGCGCGACATCGATCCTCAGCGGCTGAAAGATCTTGCCGACAAGACAACTTCCGATGATTCGATTGAGCGGCGCACGGCGGTGGCACAACTGCGGGCTGCGGGGCCCGATGCGGTTGCACCGCTCCTTCAAATGCTGCTCTCAAGCGAACCGCGCGCTAACCGCGCCGCAGAGAGCGCTCTAATCGGCTTGGGTCGCCAAGCTGTGCCTCCGATGCTTGCTGCACTTGAGACTAAAAATAAGCAGTTTCGCGCGCGGCTTTTGTCTATTTTAAGCCAATTGCAGTCCAGCGAGACGACGAATGATCTCTTGATTGAAAAGTTAACTTCCAAGAGTGCGGCGGGTTCAATAACAGACCCGACATCGATGCAAATTATCGAGCGCGTGAAAAAGTCGATCGACCGCGCCTTATCCGATCCACAGTTCAATCGTTCGAGTGTCGCATCCCAAAAAACACTCTGGGAGTGGAATGATGAACAACCAGTCCTGACTCATCGCGAAGTTTCCTCATTCCTCTATTCAGTATGGTCAGCCTATCGACTTGCCCAAGCGTTGTCGCAGGCTGCCCCGAGTGATGAAACAATCCTCATTGAGGGAACAGCTTTTCTGGAATGGGAAAAATTAAATCAGGGACTCAATAAACCGATCAGCCCAGGCGCCGTCAGTAAATTTAAAGGGATCGCTAAGAAATATTCGCCGCAAGGTGACCTCAATATTCTCGATTTTGCAGAGGCTGTTTTCGAAAGAGCGATCGAAAAGGGATACACGCCGGCGGCCATTGCCGCAGCCGAGGTTTTGGCAAACGTCGATGCGACCAACAACACTAAAGTGGCGTTGTTGACTCGGCGCGGCGCCGCGCCGCACCCGTTGATCGTAGCGCTTGGTCAAAAAGACCGTCGCCTACGCATGGCATGCTGTAAGGCAATACTTCACTTAACCTCCGAGTATCCGTTTGTCGGCGCCGGCACTCTTAGTGATGCCTTAGCCTACTTTGCGACAGCGGATGGTAAGCCGCGGATTCTGATTGCCGATAATCGCACCTCGCGGCGGCAAAGGTTAATTTCCCTTTTCGGTACTGCTGGCTACAAGACCCTTGCGACTACAAGTGGGCGGGAAGCGGTGCAAGCAGCTCAAAATCAGCCCGATTGCGTCGTCGGATTTATCGCCTCGAATGTCGGAACGCAATCATTTCAAGACATTATCCACCCACTGCGCCTCGATGCGAGAACCGCTCAGCTACCTCTCGCCATTCTTGCCGACCCGGATGAGTTGGCTCAACGACGTTTAGAGGCCGATCCGTACCCTTTGACCATGTGTGTTATTGCGCCGCAGCAGGCAGACGGCGCACAAGCCGACATCGATACTTTGGTAGATCAACTCGGAATCTTTTTTGTGCCCGAACAGGAACGATTAGAGGAAGCCCGTCTCGCGATTCAACTGTATGGTGAACTTATCCGAAGGATACCGGACAGCGGGACAACCGACCGGTGGGAGCAAATTCTCATCGGCAGCCTACAGGTGGAGGCACTGGCGACCGCGGCGACCGAGGTATTAGCTCAAATTAAAACACCAGCTGCACAGAGGGGCCTCGTTGATGCGGCGAGTGCTACCTATCTGCCGCTCACAACCAGGCAGGCAGCGGCAAAGGCCTTCGAGCGAAACGTTGCAAAACACGGGATTGGTCTATCCGCCGCTGAAATTCAAAAGCAAAAAGATCGTTACGACGCAACGGAGGGTTCCGATCCGGAAGAAGAGGCCCTCCTTTGGAGCATTCTGGAGGCGATCAATCGCCGAGCCGCGACGCGGTAATTAATTTTTGACGGCAGATGTCGAAATAGACAAACATCACATGAATTCACAATATTTGGAGCAACAAAGCGACAACAATCGTTCCCCGCTTCCCGAATTGATCGGTAGCGGCAGTGCAATGCAAGAAGTTTATCGGCTCACGCGGAAGGTGGCTGAAAGCGATGCGTCTGTGCTTCTGCTCGGCGAGACGGGAACCGGCAAAGAATTGGTCGCTCGGGCCATTCATCAACTAAGCGGAAGAAAGAATGGACCTTTTGTCCGCGTCAATTGTGGAGCATTGATCGAAAGTTTACTGGAAAGTGAGCTTTTTGGTCACGTGCGCGGATCCTTCACGGGAGCGGTCAGTAATCGGACGGGGCGTTTCGAAGCTGCACATACAGGCACCATTTTTTTGGATGAAATCAATTCGACTACGCCACAGCTTCAAGTCAAACTGCTTCGCATTTTACAAGAAAGAGAGTTCGAGCGTGTGGGCGACACACAGACAATTCAAGTGAACACGCGCGTTATTGCGGCATCCAACCGAGAACTCGTAGATGAGATTGAACTGGGCAATTTTCGTGAAGATCTTTATTACCGACTCAATGTCGTTTCGATTGAACTTCCGCCGTTGCGCGAGCGACGCGAAGATATTCCCGAATTGGTTAGCTTCTTTCTCGATAACTATAATGAAGTGAACGATCGATATGTCACACATATCTCAAGAGATGCCATGCAGGCGATGGAGGAATATCATTGGCCGGGTAACGTTCGAGAATTACAGAATTACATCGAGCGGGCCATTGTGCTGGCAGAGCAAGACGAACTTTCGTTAGATTTATTGCCGGAAAACCTTCGCTTGGGACATCATAAACCGAGGCTCAAAGGGCGAAAAGCAGACCTGGAAACTCTCTCTTATCAAGTCGTGCAGGAAGGATTGGCTACCGCCATGGAGGATGAGGACAATCTATATCAAAAAATAGTAACTCGAGTGGAGCGAGAACTCATTGCGCAGGTCATGGCTGACTGTGACCATGTACAAATCAAGGCCGCCGGCCGGTTGGGGATTAATCGCAACACGCTCCACAAAAAATTAAAAGAGTATAATCTAGAGAGATAGCTGCTTGTCGTTTACAGCCTGTACCAGAAGCCCACACTACTTATGATGCCAGTATCGTTTGCATGGAAAATATAAGTGTTTTTTGTTTCGCAGCGAGCTACTCCGTAGCACTTCTGTTTGAACTCACGCGCCTGTATTTTCGCAGTGCGATTCGTGGCATCCTATTGATTGGATTTTCCGTAGCAGGGTTTATCGCTCAGACACTTTTTGTAATTGCGCGACTCGCGGAGCAATCCCCTCGCGATGCCTTGGACTGGTATCTGCTTGTTGCCTGGATTTTGGCCGCGATTTATCTTTACCTTTTATTTTATCACCCCACGGTTCCGTTGGGCATATTTCTCCTCCCCTTAATTCTGGCAATCATCGCGGCAGCCGAGTACCTTCCACAAGAAAGCGGGTATCCGCTGGGGGAATCTACCTGGGGAATGTTGCACGGATTCTCCTTATTACTCGGTACAGTGATTATCTTTTTTGGTTTCGTCGGTGGGATGACCTACTTGATTCAATCCAGGCGGCTTCAGAAAAAACAAACTTCTTTCAGCCGCTTTCGTCTACCGAGTTTAGAATGGACAGAAAAAATTACCGCTCGGTGTATCTTTTTTTCTGCAATTTTTCTCTCGGTGGGGGTACTCTCGGGGATCGCACTTAATGCCAAAGAGGATAAAGTGCCCTGGAGCGATCCTGTGGTATGGAGTAGCGGCCTTCTGCTTCTCTGGCTGGCGGCTGCCATGCTGTTCAATGCTATTTATCGCCCCGCACGTCAAGGTCGCAAAGTCGCCTATCTTACACTGGCCAGTGCGGGATTCTTGCTGCTCGTCCTTGCCGTAACTCGCTTGGTTCCCAACCAACATCCGACGCGCAAAATGTCGGATGACAAGTTGCCACACGCGCATCAATTAAGCGAGACCGTCGAGTTGGAAGGAGTCTCACGATGAAACTTCAGTTGGTGGGCTGTAGTCATCAGACAACTCCTGTTGAAATCCGGCAACAACTTGCCGTTGCTGCAAAAGATCTCCCAGAGGCAATCGAAGGGCTACAAGACCGTTTTCCAAATACGGAAACGGTGGTTCTCTCCACCTGCAATCGCGTTGAGGTTTACACGGCGGCAGAAAGCCATAACGAAGTACCGTCGCACGAGGAAGTGGCTCAGTTTCTTGCCGAGTTTCACCACATCGACTCTGAAAAAATCATGGGTGAGCTGTTTTTGCAATCGGGTGAAGAAGCGGTACGCCATCTCTTCTATGTTGCAGCAAGTCTCGACAGTATGGTGGTGGGAGAATCACAAATTCTTGGACAAGTAAAACAAGCCTATGAGGATGCAACCCGTCTCGGAAGCACGGGCCCTTTGACCCACGGGGTTTTTCAGTCTGCCTTGAAGGCGGCTCGACGCGTAGCGAACGACACATCAATCCATAGAAGACGGGTCAGTGTGCCTGCCGTCGCGGTCAGTGATTTCGCAACGCAGATTTTCGAACGCTTTGACGATAAAAATATATTGCTGATCGGCGCGGGCGACATGGCCGAGGAAACACTCGAGTATCTTCGCGCGGAAGGAGCCCAAAAGTTAACGATTATCAATCGAAACCCGGAGCGAAGTAACGAGTTGGCAGAAAAGTGGAATTGTCGCCTGGATCGCTGGGATCGATTGAACGATTTATTGGCAGAGGCAGATCTTATTGTAAGTACAACAGCAGCTGAAAATCCGATCGTTACGCGCGAAGACTTTGCTAAAATAGAATCTCGTCGCTACCAGCGGCCTCTCGCCATCCTGGACCTCGCGGTTCCTTGTGACTTCGATCCGGAAATCGGAAAATGCCTTGGGGTTTATCTTTACAATATTGACGATCTGCAGATTGTCTGTCATCGAAATCGTCAGGCTAGACAAAAAGAGTGGCCGGCTGCTGAGCGAATTATTGAAGAAGAAACGCAACGTTTCATGACCGATCTGCACCATCGTGCAACCGCTCCGACAATACGCCAACTAAAAGAAAGCTGTCAGCAGATCAAGGAAGAGGAACTGCAAAGGCTGTTTCATAAAATCCAGGAAGAGAGTGCGTCATCCCGCGAGGAAATTGAGATCGCTTTTGATCGATTCATCAATAAGTTACTCCACCCACCCCTCGATTCACTGCGCGAAGAAGCGCACTCGGGAACTCCTCACGCATTACTCGAAGCACTCAAGCGTCTCTTCAAGTTAAAAGATTGACGTACTCGTTTTCAAAAAATATTTATCGTCTACGAGTCTGTTGGAAAATCCACCACCAAAGTGCGGCGATCATTATCAAAAGAAGTAGGCTCCCCGCAGAAAATATGCCCGTTTCGTGGTATCGCACGATCGCATAACCGCAGGCCCCTGCGATAGCCGCATAATAGAGAAAAACGGGCAGTGTTTTTCGAATAACAGATCCCTCGTTGCCCGCCAGTCCCGCAACGGCTGAAGCTGCGACCACGTTGTGTACGCAAATTGTGTTTCCCGCGGCCCCTCCAACCGCCTGTAATGCAACGATCCATGTTGGATCACTACCAATCTTTTGGCCCATCCCAAACTGAAAAAGGGAAAACATCATGTTGCTTACCGTATTGCTTCCCGCGACAAATGCCCCGAGCCCGCCAATCAGCGGCGCAAAGAGTGGCCATAAAAATCCACTCAGGACAGCAACACCCTCCGCTAAAACGAGTGGCATTTTATCGTAGTTTCGTGCACCGCCCGCGGAATAAATAAAAACTTGAACCATCGGTACGGTAAAAACTAGCGCGATCGAAGCGGCAAGTGTGGTTTTCGCAGATCTTGACCAAGCCGCGATGTAGGCGCCTCGAGGCATTGCATGGAGAAAGAAGGTAATCAGCGAAACAAAAATGAAAATAGACCCTGGAAGATAGAGCGGTTGAATATTCGAATCGATTTCGGTACCAAAAATATCGGTCCAGGAAACGGTTAGAGCAGGTGATCGCAAAATCGATTGCAATCCTAGCGTTGGGATGCGCGTCGCCACCAAAAACAGGGCCACCAGTACATAAGGGCACCACGCTCGAATGAGTCCCATTGATCGACCGTTTTGTCTGGCCACTTCAACCGACAATGTGCCCATCCAGTCGTGACCCCATTGATCCTCTGGAGGAAAATCCCAGCAGTCTTTCGGGATCAGAAAACCATGCTTTGCCGAAGGAATGACAATCATCAGCCCCATTAATCCTCCAATCAGTGAGGGAAATTCCGGTCCCAGAAGCCACGCCACGAAGACATACGGCACGGTCATCGCAAACGCTGCAAAGAGTGCAAATTTCCAAATACGCAAGCCTGCGATGACCGAACGTTCAGATCCAAAAAACCGGGTCATCACCACAACAACCACAAGCGGGATAAGTGTTCCAGCTGCCGCATGAACGAGAGCCACCTTCAATCCAATGGAGGCGAGAAAACTATCCCAGGCAACCTGGCCATCAAGGGTCTGATATCCCGCAGCGAGGGCGAATCGTTCGACGGCAGGATCGCCCATCAGCCCCTTGCCGACGCCAACAAGAATGGGCGTGCCGAGAGCGCCAAAAGAGACCGGTGTACTCTGGATGATCATTCCAGAGATAACTGCCGAAAGGGGTGGAAACCCGAGACCCACCATCAAAGGCACGGCAACGGCGGCAGGTGTGCCAAACCCGGCCGAGCCTTCGATAAAGGTACCGAACAGCCAAGCGATCACGATCACCTGGATCCGACGATCAGGTGAAATGAGCGTGAAACCGTGCCGAATTACCTGAAGCGCCCCGCTTTCCCGCAACGTATTGAGTAAAAGAATCGCACCAAAAATGATGAGCAACAGCGACAGTGCCACAATGAGTCCGTGGACGGTGGCGGCTGCCACTTGCAACGTCGGCACCTGCCACACAAAGAGTGACAGTGCGGCAACTGTGATGTAGGAAAATGGCATGGCCCGACTGGCGGGCCAACGCAGCACGACCAGAAGTAATCCCACAACCAGAATCGGGAGCAATGCCAGAAAGGCAAGAAAAAGTGGGGTCATCGGTGGGTCCTCGATCACGCGCTGCAGGGCGCAATCTACTTGATTCAGAAACCAGACTACTGCTTCTCCGGCCTAATCTCCAGCCGCCCCGAAGGCGTCTTTGAAACGCGAAAGGTAGGACTCATCCACTCAAGACGACGTTGCCACCACGCATTGTCGTCACCTTGTTCCCGACCGGTGAACTCATATTGATAGAGCGATAAGCGTACGTAACCCGGTGGTGCTTGCGAAAACTCTTCAG
>JAQWPY010000009.1 GCA_029245145.1 Pirellulales bacterium | reverse complement strand
TCTCAAATGGGCGCCCGGGGGCTGGGGCGTCGATCCGGCGAACGGCAAAAAACGATACGAGATACCCGGCTTCGTCTGGGTCAAACAACCAAAAATGCGGGCCGTTTCCGAGCGGGTCTGGGAGCCTCGCCAAGTCGCCGTTGAGGTCCCGGAAACGACCTACGAACAGGTGGTCACAAAGGTCAAGGTGCCGACAGAAGTCAGCGAATGGGTGGTGGAGGAAGAGATACGGCGGGTCCCCGTTTGCGTCTGCAAAATGGTAACGGAAGAGTGCGTGCGGATTGTGCCCGTGACGACGTGTCGCGAAGTGATCGAACGCGTCGAAAATAAAGTAACCGTGCCGGTCTGCCGATACCTCCGGGAGGAAAAGGTGCAAGTCGTCCCCTGTACGTATACCCGCATGATGTACGAGCAGCGGGTTCGCGACGTGCCGGTCCGCGTCTGTAAAATGGTGGCAGTAAGAAAAAAAATACTGGTTCCGCGAAGCGTTCAAAAGATGGTTCCCGGCAAAAAAACCGTTTCCCTGGCTCGTTTGATTGTGCTTCGCCAGCAACCTCAAAACCGCTATCGCATCGATCCCTTTCTCGCAGCGTCCGAGTCGTGCAGAGCGTTTGCGGGGCATCTGCCGACGACGACAATCGCGAAAACAGGACGAGCAGGCACTTATTCTTCGCTTCTGCAGCCTGCTGGCCGCTCGGTCGACCAGTGGGCTTACGTGCGAAAGCGAACGCACAAATTAGTCGGTCGCATTGGAAGGCGTTCGTGCTAGGCAGATTAGGGCAACGACCCTCTGCTTCGGTCGACGCGTTTGCTGGCAACGCTGGCACTCTTCTTTCTCGCGTTCGCCCGCATTTCTAGCTTGGTGTAGCGGCGGACTGTTTGTTTTTCTATGATTGTCGCCCGCTGCGGACGCGTGCGACGGTCAGCTCAAATGGCCGCCGCATAGAACATCCACAGCAGAAACCCGAGGAGTACCGCAAGCGTGACGGCGGTCCACCAACCAGAAATGCGAGAGCGATCGTTTTGAGTGAGATAATGTCCACAATGAGTACATTGAGGTGCATCTTCATAGATGTCGGCATTGCACGCGGGGCAACCAATGATGTGGGTGCCTTCTTCGCCGATTTCGTCAAGACTTTCTGGTTCGTCGGGGTATTCATCGTCACCCAAATCATCCGCGTACTCGAAGTGGATCATTTTATTTATCCGTGCATCCGTGCAATAGCTTTTCAGCCGATTGGCTTGCGAACCAACCCTCCGCAGATTACCAGTCTGAGCCGAAATAAGAAAGCGTTATTTAAATAATCATCAGTTCGTCAGGGAGGACGAATGTGAATACGCTCAAAACAATGGTTGTCCTCGTCGTGCTTGCGATGGTTGGTTACGGACTCTATGTCGGTCTGAACAACGGGTTCCAGTTTCAGAATGTGTCCACGGAAACCCCCGACTGGCTTCAGCAGGAAATGGGTACGCCCGGCGGTATGCCTCCCGTCTCACCTGCACCGGCGCAGCAAAGTCCGCTTGTCGCGCCCGTCTCCCTTGGTGAGCAGGTGCCGGTTGCCAACACATCGACACCTCCGACCGCACCACCACCATCCCCTGACGTCCCTCAAGCAAGATACCCCGCAGATCTGCAGACGCGTTTGGGCGGCCCCGCGCCAAAACCCACGAACCCGAACATCAGCCCGGTGGCAATCCAACCCGGAAACGAATCGGGAAGCCTGCCAGTCGGCGGGGTCCCGCCTCAAAATCCCGCACTCACCAACTCGCAAGAAGATTCCCCGGAAACAGCGAACAACCCGCCCGGATATCCTGCCGCTGTCGGAGGGCCAAACACCCCCGGCGCCCTCTCCCCGAACAATCCCAACCCCGGTCTTCAGCCTCCACCTTCGGTTGCCGGTTCGCCACCGGCACTGAACGAGAAGACCAAACTGAAAACCAGTGACGAATTGGCATTTCAAACCGCGATGAACTCCGCCAAGTCACAACTCGCACAGGGCAAGCTCGCCACCGCACTGCTGACTCTCTCGATTTGGTATGAAGATCCGCGACTCCAACCGATGCAACAAGACGAATTGACTCAGCTACTCGACCAGATCGCGGGCTCTGTGATTTACTCGAAAAAACATCTTGTTGAGCCGGCATATACCGTAGGGCAGGGTGAAACACTTGCGCAAATTGCCAAAACCTACCGAGTCTCCAGTGGATTGCTGGCCAAAATCAATGGCATCCAAAATCCCGATGCGCTCACGGCCGGTAGTCAGCTCAAAGTGGTCCGTGGCCCATTTAATGCCACCATCAACGGGGAAAAAAGCGAGCTGACTCTCTGGCTCAGCGGAAAGTATGCGGGCAGATTTACGTTGGCCATGGGACCGGAGTTTGAGGGTATCGTCGGCCCCTTCGTGGTGCAGGAGAAAGCAAAGAGCCACGCCGAGCACAACCACCAAACCTGGATTCAGCTCACACCCGGCTACGGCAACGGCAGCAACTCGACAAACACTGGACCGAAGGTGGGCATCGCCGGCATGCAGCACCCCGAGCAAGCCAAGCGGGGGGCCGCCCCGGGCCATATTGGTGTTTCGATCCACGATGCGGACGATCTTTTCGATATTCTCTCCCAAGGTTCCAAAGTCACGATTCAGCGCTGATCCGGCGAACTGAAAAAACCTTGTGCGACTTCCTTTCCCGCTGAGTGTTCGCTTCGCGCACTCACTCCGCTGCATTACATTTTTGCCGCTGGTCATGTCCGGCAAGGCCGCTACAATGACGTCCGCATCCTCTACCTTATTTGGAGTTTCCACCCGTGTACGACAAGAGTGCATTAATGACGCTGGTGCGAGAGAAGGCCCTCCAATTCGGTGAGTTTACCCTCGTCTCAGGAAAAAAAGCCGCTTACTACCTCGACGGCAAACAGATCACCCTCGATGCTGCAGGGGCTCGTCTTATCGGTGCCGGTATCCTTGAGGTACTCAGCGGACGGATGCCCGATGCAGTAGGCGGCATGTCGATCGGAGCCGACCCAATCACGGCAGCAGTCCTCACGCTCGCCGGCGCCCAGGAGATACCTCTCCGCGGTTTTATGGTTCGCAAAGAACCGAAAGGTCATGGCCTGGAGCGATATATCGAAGGGCCCGTGACTGCGGGAGACCGCGTTGTAATCGTCGAGGATGTCGTAACGACCGGTGGTTCTTCGCTGTTGGCAATTGACCGCGCCGAGCAGTTTGGCCTTGAAGTGGCCGGGGTGGTTGCGATCATCGACCGATTGGAGGGTGGAAAGCAAGCCTTCCTCGATCGTGGCTGCTGGTTTGAAACTCTGCTGACGGTAGAGGATTTCGGGATTAAACCGGCTGAGGCCACCTCATAAATCGACCGGTTCGCTATCGAGAACAAGTCGATCTTATCCCGCACTCGCTTCCCCGCCGATGAAAAGAGATGCGCACCTCTTTTTTTCCAGGTATTTAAAAGGTGGCCCTTCGTCATGGAAACGTCGTTGCATCGCGATTTGAAGCTCCACTACGCCGACGATCGCGCCTGCCTGGAAGTTCCTCTCGGTGACTATCGAATCGATGCCATTTCGGGCGACCTCCTCATTGAAATTCAACATGGCCGCCTCGCGGCAATTCGCGACAAAGTATCCGCTTTACTCCAGGATCATCGAGTGCTCGTCGTGAAGCCGCTGCTGCGTACAAAGCAGCTCGTCAAAAGAAAAAAAAAGGACGGGAAAATTATCGGGCGACGTAAAAGTCCCCGACGGGCGCATTGGCTCGATCTGTTCGACGAGTTACTATACTTCACACGCGTCTTTCCTCACCCGCGGCTTACGATTGAAGCGGTGATGGTCGATATTGAGGAATATCGCTACCCGGGTCATGGCCGAAGGCGGCGCTGGAGTAAAAAGGATTTTATTGTGGAAGACCAGAAACTGGTCACAATCCACGAAGCGAAGCGACTCCGTCGGCTCGAGGATCTCTGGACGCTTCTCGGCGACGTTCAACTGCCCCACCCTTTTCACACGGGTCACCTCGCGGAGCAACTCGATGTTTGCCGTAGCACGGCGCAACGCATAGCCTACGTGATGCGACAGACCACAGCGATCAAGCAGGTGGGCAAGCAGGGAAATGCCCTTCTCTACGAACGGGCGAAAAAAAAATCGGGGAAACGAACAAGACGAAAAAAGCGGTCCCGATCACAGCGTGGCATTTCTGCAAACCCGATCACGCCGAAGACCGATCCTGAAGTCGTACGATCGACTCGACCGAATGCGACCGGCAAGCCCCGCGCGATCGTTCAGGGCTTGTGAATCTCGCCCGAAATGCTTAGCCTACCGAGGGCTTGTGGAGACGCCGTGACCATCGGTGCTGGCACGATACAGCACCAGAGCACCTCACGACTGGAGTTGGGACTTGGGCCAACGAGGCCAACGAATGGATAATCATGGCCGATAGATCGATACAGACTCGCCGATCTCGACTTTGCCGACTGCCAGGCGTCCGCGTCGTCGGAACCGGTAGTTTTGTCCCCGACAACGTTGTCGCCAACGAGGACCTCGCCTCGCTCGGTTGCGATGCGGACTGGATCGTTCAGCGGACAGGCATCCGCGAGCGACGACATGCGCCTCCCGGTATGACGACGAGCGAAATGGCGATTCATGCGGCTCAGCGATGTCTTGAGCAATCGGGACGGAGCGCTGAGGAGATTGACCTCGTCGTCCTCGGCACCTTTACGGCAGATTTACCGATGCCGGCAACGGCCTGTCAGATCCAAGATCGTCTGGGCATCAATGCGCCCGCCTTCGACCTCCAAGCGGCCTGCGCGGGCTTCATCTACAGCATGATAACCGGCATGCAGTTCGTCGCCAATGGAACGAGTCAACTTGCGCTGTTGGTCGGCGCCGATACGAATTCACGCGTGGCAAATCCCGACGACAAAAAAACCTACCCCCTCTTCGGTGATGGCGCCGGGGCCGTGCTTGTCGAGGCAGGGTCCGATCAGCAAGGTCTGATGGCCTACACACTGGGCGCCGACGGTTCGGGGCACGACCTCCTCTGCATTCCGATGGGCGGATCAGCCGAACCGGTCAATCCGCAGGGAACATTGGCCGGAGAACAATTCATGCAGATGGAAGGGCGACCGGTCTTCAAGTGGGCAGTACGACTCATTGAATCGACCGTGCGCGATGTGACGCGGGAAGCGGGATTGGAAGTGGACGATATCGACCTCTTCATCATGCACCAGGCAAATTCCCGGATCATCGATGCCGCCGCAGAAAATCTTCGCGTCGATTCTGAAAAAGTTCTCGTCAATGTGGACCGATACGGAAATACCTCAGCGGGCAGCATTCCTCTCGCCCTCGACGAGGCCTTCCGTGATGGAAAAATTCATCCCGGCAGTCGAATAATCCTCTCCGGATTCGGTGGCGGGCTCGCGTGGGGCACCGCACTGTTGGTCTGGTAAACCGGTGTGGCTTCTCTTTGCCACCCTTTTCGTTAAGATACCGCCGTGAGAGGCCATCGCGGCCCCGTTTTTAATTGCCCTCGAGAAATGATCGCCATGAGTACGCCTTTGCGAAAGAAAAAGAAAGTTGCCACCAAAGTCAAAAAGCTTCCACCTCGCAACAAGGTGAGCAAGTCAGACTGTTGGGATCTGAGCAGTCTGTTTCCGAGTGATGCGGCGTGGGAACGCGCCTTCAAACGTTGGCAGAAAAAGGTGCCTGAGTATGAAAACTTCCGAGGGACGCTGGCCAACGGGGGTACTGCAGTGGCCGCGTGCTTGGAATTCGACAGCCAAATGGAACGTGCGGGAGAGAAACTCGAGTATTACGCCTTTCTCAAAACGGCAGAGGACTCGACGAATAGCAAATACCAGCAGATGATCGGTCGCTTGCGCAATGCATCGCTTGCAGCAGAGGAACTTGCAAGTTTTATTCGTCCGGAACTTCTGGCACTTCCTTCGGTAAAAATCAAAAACATCCTGCGTTCGCCGGCAATTCGTCCCTGGAAATCGGTTCTCGAGCGGATCTTGCGATTCAAGCCCCACACTCTCTCCCAGCGCGAAGAAAAATTACTGGCAATGCAGGGGGAAGTAAAAAGTGCGTCGGGACAGACCTTTCAGCAACTGCACAATTCCGACATGCGTTTCGGACTGGTCGCAGACGAAAAGGGAAACAAAATCGAACTCGGCCATGGAAACTTGGCAACGTTCATGGAATCCTCCTCGAGGGCTGTGCGTCGCAGAGCATACGAAAGTTACTACGGTACTTTTTCACAATACAAACACACCCTCGCCTCGACGCTCGCCGGGGCGATCAAGAGCAACGTCTACACTGCCCGGGTTCGCAACTTTGGTAGCGCACGTGAAGCGGCACTTTTTGGCGATCGCGTTCCCACCTCGCTGTACGACAATCTGATTGAAACCGTGAGCGAACATCTCCCGGCGCTGCATCGTTACTATGCCCTACGGGCAAAA
>JAQWPY010000167.1 GCA_029245145.1 Pirellulales bacterium | reverse complement strand
TGGTGGAACTCAATACGGTCGAGGACAAATTGATCACCACCGAAGATCCGGTCGAGTACGACATCGACGGCATCGTGCAATGTCCGATCGACAGTTCGATCGGGGTTACCTTCGCCGCCTGTCTACGGGCGATTTTGCGGCAGGATCCGGACAAGATTCTCGTCGGCGAGATTCGTGACCTGGAGACCGCCGAGATCGCGATCCAAGCATCGCTCACGGGCCATCTCGTGTTCAGCACGCTGCATACCAACGATGCACCGAGTACGATTACGCGATTGAAGAACATGGGAGTCCCGGCGTTTTTGATTACCGCCACGCTCGAGGCAATTCTCGCGCAGCGGTTGGTGCGGCGCGTGTGCGATAAATGCAAGGAGGAGACCAATCTTACTCCCGAACTCCTGTCGGAGTTGGAATTGAAGGCGGAAGACGTCGCCGGCAAGAAGGTTTACAAGGGACGCGGTTGCGATCATTGCAACAACACGGGATACCGAGGTCGCGTCGGGTTGTATGAGCTTTTGAGCGTTAACGATGAAATCAAAGATCTGATCATCGAAGGTGGATCCACCGAGCTGTTGCGAAACGCGGCGAGACGCAATGGCATGATCGCGCTCCGCGATGCGGGACTCGAACGGGCATTCGAGGGGCTGACGACGATTGAAGAGGTCATTCGAGAAACCATTCTCGACGGTTGATTCCGGATTGCCAAAGGTGATGGGGCGTTGCAGGCGGTTTTTCCGATACATCTTAAATTTGCATAGATAGCGGTTCTTCTGGTATCATAATCGGCGTGGAACGGGGCAGATCGAAAAGGGACGCCGCAGGCTGAGAATTTGAATCGGTCGAGCGAACGAGAAGGACCAGAAGATGCCCACTTTTCAGTTCGAGGCGATGGACGCGACGGGTCAAGAAATCCGCGATGTCATCGATGCTGAAAATCAGGAAGAGGCACAAGCGACCATCCGGAAAATGGGCTACTTCGTTACGAAGTTAGCCGTCAAAAAGAGCCGCAAGACTCAAGCGGCAGCAGCTGAAGCCGCATCCGCTGATGGAAAGAAGAAGCGCGGCCTTGTTATCGGCGGAGTGGGCAGTAAACAACTTACTGCATTCACTCGTCAGTTGTCGATTCTGCAGGACGCGGGTCTGCCGATTTTGCGGAGTTTGAAAATTCTCGAGGGGCAGTCGGTGGCCGGGCGACTGAAGTACAGTCTGCTCGACGTATGCGATGAGATTGAATCGGGCTCGACGCTCTCGGAGTCGATGAGTAAATCGCCCAAGGCGTTCGACCGCTTGTACGTCAACATGATTCGTGCAGGCGAAGCGGGGGGTGCGCTCGAGGTGATTCTTCGTCGGCTTGCAGAATTTCAAGAGCGTGCCGAAGGCCTCAAGCGAAAAGTAAAAGGCGCGTTAATTTACCCGGTGGTGGTGGTCACGGTGGCGGTCAGCATTCTGACGTTCATCATGTGGAAGATCGTGCCTGCTTTCCAGAAGATCTTTGATGACTTTGATGCAGCACTCCCTGCGCCGACGCAGATTTTGATTGGGATTTCCAGTTTTGTCGTGAATTACGGCTACCTTATCCCCATGATTCCCATCGGAATTTGGCTGAGTGTAAAACTGCTGCGGAAATTCGAGCAGGGACGCATGGGTTGGGATATGTTTTTGATTAAGATCCCGGTTTTTGGTTCATTGATCGAAAAAAATATTCTCGCGCGTACGACCCGAACGCTCGGCACGCTCATCGCCAGTGGTGTGCCGATTCTCGAAGCGCTTAATATTACGAAAGAAACGAGCGGTAACGCGGTGTTCGAGCGCTTGCTCAGTAAGGTCATCGACTCGATTCGCGAAGGTGAGTCGATCGCCAGGCCGATGAAGGAGTATTCGACGCTCGGATTTCATCCGGTTGCCGGTGCGTTGTGGGTTGTCTTCATGGGGGGACCGATTGGCGTTTTGCTCTACATGCGAAAGATGCGCGAACCGGTCGTCGATGACCTGGTGGTCAATATGATCGATGTGGGTGAGGAAACGGGTGAACTCGACACGATGCTCTACAAAGTTGCCGATACATACGATGATGAGGTGGCGGTGTTGACCGAAAGTTTGGTGAGCCTGATGGAGCCGATCTTGATCGTCGGCTTGGGTTTAGCGATCGGATTTATCGTGATTTCGCTCTTCCTGCCGCTGATCGAGTTGATCAAGAGCCTTTCCTGAAAGCGGGCGCAGCGAGATACGATCGGCAAAGAAATGGCTTTAAAATCAGGGGAAATGATAGTTTAGGTGTCGTTTTCTTTACATGCTCGGCACAAAGGTCGATAATAAGGGTATCGGCCCCGCGGAGCGGAAGGCAGCGTCGGTTGTAAGGCCGAGGGCGATGGGGCGAGGTGAACAGAGAGTACCGCAGCGCGCATCGCGCGCGGGTGGCGGCGAGGCACAATATGAAGATGGCGAGGCCCGGACCGGGTGGTGACGGTGTGGTGCGGCGCATGCCCGATGCAGGCGGTTCTGCCCGGGGCGTGCGATCGTTGAGCGAGCGAGTCGTTCGACATGCCGGGTTCTCGTTGACTGAGGTTTTGGTCGTGACGCTCGTTCTTGGTGTCCTTCTTTCTTTTGTGGTCACGTCCGCATTCTCTGCGCTGACCCGTGGTCACGAGTTTGCAATCCAAAGCGAAGCGGGCAAGCTGGCGCTGGCGATGGAGGCGTTCAAAAAAGAATATGGTGGCTATCCACCAGCCAATCTTGCGCCCCCTCAGGGAAACGATCCGGATCGCTTGTACTCTTTCGTTTCCAAAACATTTCCGTTGTATATGCGGCGGCTTGCCACCGATGACAATTTGCCGGGGAGTTTGCGAGAAAAGTTCCGCAATGATTTGGGCCGCCCTGTTGCGGAAGGGGGCAAGGGAATCCACATTCATGCCTTTGATCCCGGCCAGGGGCTCGTTTTCTGGCTCGCTGGTTTTTCGGCCGACGCAGTCGATCCATTTGCCGGTCATCGTGAGCGGATGCTCGGGGACGATTCGTCCGCAGCACTCTATACATTTGCCGACCGTTTGGGCTCGGATGATACTGACGCTACGCTGACGGTCCACTACTATCCGGAATTGACTGGCGGAGTTTCCTCCGCGTCGATCAATCAGGTGGCCTTTCTCTACTTCGATCGCTCGGCCTACGATGTGGAGTATACGGCCGCCCCGGGGCTGCAACCGTTCTCTGCGTACCGCGGGTCGAGCGGGGCGCTGAATCCTAGGCGGTTTCAAATTATCAATGCGGGCCTGGATCGAAAGCTCGGTTCGGGTGGCGCGAGTCGGGGAGGTGACGATGCGGATAACATGACTCATTTTTCGAGCCGTATGATGGGAGATGTGGCGAGGGGCGATTAGCGGTGCTGCCTTCGATGGTGCTGAGGATGCCGCGAAAAGGTGCTGATTGACAATACTTTACAATAGGTGCGTGAGAAAATCGAAACAGGAGAGGAGTGGCCAGATGCGGCAGCAGCGAGAGGTGAAGATGGGCGGGCAAATTGAATGGGAGACTTCGGCCGCAGGCGGAACTGCATCGGCGGGCCGTGCGGGCGGTTTTACGCTCACCGAGGTGCTCGTAGTGACCATGATCATCGGCATTTTAATTGCCCTGGTCTCGGCCGCGGTGTTTCCTGCACTCGATAGTGCCAAAGAGTTTTCCCGCTACAGCGAAGCGGCGAAGCTGAAGATTGCCATGGAGCAACTCAAGTCGCAGTACGGCGCCAATCCTCCCTCCGATTTAACGAATCCGGGTACGGCGAGCAGTCGGGTCTATAAATTTGTAGCGCGCGCGTTTCCTCGCTACGACATCACCCAACTCGAGAGCGACCTGACAACCGCGGGTGCCAACAGCGCGTTCGATCCGGGCAATGCGTTGGTGTTCTGGTTGGCCGGTTTCTCGGGCGATCCCTCGAATCCTTTTCTGAATCATGCGAATCGCATGAACGGAACCGATACCTCCGCCGCCTTTTATGAATTCGACGCCGATCGGTTGGGTACCGATGCTAGTAGTGTTGTTCGTTATTATCCCGCTTTGCCGAGTGGGGAATACAGCGGCGAGGACGGCACGCGGTCCTTTCTCTACTTTGATCGCTCGGCCTACGGCACGCCTTACGGAAGTTTTAGCGCCTACCAAAATGCGGGTGGTGGTTTTTATAGTCCTCAGAGCTTTCAAGTGATTCAAGCGGGGCTCGACGGCACGCTCGGTAACGGTGGGTCGCTTTCATCAGAGGACGACAATGCGGCGAGTTTTGCCGGCGGTACGGTCAGAGATCTTTTCGATAAGAATAATTGAGATGCTTAGGGTAAAGAATAAAAATCACGGTCTGACGCTGATCGAACTGCTCGTGACGATGATGATCATGGGCATCATGATTGCCATCGCGGTACCGGTAATCCGGCCCCCGGTCGATGCGCGGGCGGTGAAGGAGGCCGCTCAAATGGTGAGTACGGCGCTTGCCTCGGCCCGTACGCGGGCCATCGAAACAGGGCAGAATTGGGGGATCCAATTGGAGCCTCTCGATGCCGCTGGCCGGCAAGCCGGAACGCTGCACTTCGTCCAGGTGGTGCCTCCCTACACCGGTAGCGGCACAGTCAGCAATGGCTCCTTCAGCGGTTTGGGCAACTATGCCAATGGAGGCGGGATGCTGAAACTCAATTTCCAGGGGAGTGAATACCGGTATCCGGATGATAATACAGATGGCACACTCTCCTACGATCCGCCGCCTGATGGAACGTACGACTTTCAGTTCTATCCCGCGCCGCGGAAATCGGCCGCCATGCCAATGCAACTTCCCAGTCGTGCGGTGATCGACGTGGGCCTTTCGGGTTGGGGAGACGCAGGGAGTTGCTTCACGCCCTCCGCAGCAATTCCTGTAAAAATCACTTTCAAGCCGACGGGTGAAGTCGACCAGATCTATCACGGTGCCGTTCCAGGGGGAGAAGATGTGGTCGAGCGAGTCCATCTCCTCGTCGGTAAGCCGGGGAGGACTGATACTAGTTCTACAGACCCGCAGGAAAACCATCTGCTCGACGGGGAGGCGATCTGGGTTTCGCTTGATCCGAGAACCGGCGCGGTGAAGGCGGTGGAAAATAAGCCGGACAGCGACGTCGATATCGCCCGCACCTGGGCCGAGGAATAAAAGCACAGATTGATGGAAATGACAATCCGAACATTCATTCGAAGCAGAATGCAAATGCACGTGACGTGTCCTGCGCGTAGGCAGTACACCACTGCAAAGGCGGGCCTGACGCTGATCGAAATTTTGATGACGATTTTCGTACTTGCGGTGGGGCTGTTGGGCGTTGCGTCACTGATGCCGGTTGGCAGTTACCAGTTGCAACGAGGACAGATTGCCCAAAGAGTAAGTGAGATCGGGCCCGAGGCGCTCGATTTAATCGAGGCAACTGAAATGAACAATCCAAAGCGGTGGCTGTTTATGGACGGCACGACCTTCGATGCAATCGATCCCGACGACCCGACCAATCCAGACGATCGGGAGGATGCGGTGCGGATTGCCTGTAAGATTACCGGTACACCCTCTGCCACCTCGTTCCCCACTACGGCAACAGGATTGCCTGATCGCTCGGGTGGTGGTTTCGTGATCGATTTTGCTCGCGCGCAAGATCACACGCTCTACGGTGAACAATGGCGGGCGGAGGACAATAGCGGAACGGTTGCGTTCCTCGGCACGGGAACCGCGCCGGTCCCACAAGAAGATGATGTCTATGTGGTGCGTCGCTGTGAACCGTTTGCGATCGATCCGCTGTATCTCTCTCGTTTTGGAGCGGCTAACTTTGTTTCTGCTGCTTACGGCACTGCCAATATGCCGAGGCTCACCATCGATATGGTGCTGAGCCAGGATGTCGATGGCAATTACCTGAGTTTGCCCAACGCGCAGGCCGAAAGTGCTGCCCAGGGATTTTTTCAGCCCAGCGATGACCTGGTGGTGGATGATACCGATGACGACGATTTGCCCGATAAACGTCAGGCGTGGGTCGATGCGACGAGCGGTGCCATCATGCAACCGCTCAGCGAGGGCAACTACTCCTGGTTGGCGACCTTGGCCCCGGGTGAAACGGCCACGGGAAGCGACCCGCACGAGTGGGCTGTTTCGGTGGCGGTATTCTACAAGCGGCCCATCAATTTGGGCGCCTCCGGGCAGTGGACCGTACCGCTAAACGTGGCAACCGCCGGTGCCAATGGATATACCACCGCCACGCTCGACGGTTCAGCGGATACAAACTTGCTTTACGAAAACAACGACAACGTGGCCGGCTACTCGCGCGAGAAGGGTGATCAAATGCGGATCAAACGCCGGCAATGGGGGCTGGTGACATTCTTGGATGGCACCGAACGTCGTGCCCGCTGGTATCGACTTGGCGCGGTGGGACGGCCTGATGGAAGTAATCAGTTGAAGGTTCGGCTGATCGGTCCCGATCTGCCGACCGGCACGGCGAAGATTACTTTTTTTGAAGGGCTTGAAGGTGTTTTTACCCGCACGATGAGCGTGACCGAATTGCCGGCAGGATCGACTTAAAGAAACGCATCATCCACATTGTGCGTATTGGAAGGATTAGTTCAAGGAAAGACAAGTGGAACGAGGCCGGGGCAAACGGCTTTTAAAAAAATAAGGGAATTGGCGCATGGCAAAACTGCTCTCCACGCAGAGGCATTGTTCATATCAGACTTCTCGGACTTCGAATCGCAGGCGCAAACCGGACCGAGGTTGTTTTGTCTTTGGCTCCCGACCTGAGGATCGTCGCGGAGTCTTGCTTTTGGTCTGCCTTGTGCTGTTGGTCATGTTTTTGATGCTAGGCGTGACCTTTGTGCTCACCGCCGGTAGTTTCCGTCGCAGCAGCGAAGCCTACCAGCGAATGATGGAGCGACCGAGCGCCGATTTGCCGGAACGCTCGGGCGATCTGCTGGATTCGGTGGCCCGCGATCTGGTCCGCGGAACCACCAATCCCGACTCTCCGTTTTCGAAAGAAAATCTACTTGAGGATCTCTATGGACAAACGGCTCTGCGCGGGCGGATTGCTGCGGGAGGAACGGCCAATAGCAATGCCCAGATCACTGCGATTGCAGTTGCGCCCGATTCCGATTTCACGCTCAGTGGAATCAAAGACTATTACAGTGGGCTCGTGATGACGTTTCTGACTGGTGACGCGGCGGGACACAGCGCGAGGATTGTATCTTCCGGTGGTGATGCGCTTTCGATTGTTACGCTTCCGGGTGGTGTGACACCGAGTACCAACGACATTGTTTTGGTCAACGGCCGGCCTTTCGGCGGTGACGGAAGCGGACAGGACGACGGAGGTGGGTCGAATGCGACGGTGGAGCCGCGGCGACTGAATGAAGATTACGACGCGCCGGATATCAACAATCCCTGGTTGGCCTCTAAGCGGAGTGGGCTTACTCCATCGTGGGACAATAATTTCAAGTGGGGCAGTAACACCGATGGTCATATTCGACCTTATGGCAAGGTGCCGATGGTCGATAACGATGGAGACGGTGAGAAGGATTCGATTTGGATCGATGCGGGGTTGCCGCTCCAGATACAGCCCGATGGCAGTTACGTGCGGCCGCTGGTGGCGATGCTGGTTCGCGACATGGACGGGCGAGTGAATCTCAATGCCCACGGCAGTGCGAAGCAACTGGGTGATTTAGAGTCTGCATCTTCGCCCCTCGGGCAGGGCTATGGCCCCGGAGAGATTGACCCGTGGCAAGTCTTCGATATTCGAGAGGGTGTCAACTTCGACATGGGGCAATTTTTAAGTTTGCGATTAAACGACAATTTGCCGGCAGACGGGTACACCGGATCTCTGGAAGGAGAACAGCCAAGTCCGCCGGAGGCGAGCGACGACCAGCAAGATTTCTCCGAGTACTATCAAATTGGTACTCAGGCAGCGGTCGTCACGCCACTCGATCCGCACGGTAACTCGCTTTACCAGGCCAACGCGACGACAGGGGTGATTGATTTTCAGACCGCCGATGGTGGTCTGGCGAACGATTTTGACGGTACGACCTATGCGATGGAGATCGATACGAGCAGCGGGATCACTCCCGACTGGCACACGCCTTACGTCCCGGAGGATTTGGAGCGCGTTTTGCGATTCTCCGATGCCGACGCCGATGCACTCGACTCCAGGCTTTACGAAGATTTGGCCGCCTGTTACGGGAACTCGGAAATCGACCCGGACGACATGAAGGAGATTCGCGGGCGGATCACCACCGAATCGTGGGATTTGCCGGTGGCGGGTCTGAGTTTGCCGGAGGAGTTGTACGAGAAGATCGACCAAAAAATCAACGGACTCCTCTTGCCCGAAGACGAGGCGAGTCAGTTACGCGAATATTTGTTCGGTACCGGACACATCACCGACCTGGCCAAGGCCAAGTGGTACCTGGAGAATCCGGATAATCCGGGGGCTAGCGGTGAAAAAGTGCAGTCGCTCACCGATTTACCCTCGCTGAAAACGGCATTGGAACAACTGCTCCTCACACTGCCGCAAGGAGGGTTCGGTCCCGGTTTGACGCGCGGGACACGGTTCAATGTGAATCGACTCTTCGGGAACGGTCAGGATGACAATGGAAATGATGTGGTCGATGAGGTCAGCGAGGTGGGTACCGAAACCATCACCGCACCGGGCTATAGTGGCATCACGTTCAATCATGATGGGAGCGGAGCCGCCGGAGAGCCAAACGACAAGTATGCCCGGCAGCACTACGCGCAGCAGCTTTACTTGCTCTTGATGCTGCTGGCCGATGGCGTGGAGAATCAGGTCCCCGATGCCGCCGGTGCTTCACCAGATGAGAGTCGTAGGATGCTCGCGCGTCGCCTGGCGCAATTTGCCATCAACGCGGTCGATTATCGCGATGCCGATGCGATCATGACACCGTTTGAATACGATTCCAATCCCTTCGATTCGGACGGTTGGACCACCGAAGCAGAAGGTGATTTGAACACAACGCCGACCAATAAAACGGAGTACGGTGTGGTTTGGGGCTGCGAGGCCCCGGTCGCTGCGCTGGGCGGCACGCTGGCCCTGCACGACCTGCGACTCCGCGATACAGAATCGGTCGGCGGAAAGACTACGGAATTTGAACAGACCGCCACCGGAGGCACCGAATTCCCCACTTCAACTGATTCACTTCAGGAGAACGACTTTCCTCTCAAACTGAAGGACGAACATTTCGATCAGTATGCGCCCCCGGAGGGATCGCTGTTTTTGCAAGTCGTTGCGCTTCCGCAGAGCGGTAATATTCGAAGACCGCGCGAACTTTTTACATCTTCCGGTAGCGATGGTCAACTCGATCTCTCGAAGACGACCTCCGGTGGAGACCCGGTCTGGCGGGTGGCGCTGAGCCAACCGCATCCGGTTGGACAGTCGGGGCAGATGAGCAGTGGTTCGGGCACTCCCGTGCTGAATCAAATGCTCGATCAGGACGCCTCGGGTGGTGAACTCTCTGATACCGAGCAGCAGGGATCGCTCTGGAATCCTCGCACCACGCTACTGCCGAAAAAAAATGACCCGGCTTCGATTCAATTTGCGATCAATGGTGTGACCAGCGGTAAGGTCGACGATACGATTCCGCTCGATCGCGTTGTCTATTTTTCGAATGCGGTGGGCAATGCACCGCAATTGAACCAGG
>JAQWPY010000160.1 GCA_029245145.1 Pirellulales bacterium | reverse complement strand
TATCAACCAAATTACACTCAATAAATATGATATAGCTGCAGATCAAAAATTTAAGATTGATATTTTATCTAGTAGAGGTTTATCCCAATTATTATATAACAATAAGACCTTAAGTTCATTGGATTTTACGGCAATCCAGGTCGATCCGAAAGTTATGAAAATTTTTAAAAATGGCGAAACGCAGTTTTGTTTTGGATGCCCGGTTGGAAGAGTTTCCGGCCGAGATCCAAAGGGTGGTGAAAAGAATCTTGAGAAGAGAAAAGTCGAGAAAAGAAAAGCCTGGTAAAGAAAAGGAATGTCGCCGGGGAGCGTTTTCCCCGTCACGATGTCCTTGTAGGGCAAGTTGTGTGCCATACTGCTCACACTACTCTTGCAGTCACCCCCCCGCGGTTGCCATAAATAACGTCATAGATTGGTCTTGTTACACATTAAGATCGCTTTTTTTGAGTTTGCCCGGCGGGGAATCGAGGAAAAATCTTTGAAAATATGGCCAAGCACGTTTGCAACTTTTTCTGCTTCATTTTCTGGGCCAACACCTGCTAGCACCTTGGGTGGGGAGAGAGCATGAGTGTGGATCGTGTTCTTGAACCTGAGGTCATGGATTCGGTGGCGGAGGCCACAGCCTACGACGCGATGGATCACGGTGCGGTCAACGCGCAGTTCGTAGGCGATTTGTTTGCTACGTGTTCTCCGCCGAGCGGTGCGATACTCGATGTGGGCACAGGAACGGCCAGAATTCCCATTTTGCTGTGCCAAAAAATTCCCGACGCGAGTGTCGTCGCGATTGATCTTTCCGAGCAGATGCTTTCCCTGGCCGAAAGAAATGTCGCCGCGGCCGGATTGTCTTCTCGGATTCAAAGCGAAAAGTCGGATGCCAAGCAACTTCCGTTTCCAGATGATGCGTTCGAGGTGGTCATTTCAAACAGCATCGCCCATCACATTCCTCGGCCGCAGCAGGTGATGGCTGAGGCGGTGCGGGTGACTCGGAGCAAGGGACATCTCTTTTGGCGCGATTTGGTGCGACCCGGTAGCCATCGGCAAATAGACGATTTGGTCGAGCGTTATGCCGGCAGCGAAGACGCGACGCAGCAAAAGCTCTTTGCAGACTCTTTGCGAGCGGCACTCACGGTAGAGGAAGTTGGTGATATAGTGAGAGATCTCGGCTTTGACCGATCGAGTGTGCGTTTGACGAGCGATCGACATTGGACGTGGTCAGCAGTCAAACATGAAGACATGTAACAGTACGGTTTGAAATCAAACGGGTGTGAGGGGGACAGCAGTTGACAGAAAGTCACAACGATCATTTGGAACAGGACGAAGTGTCACAAGCGGGTGAGTTGGAAAGCGTTGCGTCAGCAGAGATGACTCCGACTCAGTTGGCTGAAGCGAAGGAACTTGGACGACGTGAACTGAGAGTGTCGCTGCTTGGGCGAGGTGTCGACCTGGCCTATTTCGTCATTGCTGCCGCTTGGATCGCAGTCCCGGACTCTCCGTTTGCGGAGTGGCTAGCGGGGATCTCGACTTCCCAAACCATTCAGTTGGTTCTGCTCACCCTCATGCTACTGGTCGGTGACTTTCTCGTCTCTCTGCCACTTTCGTTTTATGGGGGGCATCTTTTGCAGCACGAATATCAACTCTCGGCCCAATCGTTCGGCCAGTGGCTTTGGAGGAAAATAAAGGGGCTCGTGCTCGAATTGTGCCTCGGCTTGGTTTTGGTGCTGGCCCTCTACTGGATCATTTGGACTGCGCACAGTTGGTGGTGGTTGGTTGCGGCCGCCGGATTTTTTCTGCTGAGCATTGTTCTCGGTCAACTTGCGCCCGTCCTCATTTTGCCGATTTTTTATAAGGTCGACCGAATGGATGGCACGGATCCCCAAGGCAAAGAATTGACTCGGAGGTTCTCTGAATTGACTAGCGGTACCGGCCTCTCCGTTGAGGGGATTTTTAAAATGCAATTGAGCGCGGAGACATCGAAGGCCAATGCGATGCTTACCGGGTTGGGAAGGACGCGGCGCGTCATTTTGGGAGATACGTTGCTGGGCCAATTCTCCCTCGATGAAATTAGTGTTATTTTTGCGCATGAGGTAGGGCATCACGTTCATCGTCATATACGGAAAATGATTCTTTTTGGAGGCGTTTATTCGCTTCTCGCTTTTTTTCTTTGCGATGCCGCACTTCGCGCGTGGCTTCCGGGTGAAAGTGTCAATTATGCGGAGCTTCCCGTGTGTCTACTTCCGCTGCTGTTGCTCACGATTCACCTATTCTCGACGCTACTGGAACCGTTGCAAAATGGGCTGAGCCGACATTTTGAGAGACAAGCGGATCGTTTTGCGCTCGAAAGTACCAACGACCGAGATGCGTACCTCTCCGCGTTTTCGAAGTTGGCCGTGCAAAATAAAGATGATCCCGATCCCCACCGACTGGAGGTCGTTCTTTTTCACAGTCATCCACCCATTGCCGAGCGGTTGGCGATGGCCCGCAGTTGATGTGTCATGGGCGAAAAATCTGCTTTGGTCGAGAGAGCCTCGCGCCCCTGACGTACCGGAAAAATTGCAGCTAAGATGGGGTCTTCGAAGCTTTTTTGATGTAGGTTGGCAAATATGAGCCACGAAATTTATACCAATCCGCTCGTGTCCCGTTATGCTTCTCCGGAGATGACGTCTCTCTGGAGCGATGATCGGAAATTTCAACTCTGGCGGCGACTCTGGATTGCCTTGGCTGAAACTCAGGCGGAACTCGGGCTTGATGTGACCGATCAGCAGATTGCGGAGCTTCGCGCCAAAGTGGATCAAATAGACTACCAGGCAATTGCCGCGTATGAGCGCGAATTACGGCACGATGTGATGGCGCACGTGCATGGTTTTGCCGACCTATGTCCCGCCGCCCGACCTATCATCCATTTAGGTGCCACCAGTTGCTTCGTCACGGATAATACCGACTTATTGTTAATACGTGAGGGTTTGCTGTTGGTGCGTGACCGCTTGGTGGCGGTGATTGATGCGCTGGCAACATTTGCCCATCAGTACCGTGATCAGGCATGCTTGGGTTTTACTCATATGCAGCCCGCGCAACCCACGACGGTGGGTAAGCGTGCCTGTTTATGGGCTTACGATCTGGTGCTTGATTTGGAGGAACTGGAAAACCGTTTGCAAAAACTTCGCTTTCGCAGTACGAAGGGAACGACGGGGACCCAAGCAAGCTTCTTGGCATTATTTGATGGCGACCATCAGCAAGTCGAGCGTTTAGAGTCGCGAGTTGCCGAGAAAATGGGATTCGATGCGACCTACTCCGTAACAGGGCAAACCTATCCTCGAAAAGTCGACGCGCAAATAGTGGATATGCTCGGCGGCATCGCTTCGAGTGCGCACAAGGCGGCCACCGATTTACGGCTGCTACAGCACCGTAAGGAAATCGAGGAGCCATTCGGCGCATCCCAGGTGGGCTCATCGGCGATGGCCTACAAACGTAACCCGATGCGGAGTGAGCGAATATGTAGCTTGGCACGATTCGTGATGGCATTGCAATCGACCGGGGCACAGACACTCTCGACACAGTGGATGGAGCGCACCCTTGACGATAGTGCCGTACGAAGGCTCGTGCTTCCGCAATCTTTCTTAGCGACTGACGCTCTATTGAAACTCTATCAGAACGTGGCAGAAGGGTTGGTTGTCTATCCTCAAGTCATTGGTAAAAGATTGGCCGAAGAGTTGCCCTTTATGGCCACTGAAGAGATACTCATGGCCGCCGTTCGGGCTGGGGGGGATCGTCAGGACCTGCACGAAAAAATACGCGTTCACAGTCAGGCAGCGGCGCGCGTTGTAAAAGAGCAGGGGGGCGAGAACGATCTACTGCAACGGCTTGCCGATGACGAGTCGTTTCAGCAGATCGATTTCGATTCGTTGCTGTCGGTTTCAAAATTTGTCGGACGTGCGCCGCAGCAGGTCGATGCTTTTCTTGAGACAGTCATCGAGCCCATTCGTGCGAGATTTGCAGAACGCCCCAAAGTTTTGGCGGAAGTCGAAGTATGAAGAACGAGAATCAGTTAGGAAAATGATGCGCGTATTGCTCGCCGACAAGTTGGCCTCCGCGTGTGTCGAGGCGCTCGAAGGGATGGGGCACGAGGTCATCACCCAGCCCGACCTCACTGCGGAGCAGATTCCGGATGCGCTGGATGGCGTTGAAGTCCTTGTTGTGCGTTCGACGCGAGTTTCGGCAAAGGCTTTGGAGCGAGGTCTCGATCTCAGCCTCGTCATTCGTGCGGGGGCGGGCGTCAATACGATTGAGCTACCCACGGCGAGCAAGCGTGGAATCTACGTTGCCAATTGCCCGGGGAAAAATACGGCCGCAGTCGCTGAATTGGCCATTGGCCTTATCGTGGCCGCCGATCGCCAGATTGTTGATGCAACAGCTGCTCTGCGGAACGGGTCCTGGGAGAAAAAACGG
>JAQWPY010000146.1 GCA_029245145.1 Pirellulales bacterium | reverse complement strand
AGGCCAAGGGCCGTCGTTCCCGCCGCGAGTGAGCACGGCAGCCAACCTCGACGGACTGACTCGAGCGGTGCCAAAGGTCGTCCTACCTCGTGGATGGCATCCTGGTAGTAGTTAATCAGATGCACACCGGCCGAGAGGCTCAAGACATAAATCAGAACCGGCATGACGACCAGCACTAGGTTTACTTTCCCGCCGAATAACGGGACGAGCGATTGCGCAAGGGCCGAACTGTAAACGGCGACAATAAAGACAAGCACCGCCAGGGTCAGACTATAAAAGAGTCCCTTCCAGCGATGCGCTGATCGACGCCCGTGAGCAAAGTAAAAACTCGCCACCGCACAACTAAGCGCCAGGAGCATTGAGTAGGCGACCAGCGAGTCGATTGATCTTCCACTCTCCACATCCACGGCCGCGTTGGTCACCGCATCCCCCGCCATGTGGATGTCTTTTTGTGGTACTCCGAGTTGGTCGATCAAAATGCGATCGAGCGACTCGACCGCGTCTTTCCGGTCCCTATCACCCGCTTCACTCAATTCGATAATTGCAGCCGAGGATTCACCATCCTTGGCGATCAAAACCGACTCGAGTCGCTCTCGGGCAACGTTTTCGCTGAGGTCGAAAGGTTTGCCCTGCAATTTTTTAAGCAGTTCGGGACCGGTGGTAATTTTGGAGTAGAGTTTTTCTCCAGAGGCATTTTTATAGTCGCGCACAATAGAAGCAAATTGAGCGAGTCGCGGGTCGGAAAGTGTACATCCTTTCCAACTGACGATTGCATATTCGTCCGTCCCGAAGTGCGCCAGAAAGTCTTCGTATACCGTTTTCTCCTCGAAATCTTTATCTGCGGGGAGCCATTGCTTGATATTGTTGTTGTTGGTTTCTTCGGATTTACGACATCCATAATCGATCGGATAAATCGAGATCAAAAAGAGGATCAGGATTCCGACGAAATAGCGATCGTAAAAGGTCGGTTTATTCGATGCCGACATACCACAGATTCCGGTGGTCGAGGTACAGGAGTGAGGCTGGGAGGGAGGCTACGTCGTGTCGTGAGTAGAGTATCGGGATTACGAAAGGCAGGGTCCTGGAAATGGTAATCACAATTAGTCGGCTGAGGTTGTCTGTACCTGCTCATCATCGAACCTGTGCAGACCGGCAGTCGAGCGTTCCGGTATTTTTACCCTTTCCCTCAAACTTACCCTAGAGGAGACGCATGATGGAGAAAGACGTAGAGTGTGAGCACGATTCTGGAAGAGTGGACCGATTATGGCAATTCCTTGGCACGGAAACCGTATGAACGGCGTTTTTGCAGCACATTTACGCCAGGAATTGCTTGAAGACCGGTTGTTGGGGGGGTATGCTGGGTTGTTGGTTTCGAGATGCTCCGATTTATTTTTCTCGAATCCGCGACGTAAAGTGGTGAGACAATGGAGTGGTGAGATCGGCGGGCGTGCTCGGACGCGCGGCACGGATTGTGGCAGGGGCCCGCGTTTTTAGAAACGACCCAACAAGCTCATAGCACCCCATTCGACCGATCTGCCCATGAAGTTCGCTTTCGTAGTGCATCCTCTTTCTGAGGAAAGCAAGGCCCTCATGCAAATGGATGATGGAGGGCAATTGTTGTCTCACTGGGAGAGCGGCAACCTGCTTGAAATTTGTGATTATGTTCAAGGCACGATGGCGGAGGGTGTCGCCTTCGGTCGACGCAACGAGACGGGTCCGATTGTTCTCGACCAGTTCGCGCGTCTAGAGACAAAACTCGGCGCTTCTGCAGAAGGTCGGGTTTACGAAATCCCCTGCACCCCTAAAAAGATTCTTGAAGACCCTGCCACTGCAATCGAGCATACGGCACAGGCCGTGCAGATGGCGGCGGATTGGGGAGCAGGTGTGGTCGGCCTGGGGTCGCTGACCAGCGTGGTGGGTGGTCACGGTCAATACATTGCGGAAAAAAGTTCCATTCCCGTGACCACTGGCAATAGCCTGACCGTTTATGCTGCCCTGAAAAACCTTCAGCACGCGTGCGAAGAACTGGACATTGATCTGAGTTCGGAGACGGTCACGGTGATCGGGGTGCCTGGCAGCATTGCGACTGCGGCTGCGAGGATGCTTCGAGAGAGGGTAGGGCGGTTGCTTCTGGTGGCTCGCCGACCCTCGCAGCGGGCGAGTCGCATCGCCAGCGAGTTGGATAGTGAGCTGCTTTTTGATATTCCCACCGCACTTGCGCAATCCCGATTGGTTATTTCTGCCACCTCGAGTGGAAATTGTATTGCACAAGAAATGCTCCAGGCCGGAAGCGTGGTTATCGATGTGGGGGTTCCCACCGATGTCACGCGCGCAACGCGTCGTCGCGATGATGTGCTGATCATTTCGGGCGGACTCGTAGATGTGCCATCGCAATTTCTGGGTAAGTCGATGCTTCTGAGTTTCCACTTCGGTCTTGTTCCCGGTTGCTTGGCCGAGACGATCAATCTGGCGTTGGAAGATCGCGCAGAAAACTTTTCCTTGGGTCGCGATTTGTGCGTCAAAAAAATTGAAGAGATCGGCGCGATTGCAACGGAACACGGATTTTCTTTTTCACAGCTTTCGTCCTTCGGTCGTCCGGTTGCCGATTCTCGTTGGGCAAGCATGAATAAGGTCGTGAGTCGGCATTTCCCGCAGCACCGGGACGTTCCATCTCCCGGCGATCATCGAGAGTACGGCGAAGCACACCAATCTTCATCGAATGGGCGGGGCGGCGTACGGGGCGATGCTGGCGAAAGTGATTTGAAATGTCAGAGAAATCGGCGGGCCCGAACTCTTTTTCATCGTTATGTGAACCCGGTCTTGGTAAGCCTCGCTGAGCAGGGTGGACTCAATAAGACATTCGCCAGTGCACAGGATATGGTGCTGATCGACTCAGAGGAAAACCGCTATCTGGATTTTGTTTCGGGATTCGGTTCGGTCAATTTGGGACACAATCACCCGCGCGTCGTCGAGGCAGTGCACCAGGCTCTTAATGACAAAGCCCCGGGGTTTTCCCCGGCGGCAATTAATCCTTATGCGGCAACCTTGGCGGAAAAACTCGTCGCCGTGGCTCCGTCCGGTCTGGAGATGGTCTTTTTCTGCAACAGTGGGACCGAGTCGGTTGAGGCAGCCCTGAAGTTGGCCCGCGCTGCCTCGGGACGATCTGGCATCGTTTATTGCCACGGGTCGTATCATGGAAAGTCGCTCGGCGCACTCTCCGTGACGGGAAATCGAAGTTACCAGCGACCCTTCCAACCGCTGGTTCCCGATTGCCATCCGATTCCCTATGGAAATCTCGAGGTACTCGAGAGAACGCTGGCGTCACGCAATATGGCTGCCTTCATTGTCGAACCGATTCAGGGTGAAGGGGGTATGGTCATGCCGCCGGCAGGCTACCTTGCCGAAGCGGAGCGGCTTTGTCGTCAAACCGGTACTCTCCTGATTGCCGATGAAGTGCAGACCGGTATGGGCCGTACTGGCACCATGTTTGCAAGTGAGCAAGCGGCGATCGAACCGGACATTATGACGGTGGCCAAAAGCCTTAGCGGTGGACTCGTACCGATCGGTGCCATGCTCACGCGCCGCGACCTCTGGATGCGGGCGTACGGCACGGTTGACCGGTTTGCTTTGCATACCAGTACTTTCGGCGGCGGAAGTCTTGCATGTGCGGCGGGCTTAGCGGCGATCGAAACGCTAATCGAGGAGCGGATTTCAGAAAACGCGGCGGAGCGCGGCTTCCAGATGATGGAAGGATTAAATGCCTTACGAAAAGAATTGCCGGACTATTTTCGTGATATTCGCGGTCAAGGCCTCATGATTGGTGTCGAACTCTCGCCCCTCGCTGAGTCGGTCATTTCTCATCTGAAGCGAACCGATTCGACCGGGATGCTGCAATACATGATGCAGGGTTTTGACGCGATGATCTCGAGTTTTCCCGCGGTGTTCCAGATGCAGATTCTCCTGGAACACTATCACATCTACACGCAGGTTGCCCGCTCCAATCCGCTCGTCTTACGGGTTCAGCCTCCCCTGACGATCGATACGGGCAAAGTGTCTCACTTCCTCAGTTCGTTAGGACGGACTTGTCGACTGGGTCAAAAAGTGGAAGACCTCTTTGACGAGGTCATCACACGATCGATTTCCGGCCAGCACGCGGTGAATCGTTCCGCCGACGCCCGAGAAGAGACGCCTCGGCGTTCGAATGCACCGGTGACGGCCTCGGAGTTAAAAATCGACGAGCAGTACAGTCAGTAGGGCCCCCTGCCATGGGGCATTACCCGCCCTCTGATGGTTTGGGCTCTTTGAGGCGTTCGACGTAGATGTCGGACGACCCTAACGCGAAACCCCCGCGACCTCGGATATAGACCCTCGCGTGTGCAGGGCCGACAAAATTTTGCGGTAACGTGAGGTGGAACTGGTGATCGCCGGCGGTGATCTCTTGTTGTAGTCGGTCCAGCTCTTGATTGTTTGCTCGCACGTATTCTTTCTGAAGATCCGCAGAGTCAGCATCGTTGAAGGTACGTTGCGTTCGATCAACGATTGGTTTTCGCGGTGTGCCTCTTTGCGAGATCAGTTCCAAAGTTGCATCTCCAGCGATGGGACTCTCGACCCGCACCTGAATTTCCTCTCCCTGTTTCACGATACGCGATGTTGTCACTTTTACCGATTCGGGGGCGGGAAGCCTGAGCAGAGGATCGCCCAATAAATTGAAAAGTTGGATGTGTTCGTGACGCTCTGCATTGCGGTGGGATGCGGAGTGACCAAGCAAGCCGGCGATACGGTCAAACCAAAGGCGGTTTCCATTCGTCGATGCGGAGGATGCAAGTTCATGCTTTGCGCGGACAAGAATTTCACCCAGCGTGCCGGGATGAGGTTGAAAATACCCGTCGATCAACGCGGCTCCGAATGTGGTCATCGCGTAGGGCATGGTCGTCCGCGATCCTCCCACCACGGCGACCGGGCCACCTTCACTTCGCAACATCGCCTCGGCAAGGCAATCATCCGGAGCATCGTAGGCCGCGGCGTAGCAGCAAAAGAGGAGGGCAATCGGTGAACCCCGGGAGGCATCGAGTCGAGAGGCATCCTGGTGTTCGAAAATCGGATAGGCGCCGCCCGGCACGTGAAGTCGATCGAGGGTGTGGAGGTTTCCGTGTCCAAGATAGATCCAAAAGAGGCATCCCTCATTGAATCGACGGATGACCGTGCGACGGAAGTTGCGGGGATCGGGACAAAATGGGCTTTGCCAATTGGCTTGGGTCATACTGGTTTGATATGCGGCCGGAATTTGCGTGACCAGGAAGGTTTTGGTCGAATTCTCGATGACCGAGTCGATCACGGGACCGAAGCCACCCACCCCCGCGACCAGATTGATTTGTCTTCTCCAGTTAGAAAAATTTTCGTTTGATTCATACTCGATAGATCGGGCGATCATCCGCTCCAGATCCTCGGGGCGATCGACCGGGAATCGGCCGACCGGAATTTCAGGGACGTCGTCGCCGTCGAGGTCTCCGTAGGGGTTGTCGGTTGCGATGTTTTGGTCCCCGCCGTACGGTGCGATAATTTCTGCCTTGCGATAATGAGTGGGGACGCTTTGCGACGCGTCTGCAGGCTCGGTCGAGGGAACGTCACCCACCAGCAGAATCGCCTCCGGCACGTGCGTCTGGCAGCGTTGCTTGATTTCTCGGTTCAGTTTGTCCGCAGAAATTTCGCTGGAAATTTGGGTGATCTCATAACCCTGCGCCGTGCGATACCGGACCCACGGCTGTACCGCATCGGTGAACCGCTCGGGGCAGACGACCAGCACCTCGGCGAATCCCGCCCCGGTTGCCAGAATTACGCTGATTGTCAGGGTTGCGATGAATCCGAATCGGCGCAGTGCTAGCATCAAAGTATCCGTAACTTTTAAAAGTGGGGGGGCGGCACTGTAGCGAAAGCGAGCGTTCGGATCGATAGCAGTCCATGGGTTTTTGCGCGTGATATTGATCATCCGGGGAAGGGTGGCCTAAGTTGTATAGAGCCGCACGTTCGCTCCCACGGCGGGGCCGATGCGCTATCTCTCGGGCATGGAGTCCGGGGATTGGGGCCTGCACGGAAGGTTGACTCGATGATCGAATCCCCGCGGATTTTTCGTCTGGAATTTCCTGAGGAAAGGCGCACCCCGCGCGTGGTCGGGATCGATGATGTGGCCGTTGCGCACCGCGGCTTGCGGGTCATTTCCTGTCGAGAACTTTCTGCATCCCTGCGGCATTGCATTTTTGTTGCGCGTCAGAGCATCGTTGACGCGCAGCGCGAAAGTGGAAGCTTTTGCCGCGTTGCGCCTGACGAGATCGCCGAATGTATGCTCACAGCCTTCTGGCTCGGACTTGATGAAGATCCGACCTTGCAGGGTACATTCGACGAGTGTGTCGACTTTCTCCTCGACTCCCAACTCCCGAGCGGTCGGTGGGTGACCGGCTCGGCAGGTGGCCATGCGACGGATCCCACACTGTTGGTCTATCTGACCTTGAAACTTTTTGGAGTCACTCCCCACGATGAAAGGATGATTTCTGCGAGGCATTGGATTATCAAGCAGGGAGGACTCGCCTGCGCGTCCCTGATCGCTCGCGGTTATCTGGCACTCTTCGGGCAGGTTCCCTTTGAACACGGCGTAGAGGCAATTGAAGGTTTGCGCGACGATGCCGAGGCCAACGCGTGGAGGCGACTCCTGCGACGTCGGGTGCATCGCCAACTTGTCCCTGCAGACGCATTGATCGAATTGAGGAGTTGCCAGCAACATTCTGGTCGATCGGCGAGTTGGGTATCGGTGCTCAATCAGTGGCGCGACTATTTTCGTGCGATCCGATGTCGACTCACAAACACTTTTGATCGGTTCGGTGGACGTCGAGTCGATTTTGCGTGTGCAACTGAAATCTCTGCGCGAACGATTTGCTATCAGACGATGGCGAGCGAAGGGCCGGGGAGCGGAATGCAGCGATCCGAGCAGTTGCAGAATCTGTTTGAACAGCTAAAGGATCCGTTCGACGGGCTCGATTCACTCGCGTCGGTCGATGTGGTTCTGCAGGCGCGTTGTCTCGAGGCAATGCTTTTTTCGGGCATGCCGGTGACATCGCTCCCGGTGGTGAGGGCGACGCATGTACTTCGGCAGGCTCCTCTTCCGCACTCGCATCCGGATGAAACCGCCCTTTTGCGTGTCGCCTGTCTGATGCGTGGCGCGGAATGGCAAAATGAACTCTTTCCACCACCTCTGCAAGTGGCTTCGCCACAAAGCCGATCTTCTGCCGATGTTGAACATCAGCACGAAGTTGACCGTTTGGTGAGTGATATTCCACGCTACTTGGCGGCGGTGCGTGCGCGCCAGCATCGAAACGGGGACTGGGAGGGATGTCCCCTCGCGACGGCTCATGCGATTTCGGCGCTTTCCACTGCGGGTGTCGATCTGGGGTGCCCGAAAATGGCAGCCGCGATTCGATTTCTGCGCCGTACACAACGGAAGGACGGTTCCTGGCGAGCGATGCATCGACATCGAGTCGTATCGACCACTGCCTGTGTTGTCGCAGCGAGTCGACATGCGGGGATCGCACCACAGGATCCTCTGATCGAGCGGGGAGTCGGCTTCCTGAGAAGCACGCAACAGGCGGATGGCGGCTGGATTGAGAAAAGTTGTTCCACTCTTTGCGAGGAGATGGAATCGACCGTTTCGCTGGAGATCACCGGGTACGTTTTGAGCGCCCTGATCGAAAGTGGTTTTGCATCTTCAGCGGAGGTTGCCCTGGGGATCGATTTTCTCTTGGAGTCGGCTCTGTTTGATCCTGATTCGGAGATAGATGCTGATGGTCGCGTTTCTTTAATCGATACCTGTACTGTTCTTGGCACTCTATGCCGATGGGCTTCCTTCGAGAATAATGGAGAGAGCAGAGACAAATCGACAGCGCTCTCCGCGACGAGCCTCTCGATACGCGATTAATACTTCCACGTGAGCGAGCCAAACGCCATCACACTTGATGGGGGCCGCTAATACAGAGGGCTGTCTCGAGCTCGGAAAAGGTGCGTGCGATGGTTTGGAAAAGTTGGTTACGTTCTCTCGTGATGCGCGAAGCAAAACAGCGTTTGGCAAGTGGATCGCTCGATACGGTTACGAGCGAGTTGAAGGCAGCCACATCATTGGAAGCGGCAGTGGATGTTGCACTCATCGTAAACGAAAGTGCAGAGGCGGGGAGTATGCTCGATCGGATGACCGGTGTTCTCAAGATCCACTCACAAGAGTTTCGTCTCTACCGGGGTCTCTGCGAGGGACGGCATGTCTTGGTGGCACAGGTGTCGGGAGACGCAGCCCGTGCTTCGCGGGTAACGCAATCGGTGATTCGAGCGCACCGGCCGCAATGGGTGATCGCTGCGGGATTTGCCGTGCCGCTCAAGTCGCAGCTGAAAGAACAAGATCTCCTGATGGCATCCCGCCTCATTGATACCCTGGGGCGCTGTTTGAAGATTGACTTGGACGAATCAGCGGCAAACACCGGTGCGTTTCAGTGTGGTACCGTTCTTACGCTCGACCAGATCCCGACTACGGAGAGTCAACGGCGGTCACTCGGCGATACCCACGGTGCCGATGCGGCCGATACGACCTCTCTGGGGATTGCCGAGGCGTGTCGCGATGCGGGTGTTTGCTGTTTGGCGATTCGTATCGTTCGGGAAAATCTGGAAGAGAGTCCGCCTCGTGAAATTCAGCATTCGAGCAAGCAAAATTCCGTCTCGGCGCGACTCGGCTCCTTAGTCGGTGGAACCCTTCGCCGACCGAGCACAGTCCGGGACTGGTTTCAGCACAAGCAATCCGCGCTAAACTCCGCCGACCATTTGGCGGAGTTCTTAAAGGGCGTGATCTGCCACTGGTTGCCCCTGCGACCGCGCGAGGAATCGTCCGGCTCATCGGAGGCGTCGGCAGAAAGTACCCCTCCTCCAGAGCGCGATCGCTGAGCGGACACGGTGGCGCTTGCTGGTAGAGACGTTTTTATTCCACTAAGATGAAGCGGTAGCAACGAATGATGCAATCTCGAGTCGGTCGGGTGGAGCGTTAGACGATGAAAATAATTTTGGCCGCGCCGCGTGGATTTTGCGCGGGAGTGGAAATGGCGATCGAGAGTCTTCGCTTGGCGATTGACGCTTTTCCCCCTCCCATCTACGTCTATCACGAGATTGTACACAATAAATTTGTGGTCGAACGCTTCGAATCGGACGGCGTGATCTTTGTGGAAGACCTTTCAGATGTTCCCATCGGATCGACCCTGCTTTTTTCCGCGCACGGGATCTCTCCCGAAATCCGACAGCTGGCGAAAGATCGCAATTTACGCGCCATTGATGCTACGTGCCCTTTGGTGACCAAAGTTCATCTCGAAGCAGTCAAGTATGCCAAAGAGGGACGGACGATCATCTTGATTGGTCACGAGGGGCACGATGAAGTGATCGGCACGATGGGCGAGGCACCCGAATCGATCATCCTGGTCGAGAGTCCGGAGGATGTGGACCGCCTGGAGGTCGCCGATGAGAATCAATTGGCCTATCTGACCCAGACGACGCTCTCGGTCGATGATGCAAATCGAGTGATTTCGAGGTTGCGCAGCCGATTTCCGCAAATCAAAGGGCCGCCGAAGGACGACATCTGCTATGCGACCCAGAATCGTCAGGAGGCAGTGCGAGTGCTTGCAGACGAGGCCGATTTTGTCCTCGTGCTGGGAAGTCAAAATAGTTCCAACAGTCAGCGTTTGGCAGACATCGGCCGGGAGTGCTTGACCCCCTCTCGGTTAATCGATGGAGTCGGTGATATGGACGATCGCTGGTTTGAGAATGTCGATACGGTATTGATCACTGCCGGTGCGAGCGCGCCCGAATCACTTGTGCAGGAAGTCTGTCACCATTTGGAACAGAAGTTTTCCGCATCGATCGAAGAGCGGGTGATGCAGACCGAAAAAGTTTTGTTTCCCCTCCCTCGCGAGCTACGCGCGGCGGGTCTCAAGCGGTAGTGAGTCTATTTGAGTGTCCTCAGATAGGCGATCAGATCACTCAATTCACTCCGTGAAATGGTTTTTTCAAGGCCTTGGGGCATAATCGAGGTCGGCAGCGCGATCATTTCCTCAATATCTTCCCGGGCGATTTTTTCTTCCGGTTTGTCGGCCATCCGCAGATGGATCGCATCGGCAGTCTCGCGATGAATGACCCCGTCGACCACCCGTCCCGAACCGGTAATCACGGAAAACGTGGTGTAACCATTGGCGATCGTTGAACTGGGGTAGACGATTGATTCTGCCAAATCGCGATCGGTCCGAATCCGCCCGATCAGGGTCAGTTCGGGGCCGACCTCACCTCCCTCCCCGTGGGCACGATGACAGGTATGGCACGCCGCCTTGTTGCCAAAGAATACTTCCTTGCCACGCTGCGGGTCCCCACTGCCGATGTGGGGCATCAATTCGGCCAGATGCTTTGCCTGATCCTCGTTGCTAACACGCAAATTTTCGACCAGAGGCCTGCCTTTTTCGACGATCGGTGCCGGGAACCGCCCGATTAGTTTCTCAATTCGCTCCGGTTGAAGACTGCTCATCGCGGAGGACTGGCTCATGCCATCGAGCATGCGGTCAGCGATTTCTGGATCGCGCCCCCCGGCATCCGCCGGAGCCACAATCGTGAGTCCGTTCAAAATTCCAAAATTTCCTTCCTTATCA
>JAQWPY010000145.1 GCA_029245145.1 Pirellulales bacterium | reverse complement strand
CGATAAGGTCTACAAGGTCCCGGTACAGAGGCTGCAGGACTTGACGTTTGGCGTCACGACCGGAGCATCGGGTCGTAAAACGGGCTATGACCAAACATCTAGAGACGATCTGGGAGTCGCAGAGATGTTGACCGGCGACCTCAACCTGGGTCACGTCGACTGGATTGTCCAGTATCGGGTGAAAAACTCGGCCGAATATCTGTTTAAACTGGGGGGAGTCGAGTCCGACAATTCGTGGGCCTTTTCCGATGGAGGAAATTCCGAAGTGAATCCGGCGGTCCCCGATACGATTCGCGATGTCTCCGAATCGGTGATGCGAAAACTGGTGGGTGATTCGAGTATTGACTACGTCCTGACGATCGGTCGCGATCAGATTGCCAAGGATGCCAAAATGATGCTTCAACAAGAACTCGACGGCTTCGAGGCCGGGATCGATATCGTGACCGTTAAGCTGCAGAGGACCTCGCCTCCAACGGCAAAGGTCCAAGATGCCTTTCAGGAAGTCAATCGCGCTCGGCAGAAAAAGGAACGGGTAGTGAATGAAGCGCAGGGCGAGCGTAATAGTAAAATTCCGGCCGCCCGTGGTGCAAGGGATAAAGCGATTGCTGAAGCTGAGGGTTACCAGAATCGGGTGGTGCTGGAAACGACCGGAGCCGTCAATGCATTCCTTGCCCAACTGGCGGAGTATGAAAAAGCGCCGGATGTCACCAGAAAGCGGCTTTATCTGGAGGCGATGGAGGAGATTTTGGCGACTGTCGGTAGCAAGACGATCATCGACGAGTCGGTTCGCGGGGTAGTGCCGCTTTTGAATCTAAATCAGGGTGCGGAAACACCCGCTGTGAAAGAAGTTCGATAATGAAGACCTTGGTTGCCGCTGCTGTCGTTGCCTTGCTCGCGATTGCTGGAGTTCTCCTTTATGCAAGCGCGTATACGGTAGAGGAAGGAAAACTGGCCGTGATCACCCAGTTTGGCAAACCGATGGGAGCGGTTGAGAATCCTGGCCTGCACTTCAAAATGCCCTTTATTCAGGAAGTCAATTATCTTGAAAAACGGCTGCTTCCATGGGATGGTGACCCGGAAAGCATGCAGACTCGAGACAAGAAGCGAATCGACATTGATGTCTGGGCGCGGTGGCGAATTGTCGATCCGCTAAAGTTTTTTGTCGAGCAGCGAACGGAACAGCGGGGACAGCAAATTCTGGATCATCTTCTCGATTCGACCGTACGGGATGTGGTTGCCCGCCACAAGTTGATCGATGTCGTTCGCAAGTCGAACGAGCCTTTAATTTATGAAACCGAAGAACTTCAGCGCCGTTCTGGCGATCAGGTTTCAGGAAGAGGGCGCGATGATGTTGAGGAAGAAATCCTCAGCGGCGTCGACTTGGAGTCCTACGGGATGGAATTGGTTAAGGTCCGTATTAAACGGGTCAACTACGTGGAGTCTGTAAGAAAAGCGGTGTACGAACGGATGATCTCAGAGCGTCTGCGGATCGCGCGGCTCTACGATTCGGAGGCGATGGAAGAAAAAAATAAAATCCTCGGGCAAACCCAAAAAGAACTCGATCAGATCGAGGGTGAGATGGAGAAGGCTTCGGCAGAAATCCGGGGCAACGCCAATGCGCAGGTTATCCAGCTGACGGCCGAAGCGTATGGGCAATCACCCGGATTTTACGACTTCCTCAGGCGACTGGAGGTCTTTAAGCAGACGTTCGGCGCCGACACCCGCTTGATCCTCTCGACCGAAAGCGACCTGTTCCGCCTGCTGAAGGAACCCGGCACGCAGCAGTGAGCGGCGCGCAAAGACCCACCATGCCCCACCTGAGCGGCGGGACGGTTCTCTCGGACTCGTTGCGTAACGCCACCTCCCGCTTAACGCCGCGATGTAAAGAGCATGAGAACGTAATAGAACATCAGGGCGATCGACGCAAAAAGCTGGAGCGAGGCGGCCACGTAGCGGTCCTCCTCATAATGGTGCAGTACGTTCGACGTATCGTAGAGCACCGCTGCGCCGGCAAAGCCAATCATGCCAACTGCAAACCAGGTGCCGAGATTGACTAGCCCGAAAATTCCTAATCCGATGAGGATGAGGGCCAGCATACCACCCCACCTTAATAATCCCCGGAGAAAGGAAAAGTCTTTGCGAGTAATAAAGGCAACGAGCGTCAGGCCCGTGCAGCCCAGGATCGTTATGCCAGCCGCACGGGTGATGATGGCTCCCCCATCACCGAACTGTGCGATCGATTGTTGATTTGCGTACCATAAGAGCGGCACAAAGATAATCGCTTCGGCCGCCACAAAGCCGATCAGCGCCAGGTACTGGCTGCCGAGCGATTTGGCAGAAGCCGCCGCCCGCGAGGAGAGCCAACCGATAATCATAAAACCGCCTAAGACCCATAGCCAGTTTCCGGCAAGGATTGGAGCCATCCGATCAGCAATGCCACTTTGAAAAAGCCCAATCTCAATCAGGGTGAACAGTGTAATTGCCCCAAAGAGGTGGTTGTAGGTGCGGACAATAAACCGGCTACGTGCCTCCTCGCTTGCCTGAGCGACGGGAATCGGTTGCAAAAAAGTTTCTTCGTTATTCATGGCGGTCTCCTTGGAAACGAACGTTAAGACGCACCCATTATCTTCCTCCGCGGGTCGGAGGGCAAGGTGAGAACAGCGCAGAGCCTAACCGCTGGGCCACTAAGGGCGTACGCTACCTGGGTCGCGCAAAATTGAATTCTTCGGTACCGTTGTGGCACCACTCTTCAAGCTGCCCGGTATCGATCCGCTCTACGTGGCCGTCAGCATAGAGATAGTTCGCTGCGTTGCTATGGCGGTCGACCGCTATTTCCTGGGCGATCTCTTCGAACCGTTCGTGCTCTTCGTGTTCGTGGTCATGATCGGCATGCGCCTCTTCGGAGAACCAATCCCACGAATCGACGTGATCGACGTGGGCTCCGGCGGCAGCTTCAAAGAGAAGGATCGTGGTAGACGCAGTGTCGAGGCGATTGAGGTTCGAGAATTTACCGGCGAGTTTCGAGTGTTCCTCGTGATCGTGATCCGCATGGTCCTCTTCGTCGTGATCCGCGTGGTCATCCTCGTCGTGGTCGTCGTCGGCATGGTCTTCGTCAGCGTGGTCGTCGTCGATCCGCGCACAAAAACCATTCATCACGTAGCTGGTTAAATTATTTTTAATTCGGTAGTCCTCCTCCGGATCGGTCGGGCATGTGCGGATCACGTCGACCTCGTCGAGATACGGTCCGAGTTTGGCAATCCAGCTTTCATCGGCATCGAGACCATGCCCGGTCACCTTGGGAAGATAGCCTCCGTGCGATTCGGCATACGTTTGCATCGCGAGACCACACTGACGCATGCGATTGGCGCACATGGTTGCCATTGCCGATTCGCGAACCGATCCGAGGGCCGGAAGCAGCATGGCCACAAGAAGACCAATCACAGCAATAACGACAAGTAGTTCAACGAGCGTGAAGCCAAACTTGCGATTCTTTGATTTCTGAGGGGTGCTCTGCATCTTAAGATTCTCCGTTCGTTCGCGATCGTCCCTACGTGCTTATCGGTCATTACAGACCTTCAGGATAAATCCGTCAATGGTTAGAGTTATTCAATCAATTAAGTGATTGAATGTTGTCGTCGCGCGGTGCGGAGAGGGCGGCTTAGGCCAGCAAATCGGGAACCACGTGCGCCGGCAACACACCGGTAAGCTTTTGATCGAGTCCCTGGTACTTCACGCTGAAACGCTCGTGATCGAAGCCCAGGAGATGCAGCACCGTGGCGTGGAAGTCGCGGATGTGGAGCGGTTTGTCGACGATGTTGTAGGAGAAGTCGTCGGTGGCACCATGGATCTGTCCGCCGCGGACGCCGCCGCCGGCCATCCACATCGTGAAGCAACGCGGGTGGTGGTCCCGCCCGTAATTTTGTTTGCTCAGTCCACCTTGCGAGTAAATGGTTCTGCCGAACTCGCCGCCCCAGATCACCAGCGTATCATCGAGCATGCCCCGCTGTTCGAGGTCCTCGAGCAACGCATAACAGGGGCGATCGACATCCTTGCACTGGTGCGGCATCCGCCCGGTCAGGTTTCCGTGGTGGTCCCAGTTGTTGTGGTAGACCTGAATAAATCGCACGCCACGCTCAGCCAACCGCCGGGTCATCAGGGCGGTGTTGGCAAACGTGCCTGGCTTTTTGGCCTCCTCGCCATAAAGATCAAAGGTGTGCTGCGATTCGCTGGCAATGTCGGTCAGTTCCGGAACGCTCGCCTGCATGCGGAATGCCATTTCGTATTGGTGCATGCGGGTTTGTGTTGCCGGATCGCCGATGCGGGCGTGGGCGATGGCATTGAGACGGTTGAGGTCATCGATCGTTCGCCTCCGAATCGAGGAGGAGACGCCCGGCGGATCGTTAATGTAAAGGATCGGATCGCCCTTGCTGCGGAAAGACACGCCCGCATGTTCGCCCGACAGGTACCCGCTGCTCCAGAGTCTGGAGGAGATCGCCTGTTCCTGATCGCGATTGGTCGGAACGGCCACCAGCACCACGAAGGTCGGCAGGTTTTCGTTCATCGTGCCCAAACCGTAGGAGGCCCAGGAACCAAGGCAGGGACGGCCCGTAATTTGATTACCGGTTTGCATTGCCGCGATCGCCGGTTCGTGATTGATCGCTTCGGTATGCAGACTGCGCATCCAGCAGATGTCATCCGCCTTGCGGGCCAAGTTGGGAAGCAACTCCTTGTTCATCCACATGCCGCACTCGCCCACCTGATCGAACTTGTACTTCGAAGGGGCGATCGGAAAACGCGACTGCCCGCTCGTCATCGTGGTGAGTCGCTGTCCCATCCGTACACTCTCAGGGAGGTCTTTGTCGTACCACTTCTGCATTACCGGTTTGGGATCAAAGAGGTCCATCTGCGAAGGCCCACCGACCATGTGGAGATAGATCACGCGTTTGGCTTTCGGTGCGAAATGAGGTCCCGGCGCCTGGTGGCCGACGGTCGAGGCCTCTGCCGCACGACCGGTCGCCAATTGGGCAAGCGCGGCGGTGCCGAGCAGGTGACCGGAGCGGGCAAAGAAACTGCGTCGATGATGTAAGGCGTTTTGGGGTAGATGCAACATCGTGTATCTCTTTCTTTCGCTTACTTATTGAGGACTTCGTCGAGATTGAACAGTTCACTCGCCACCATGGTCCAGGAAGCGACCTCTGCGGGGTCGAGATCGGCCTCGATTCCGGTCTCTCCGACTGCGAGCAGTTCACTGGCCGCTTCGGGTGTCGCTCGATAATGTTTTAAAAAATCACCTTGCGCCGATAGGATGATCGCACGTTCATCGTCGTGAAGCGGCCGGCAAACGGTTCGCTGTGCAATGTAGGACGCAACGGCATCGGCGTCTTGTGTAGTACGCAGGGCAGACTCGGCGAGTTTTCTGGCCGTTTCCACGAATTGGGGGTCATTGAGGGTGACCAGGGCCTGCAGCGGGGTGTTGGTCCGTTCGCGGCGGACCGTGCAGACCTCGCGGCTCGGAGCGTTGAACGCCTCGAGGTTCGGCGGCGGGGCCATCCGCTTCCAGAAACTGTAGATCGTCCGGCGATGCAGATTTTCGCCATCATCCTGCTTGTAGTCCCGCGTGTTGCCGCCAGGCAGACCGACCACGTCCCAGATGTTGATCGGCTGATAAGGCCTGACGCTTGGCCCGTACATTTTGTCGGAGAGTAGTCCGCTCGAGGCAAGCGCGTAGTCGCGTATCATCTCGGCGTCCATGCGGAACCGGGGGCCGCGGGAGAGCAGGGCATTATCACGATCTTTGACCACTTTCTTTGGCGACGTGAGCGCTGATTGCTGGTAGGTTTTGCTCATGAACATCTGTTTGAAGAATTCTTTGACATCCCAGCCGTTCTCCTGAAAGTCGACCGCCAGATAATCGAGCAGCGTATCGTGGCTCGGGAGGGTTCCGGACACACCGAAATCTTCCGGGGTCGGCACGATGCCGCGACCGAACACTTCCTGCCAGAAGCGATTGACCGTCACCCGTGCGGTGAGCGGGTTGGCCGGATCGACGAGCCAGTTGGCTAATCCGAGACGGTTTTTCGGTGCATCTTTCCGCATCGGGTGGAGTGCCCCCGGGGTGTCGGCCGTGACTTGATCACCCTTCTTGTCGTACTCGCCCCGCATCAGGATATGGGCCATCGCCGGTGAGTCCTTGCGCTCTCGCTGGATGTGCGTCATGGGACTGCGGTTGCGGATACCTGACTGTTCGCTTTGAAGATCGGTGACGCCGCGCGAGAGGTCCGGGTACTTAGAATCGAGGGTGACCAGGTAATGCTCGAGCACCTGGTCACGCGCTTTTTTCTGCGCATCTGCGTTTTTCTTTGCAGCGGCCGCAATCTCGGCTGCTTTTTCTTCGGATGGTTCATCCGGCGTCTCGGCGGTTTCTTTTTTCGCCTTTGTCTCTGGTTGCACCTCTTCGGCCGGTTGCCGGGCTGCGGCGAGCGCGCGGTGGATCGCCGGAAGATTTGCGAGGGCTTTCACCTCGCGCGGATAGAGTACCCGGTCGTAAATCCGCATGTCCTGCACGGCGCCCGTGAAGGCGGCATCGTTGCTACGCCGCCCGAGCCTTAATGGAGTAGCGGACTGGATCGGTGCGTCGGCTGGCAGCGCGTCTTTCTCGACCAACAGCGGTTGCTGATTGCCGTTTAAGAAAATTTTCACGCCGCTCGCCTTGCCCGACCCGTCGTAGGTCACAAACACATGTTGCCACTGATTTTCCTGCAGCCGGTTCTGATAGACCCTGGTTTTAATTGCCTTCTCCGGCCACTCGCTCACCAGGTGCACTGCATACGCGTTGCCGTTCTGCCAAAGGTCCCAGCCCCGATCGTGATTGTCTTGATCGATGCGGGCAAGAATCGATCCGGTATTTTTTTTGCTTGTCGGTTTGATCCAACCGCCAAAGCTGAACGACTGGTCTTTCTTGAAGTTTCCAAGATCACCGAGTTGGAAGTTTGATTTTTCGCCGAGCATCGGTGCCTTGCCGAACTTACCACCCTCGATCCACTCGGGCGCGGTTTCTGCCGTGTGTTGGGTGGTTACCGGTTTGCCGGCCGCGGTGCTGCGGATCGTATCTCCTTGCCCCTCGTCGAGCGGCAGACGGATGATGTTTTTATCTGCGACGATGCCGGCTTCAAACGAATCGGGCGTGGCGGTCTGTAGCCACTGGTCGAACTGCGGTTCGGCCACTTTGCGCCGGGCATCGCGGACTTTTTCGGCCGCGGTAATTTCCGTCGGCAGCGTCTCCCAGCGAGGTTTGTCGTCGTCGCCCGGCAGCACCAGTACCGGTCCAAGGCCATCCTTTGCGTTTCCGTCTTTCGCTCTCTGCGTGGTGTTGCGGAAGAAGGCGGCCAGCGAGTAGTAGTCTTTCATCGTGATCGGGTCGAATTTGTGATCGTGGCACTGGCAGCAATTGGTCGTGAGGCCAAGGTAAATCCAGCCGAGCGTCTGCACGCGGTCGGCGGCGTATATGGCCAGGTTTTCTTCGTCGATCGTGCCCCCTTCATTGGTCGTGATGTTGCACCGTTGCAGACCGGTGGCGATCAGTTGTGCTTCGGTCGGATCGGGCAGCATGTCGCCGGCAATCTGCTCGATCGTAAACTGGTCGAAAGGTTGGTTTGTATTGAAGGCGCGAATGACCCAGTCGCGGTAAGGCCACATCTCGCGGTAGTTATCGAAATGCAGTCCGTGCGTGTCGCCGTAGCGGGCCGCATCGAGCCAGTATCTCCCGCGGTGTTCGCCCCAGGTGGGACGCTGCATCAAGCGGTCAATCCACATTTCCGTAGCGGCATCGGTATCTCGGGCATAATCGACGGCAAAAGCTTCAGTCTCTTCGGGCGACGGGGGCAGGCCTGTGATGTCGAGATGCAAGCGGCGGAAGAGCGTTCGTGGGTCGGCAGGAGGTGCCGGGGAGAGTCCCTCTGCTTCGAGGCGGGAGAACACGAAGCGATCGATCGGATTTTCCATCCATGCCGGGTCCTGCACCTGCGGCGGTTCGATCTTTGCTGGAGCGATGAGCGACCAGTGCGGCTGATATTCGGCGCCCTCTTCGATCCAGCGCGCAAGTTTTCCTTTTTCCTCTGCGGAGAGCGCCTTTTTGGTCTCGGGCGGCGGCATCAATATCTCGGCATCATCAGTCATGATGCGAGCAATCATCTCGCTCTCCTCAAGGTCACCGGCCGCGATGGCACCCATCTCAAGGGCATTTTCGCGTTGATCGAGTCGGAGATCGGCTTTCCGCGAGGCACTGTCGGCGCCGTGACAGGAAAAGCACTTGTCCGAGAGGATTGGACGGATGTCGCGGTTGTACTCGAGCGGCTCGGCCACGGCACGCGCGAGGGGCATGATCGCAGCAAAAAGCGTGATCCCGAGACGGAATAGCGAAGCAGAAAATTTCATGGCGGGGGGCATGGCAGGGGACATGGCAGGGGACATGGCGGGGGACATGGCGCAGGCGGGAAACTTCCACCCACTTCCACCCATAGTGTAGCCCCCGACCGCAGGGATCACTAGTCGAAAAAGATCGCCCGCTGATACTATTGGTGCATTCGACAGGCCTTCGATGCGCAGTTCTGCGGGGAGCCGTCCCGACAAATGGCGGAAAATGATGCCAAGCTCAGGCGAGCATGCCGGGCACGAGTTCGCCCTGCACACCTGTCAGACGCATATCGAGCCCGCTTGCCCGGAAGGTCAATTTCGTATGGTCCATGCCGAGCAGGTGCAATAGGGTCGCGTGGAGATTGGCCACGGGCACTTCGTCGCGAACCACGTTGAATCCGAAGGCATCGGTCTCTCCATGCACGTGGCCCGGTTTGACTCCACCGCCGGCAAACCACATGGTAAATGCGCGGTTGTGATGATCGCGGCCGTCGGCACCCCCACCCTGGACCATCGGCGTACGACCGAACTCACCGCCCCAGATCACAATGGTGTCCTCAAGCAGTCCGCGCCGCTCCAGATCGGTCACCAGCGCCGCGCTGGCCTGATCGGTTTCGCCGCAGCGACGGGCCAGTCCCGCCTTCAGCCCGCCGTGATGGTCCCATGCCTCATGGAACAGTTGCACGAAGCGGACACCCCGTTCGATCAGTCGCCGCGCGAGTAAACAGTTTTTGGCATAGCCCGGTTTCGGCTGCTGCGGATCGAGTCCGTACATTTTGAGCGTCGCCTCCGACTCACTTGCAAGGTCCACCAGTTCCGGACCGCTGGTTTGCATGCGATAAGCCAACTCATAGGCATTGATCCGCGCCTGAATTTG
>JAQWPY010000216.1 GCA_029245145.1 Pirellulales bacterium | reverse complement strand
CATTTGAGAAAGCTGAACTGAAAACGCCTCGGTTTTTCGACCTGCTGTGAGACATATTGCCCCTGGTCTACGTACGTCGTTTTCACCCGAGTCACCGGCTGATGTGTGATCTGATCGACCTCTTTTTCTACTGTTCGAGTGACACAGCGTTGCACCTGCACTTTTTGTTCCCGACATTCGGTCTCCATCACGGGGCGACTGACGGTGTACCGCTCTTCAACTTCTTTTGTTTCTACAATCTGTCGCACCACATCGTAACTCCGGTCACACACTTGCGTTTCCCAAACCGGCTTGATCTCAACACAGCGGACTTCCTTTTCCACCGTTTGTATTTCGGGTCGGGCGACGGTGTAGTGGCACTTGCGTATTTCTGTCTCCCATACCGGTTCGTACGTGGTGACCCACCTTTCCTCGAACAGCGTCTCATTTTGAATCTGGCAGGTATCTACTTGTTGATGTTCGTAAATGACCTCGCAGGGAACGCCGCAGGGAGCCATGCCGAGGTGATTCATCTCCCCGAAGACGAGTTCTGCTTCGCCGATGTTAGCGGAGGCCGCGAACAGAGGAAGTTGGGTTAAAACCCCGAAGAGAAGAAGCCGGACCCACGACATTTCATAGCGCATGGCAGTCACCCACGAAAGAAGAGAATGTGGTCTTGTGGTTTGGCGTGCGAAGATATTAGCTGCACGACCGCTCCCACGGTTCCGTCCCGCAACGGATGCAAGGGCCGAGCATATACATCAATTGCCGTCCATCTAAAAGATCGGTTTGAAATTTCTCCAAGCTGTCGGAAAAAAAGAAAGTCACTTGCAAGAATCGCTTGCAAGCGCTGCTACTGATAGCAGCGCGATCTGGTGCAAAGTGGCTAACCGGTCGAGTCGCGGAGTTGTTGAAGCGTCTTTTGAGCTTCGATGCGAATTTGGGAATTCTCTTCTTGATCGAGGAGATTTTCGACGGCAAGTTGAAGAGATGTGAGGTCAGCCTGCGGATTCTGGCTTGCGAGAAACCGTGTGGCCCGTAGTGCATTGAGCAGAATGCGTAATCGTTTAACCTCTCTCTCAGAGGAATTACTCTCGTCGATCAAGCCGCGATCAACTTCGGGATCGAGCATCTCTTGTAGCATCTCCAATCCTTCGACTCGTCCCAGGCGGGCCAGACCGGTGGCCGCGTTGTAGTGAACATCGACATGATGCGGTTCATCAAGCATTGCAATCAAACGCGCGGTCGCTTCGTGTTGTCGTGCCGCCGCCAAACCGATCGTTGCTCGAGATGCAATTTTTCGGTCATCACTCTCAGACGACGCGAGAAGAACACCGAGAATCTCTGAGCTTCCTTTTTCGCCGCGCGTCTCTGTATTTTCGATCAGCAGTGCAATCGCCTCGAGTGCTGCAAGACGAACACGAAGGTCGTCGTCTCCAGTGTGACTCGATGCAGCGCGGATCAAGACGGGAAGCACCGGCTCGGGCACGAGAAATTCGCCCAGCGCCCGGCAGAGAAATCCCCGTCGTACGATCTCTTGATCACGGGGATTCGTTCCTCCTAAGCTATTGCCACTCGGAGGCGGCAGCGGCTCATCGAGGAGTTCGTCTAAAAATCGGGCCACCTCCGCAGCGAGCGCAGGATCCTTCCGGTAAAGATCGTTCTGCCTCAATTCTTCTGAAAAATTGTAGGCCAGTTGCCAACTGTTGGCCCGGTTTTGCCGCATCTGCCGCACCAGCTCTTCGGGATGAGTTCCATGGTGTGCGAGCCACGAGACGCCGAGCCAAAGCAGCACGATGACCAGGACAATCATTCCGGGAATGACGAAGAGTTGTACGATGAACCCGGCCGAGGGCTGCTCGACGGGAGGCAGAATTTCCTCGTTGCGTGATGGATTCACAGGATCGGTGGGTGGAGGGGAATCAGCCATGTGGCTCAGGTGTATTCAGAAAAATCGAAGTTTCCGGCTCCCCCAGCGAGCTGTTGGACTGAGTGGATGGGACTGACTAGAAACCCCGCGTTCCCTTATTCTCAATTCTTAGAGTCTTGGCCCTGCGATGAAAACGAGCGGTTGAAGGCCGCTTGCTAAAATCGCGGGGGCCGCATCAATGGAAGCCTCTTGTCTAGTTTAGACCTCACAGAATCGATTGCAAGTCGTCAGATGAAGCTCATTGACAAAACACTCACTGACGCGACACAGAATGTTGCACTCGATGAAGCGCTCTTGCTCGAGGCAGAGGAGTCCCGTGACGAAGAGGGATTTCTACGCATCTGGGAACCAAACGATTGGGTGGTTGTCATCGGCCGAGGATCGAGTATTTCCCGGGAGGTTGAGTTGGCGCGATGTCAAAATGATGGTCTCCCGGTCATCCGCCGCAGTAGCGGTGGCGCCGCGATTGTCGCCGGGCCCGGCTGCTTATTTTATGCGGTAGTGCTCTCGCTCGATGCGTATCCGTTTCTCCGGCAGATCGATCAGGCGCACGCCTTTGTCCTTTCGAGGTTGGTATGTGAGCTGAAGAAATTGGTTCCCACGCTCGAGCGGAAAGGCACGAGCGATTTGGCGATCGGCGATCACAAGGTTTCCGGTAACAGTCTACGCTGTCGCAAAAATCATTTGCTCTATCACGGAACACTTCTCTACGACATGCCACTCGATCGGCTGACGCGGTATTTGCGGTTTCCGCCCAGGCAGCCCGATTATCGCCAGAGTCGCTCCCATGCAGATTTCGTATGTAATTTGAAACTGTCCCGCGAAGTGGTGAAGCAAGGGGTTCTTGCAGCTTGGAATCATCCGGCGACTGCGGTCACTTGGCCCCAGGAGACGACAGAAAAATTAGTTTCAGAAAAGTACAGTACAGAAGCATGGAATCAGCAGATTCGTTGAGACCAAATTCGAGTCACACCAGTCGCCACATTTTTCGCAGAAACCACTCTATCGAGATAAGAGAAACAAAGATTACGAAGACATACCACTTGTCCCAAAAGCTCATACTGACCTTAATCTTTTGCTCCATTTCGACCGGTGTTTTTATGACCTCTTCGAGAAGATCGTCCAGTTCTTCGGGCGGTACGAGTCTACCTCCCAGGTCTTTTGTTTGGTTCGCAATACTTCGGAGCATCGGCGCATCGCTCGTGGATCCCGCCAGTTCGCGATCTTTGGAATAAACAAAAAATTGGGTCGATTCTGTGCGCTCGCTTTCTTCACCTTGGACCGTTACGGTCAGCGTATAACTCCCCACCTCCTTGCAATTTCGGATGGTGCCTGAAAAATTCACCCCCGTGCGAGAGAGCGGAATTTCCCGACGATTTCCGTCCGGACCTAGAAGACTCGCAATGAGCGTAACCTTTTTATCACTTGGTGTATCCCGTTTGACTCCCGTCTCAAAACCGATGCGTTGACCGGGTGTAAATCGACGTTGGTCCAGTGTGATCCACACATCATTGATTTTTTGTTTCTCCTTGCGTGCCAACCAAAGAACGACTTGTCGCCAAAATCGAACATAACTCTCAGTAAATCCTTTCATTGCCCATCTCCACGTCGAGTCGCCGGCAAACGCGACTACCCGCCCACCGGGCTCGGCGGTGACCAGAAGCGAATCTCCTTTGCCGTCGTCTGCCAATACCCGCGCCCCTGGTTTAATTCCGCGAAAGCGATTCGCTCCAGTGAGCGGAGGCAATTGCTGCCACGCTTGGAGATTATTTCCGTCGATGGAAATTTGCATAATCTCACTTTCGGCGCCCCACGGTTCGGTGGGTTGCATTACGAGCGGTCCGGGAAGGTGAAGCGATTGGTCAATCGGTTCGTTGAATTGTTGAATCACAAAACGATCGATTTTTCGATTCATGAGGACCGGAGCGATTTCGGCCAGCGGAGTGAGATGGTAACCACCGGCACGAAAGCTGTGCCAACCGCCCAGCATCAATAGTCCCTGCCCATCAAGGACAGCATCGCGTAGCAGTTGGAGATCGGCTGGTCGAGTTGCGCTTCCGGGAAAAAAAGCGCGAGAGTCAACATCACCGAGTATGATGACATCGTAGTTTCCAGATTTGAAATATTTTGCGAGATCTTGCCTTGGCCAATTCTTCCGGTCTTGGGGTCCAAGGGTGAGCAACGACACATCGATATCGGGGGATAAAGCCAATGCCCGCCGGAGAAATCGTTGCTCACGTCGAATTTCTCCTTCGATGTAAAGCACGCGAATCCCTCCCTCGAGTACCGTGAGCATGGCAGGTAATTCGTTGTTTTCGGTGGTGACCTCGCCCGCTTGTGGTGGTGCGCGGACAGCGATTTTGTACCTGCCCGGTTCGGTTGGCATGTAATCGAACTCGAAGGGTACCTCGGTGACCGTATCACTCTGTCGAACAACGGTGGTAGCAACCGTCGTTTCTTCCCCGTCGGGTGATTCGAGCACCAACTGTAGTGGGAGATCGCGATTGAGATATCCGGAGATCCGCGCGGTTCCCTTGACCGGCACGCGATTTTTAGCGAACACCACAAAGCTGTCCGGCAGCGAAGAAACTTCGACATCCCGCACCTGCCCCGAACCTTTCCGCTCTCCGAATGGTACCGTGTAAAGCGGACAGCCGAGTCGATCGAGGAGCCTTGCCATCGTGACAGGATCGGCCTCGGAGATTCCGAAGGTTTGTTCGGCCCCGTCGCCGAGGAGAACCATGCCCAACAGTCGCTTGCCATCCTCTTTCTGCAAAACGTCCTGCATGCTGTTCCCGTAACCACTTTCACTTCCCTGTGGAGTTGTTGGTTGGCTGAGAAAGCTCTTGAGATCAACTTCTGCGGCGCCATTGTCGAAGGTATAAAGATTGACTTCAATCTCTTTCTCATCGCGCATGCGGGAAATGGGTTCTTCAAGCGTGGCAAGTAGCGCCCGCATCTGTTTCCACCGGGAATCACCACTCGAAGTATCTTGGATCTGCATACTCCTCGATTGGTCCAGGAGCAGTAGAAGCGTGGCTGATTGTTTTTCGTTTTCAGTGACCGTGTGGCTCGGTCGCAGAAGGACAAACAGGAGAACGAAAATCAACGCAAGTCGTAGCGAAGCGAGAATCACCCGCCGATTTCGCGAAACGGGGGTAAAGAAAACCGCGGCTGTCCACACTGCCAGGAGGCCTAAGGCAATCGCAGCGACCAGCAGATAGGCGCCGCCCGAGAAATACTGGTCAGTGATGGGACTGATGTGCCAATGAGTCATTGCATGGGAAGGCAGTAATTCTGCTCTTAGTTAATGTCCATATTATGGAATCTACAATTTCGGTCGTTGATAAAAAAAAGTCGTTAAAAGACCCTCCGACGCAACGACGATTGCGAGCACGAGGAGCAACCAGGGGGCCGCTTCCCATTTGGTTTTTGCCTC
>JAQWPY010000211.1 GCA_029245145.1 Pirellulales bacterium | reverse complement strand
ACGGTTTCAATGGTTGGGATGCCGTTGCACCCCGCGTACCGGCGGTCGGTGGTTATGGCGTTATTCCCGAACCGGCCTCCCTAGGGCTGTGCGCGTGGATAATTTCGCTGATGTGCATCCGGCGGAGGCGTAGTCCTTTTTTGAGGAAATAACGATGAGCGATCCTTTGGGGACCAGTTCACGTACCGCTGCGCACGCCGCAAATGCACGCACCTGGGATGCATATGCCCGCAATCACCGCCGGTTTGCCCGCCCGGTCACCGATAAGGAATTTAGAGAGCGGGTGGAGGCAGTGGCGAGAGACCCGTTTCTCGAGGGCCCATTTGTCAATCGTAAGCTTCTGTGCCTCGGAAGTGGCGGTGGCATGCAGAGCGCGCTTTACGCTGCGGCCGGCGCGGAGGTCACGGTGGTCGACATCAGCCCGGAAATGTTGGCGCTCGATCGTCAGGTGGCGACCGATCGCGGTTTGACCCTCAAGACACTCGAGGCATCGATCGATGCGCTTGAAGCCCTCGACGCGTCGCGGTTCGACATCGTCGTTCAGCCCGTCAGCAGTTGCTATGTGCCTGATGTGGAGGCTGTTTACCGCCAAGTGGCTCGGGTCATCTGTCCGGGTGGTTTGTATGTGAGCCAGCATAAGCAGCCGGGGAGCCTGCAAGCCTCGGTGAAGCCGGGCAGTCTGGGGTATTCACTCGAGACACCCTACTACGACCGGGGACCTCTTCCAGCGGTGACCGGAAGCCCGCATCGCGAAGAGGGAACCTTTGAGTTTTTGCATCGCTGGGAATCGTTGATCGGCGGGCTTTGTCGCTGTGGTTTCACCGTTGAGGATTTGAGTGAACCGATGCATGGCGATGCCAGCGCCTCGCGCGGTAGTTTCTCGCATCGCAGTTGGTTTTTGCCGCCCTATGTCCGCGTGAAGGCCCGCCGATCCGCCGATCGGACCGCCCCCGCGGTGCAGGTGTGATAAAACGCTCGGCACCGCTTACCCGTTCCGTGAAGTCGATAGCGGCGATATACTGAACTTGCCTCGATTCAATGGCCCCCGCTCTCGTCCCGGATGCGTCAGTCAACACCTTGTCTAGTCCACTTCAAGAGATCATGTGCTGTATTGGTCCCGCGCTTGCGGGTAATCCGACGCAATATGTGATGGAAAAATGCTTTCAGCATTCGGGATGGGATCGGCGCTTTCTCAGCCTGCAGGTCGAAATTGAAGACGTGTCCGCGGCGGTGGCGGGTATGCGAGCGATGAACTTCCGTGGGGCGGTCGTCACGGGGCCGCTTCAGCGTGCCATACTCGACTGTCTGAAGGATGTCGGTGCCGAAGCGGGCCGCAGTCAGCTGGTGAACTGTCTTTGCCGCGATGGGGACAGCCAATGGTTCGGTGAAGACACCATAGGACGAGGTTTTCGGCGGAGCTTGCCGGAAACGTATGACCCACAGAGTGGAAAAGTAATGATCTTGGGCTCCGGTGCCATGGCATGCGCCATCGCCTGTACACTCTTGGACGCCGCAGTAGGTGAGATAATCGTTGCGGGTGTCGACGAAGAATCTGCTAACGGTTTGGTCTCCACATTGCAGCCGCATGCGGGAGAAGTGAGCCTGCGGTGTGTGTCGGGGGACGCCCCCTTCGAAGTGGAGCGGGATGTCCAGCTTCTGATTCACGCACCGGAGAGCGGAGACGCAGAATCGGCAGAGCCTGTTCCGTTGGTCGAGGAATCGATCCATGCAGACATGCTATGTGTCGATACTTGCTTTGGATCGCCAAGTACAGGCTTCCTCCAGATGGGAGCCAATCGCGGGTGCTCGACCCTCCAGGGTCAGCAGATTCAGGTCCACGTCTGGGCCGAATGTGTGCGACTCTGGACCGGAAGTGAGCCCGATGTTGAAATCATGCGAGAGGCCCTGGAAGAGTATTTGGGGCTTTAGCGTCCAGCAACTCAGGAAGCGTATCGGCGGTGTCCAGTTCAGCTCCTTTTGACCGTCCGGAATACGGCCTTTTCGTATGCGGAACTGATACGGAAGTGGGAAAAACCTACATTGCAACCGCCATTGCGAGAAGCCTGGTTGCCAAGGGGGTTTCGATCGGTGTCTACAAGCCGGTGGCCAGCGGTTGCCTGCGGCAGGAGGGGCAACTGGTTGCCGAGGATGCGAAGGCGCTTCGCGAGGCATCTGCTTGCGAGGATTCACTCTCTTCGGTTTGCCCTCAGTGTTTCGAGGCCCCCCTTGCGCCCCCCGTTGCTGCTGCGAAGGAAGGTCGTGACGTCGATGCTGTACTGCTTCGCAGCGGCCTGTGCTACTGGTCAGGACGCTGCGATCTGGTCATTGTCGAGGGCGCCGGTGGCCTGCTGTCTCCATTGAGTGACCACGACTCGACGGTCACGCTTGCCGCGGAGTTCGGTTATCCCGTTGTTTTGGTGGCAGCAAATCGGTTGGGGGCAATCAATCACGTGCTTCAATCGCTGTGTACGCTCGAAAAATATGCGAGTGATATTCCCATTGCAGGTATCGTACTCAATCAGGTTACTGCTCGAGAGAACGCAAGCTATCGATCGAATGCCGAGGAGATTCGCAATCGCAGCGATGTCCCGTTGCTGGGCCAAGTAGCCTGGCAGTCCCCTGCCCCGCTGAGCGACATCGATTGGCAGGCGGTCGCTATGTGCGGCGATCGAAAAGCGTAGCGGCCTGCGCTTAACGGATCAGGGTCGCGGTCGCTCCTTCAGTTGCCGGCGTGTGCTCGGCCGTCGATTGCATCGAGAGTCGCATCGTAACGCCCCACTGTCCTTGGGAATCTCCCTGAATTAACCAGTGGGGCATTACAACGACCGATTGATGCACGGCTTCAAACCCTCCCTCCGACTGACTCACGGTGGCAATGGGGAAGGTCCAGAAATTGGTAGGACGGTTGCAAGTAAGCCCCACATCGATTCCGAGCCAGCGATCGACCAGACCAATCCCTGTCACCTCGCGGAGATCGAGTTGGCTGCCGAGTTGCCCAAGGGGTTGCTGGTCTGCGCCATAAAATAAGCGGTCGTCGGCGCCAGCCGGCATGCCGGCAAAATTCCACTCGACGGCAAAATGAAAAACTTGATCGGGCGGTAATTGCTCAAGGAAATATTCGACAACGATCGCGCTCTCACCCTCGCCAAGCGTTACTTTTTTACTGACGCTGATGGGGACACCCTCGACAAAACCGGTGCGACGAAGCGTTGCTTGCACTTGAGTGGCGGTTGCCGACTCGTTCGGTTGGATCTCGGCGTCATACGGGCTAAGGATGAAATCGCCTTTTTCCTGCGCCGATCCATCACGGACGGTATCGAGAGTTGCCTCTCTATCAAAAAAGTGATCGATGAGACTCTTGCGACCGTAATCATCGTATTGTAGTAGTTGATCGAGCCCTTCCTGCTTGAATACGACCCGATCGTGGATGCTCGCCATATGATCGCCGTCACCACTCGGACCCGCGAGGACCTTTTGGTGATAGGCCTCGGGCCTGCGAGATAAGGTTGCCAATAAATTGTGCGCAATACTGCGAACATCAAGCTCGTAGAGACGGCCGCCGCATCCGGGTTCTAGGAGAAGGTTGAGTTGATCGCTGCTTAACTGAATTTCATCCCGGCCGTCAAAATTCAAATCGCTTTGACTCGCTTGGCACCAGCGTGCGCGATTGCGACCGCTCGCCTGCTCCAGAAAACCATCGGCGCGTATCAGGTGTTGGAAGACGGCATTTCGTAAATGCGGCAGATAAATGCCTCCAAACGCCCCGTGCCAATAGCTGCAATTGCACTGCGCCTGATAGAGCTCATCACGCGCAGACTCAAGAAGGCTTTGTATTGTCTCGTCTGTCCCCGCTTTTTCGAGCGAGGCGAGTTGTCCGCTGACCTGCATCATTCGTGCATACATCTCGTTCGATTCGGGGTAGCGGGTTTTGAAGTTCCGCCAGAATCCCCCTCGCACAAACGCAGACACGCGGTGCCACTGCGATGATTCCTCGAGCATATGTTGGACTTCGTGGCTCTCGATTTGACGATCGACCGGCATAGCCCACTCGGTCATCTCGCGATAACTTCCCTCAGGTAGATAGATTTTACCGAGCGCGTCGACCTGCTGCATGGCTTGCGAAGGGGTTGTCGTATCGAGCCAGTCCTTGTTGGCAGTCAAGAGATCGAAGAAATGTCGCAGCCATCCGTTTTGATAGACATGTTGCTTCGTATCGGGCCACGAGCCGAATTTTTCGCCATCGTCGCCAAATGCTACAAAGGCGCCTGGATGCCGCTCTGAGATGCGACCGAGATACGCGATTGTCTCTTCGGGTGATTGGAAAGGGATCATGTAACGCAGCGGCTCGCTGCCCGGGATCACGCGCAAAACTCTTCCATCGTCTTCCGTCAGATAGTATCCATCTAACTGCTCTTCCGTCAGTCCAGCATTTTTGAAGTGGTAGTCATCGAGCAGTGTGTAATAGACCCCGGCGTCTGCCAGATCACGGGCCATCGATTGTTCCCAAACGCGTTCGGGGACCCACATTCCGCGAATCTCTCCCCCAAGTCGACGACTGAGCCATGTGCGAAACCGCTCGATTTGTCCGATACGATCGCGCGAAGGGATCATCGCAAGGATCGGTTCATAAAATGCACCTCCGATAATTTCGAGTCGCCCGTATTGCACCAGTTGCCGAATTCGGTCCAGATAATCCGGATGATGACGATCGAGCCACTGGCACAGAGGGCCGCTGGTGTGCAATGCAATCCGCAAATGTTCGTAAGGTTCGAAGACCTCGAGGAACGGCAGGTAGCTGTCCTGGTACGCTTGCTCAAAGACGTGATCGAAATTGCCGATCGGCTGATGATTGTGCAGGATTAGGGAGAAATGAACGCGGGGTGCCATCGCCAGTTTTGCTCTCGTTTCGGGTTATGATTTGAGGGGAATCGCGGATGTACTTTCTTTCAAAGGAATTCGTTACGCAATATCGCGTTCACGGTCTTGCTCTACTGCGATGTCGTCAATCGGTAACCGGCGACGCATGGCCTCAGCAGCCCGCTCGGGTGACACCGGGTTGATGAAGCAGCCCGTGCCCCACTCAAACCCCGCACGGATGGTGATCCGGGGGACGATAACCCATCGCCAATGATAGTGAGCGGCCGAGTTGCCATCCAAGGGGGCCGTGAGAAGCATGTAATTGTAAGCGGGCACGTTGAAGGTTTGGTCGATCTGCTGGAGTACGGAATGGAGTATTTCGGCCAGCAGGTGGCAGTCGGTATCGTCGATCGCAGTAAAATCTCGCTGATGTTTCTTTGGAACAATCCAAGTTTCACCAGGCTGGCGGCCCGCGTAAGCACAGAACGCACCGAAGCCGGAATTTTCGTCGACCAGTCGCTGTCGGTGTGACGATTCATTCGACCAGAGGTCGCAGAGGACGCATGAGCCGGTATGCTCAAAGTGCGAATCCGCAACCACTGCTTCTCGTTCGATTGTCGGCGGCACCAGCGGCAATGCGATTAACTGACTATGCGCATGCTCGATTGTGGCTCCGCCAGTCGGCCCCACGTTTTTAAATACTTGCACACTCTTTAATTCGGGTATTTGCTTAATCTGCTCAATCCGCTTGCGAACGATTTGCAGCACAGCGGCCAGATGATCAACCATCAGGTCGGTGGTGCGAATGCAATGATCGGGGCTCTCAATAATCACTTCGTGAATTCCCTCAGCTGCCTGCGGCGGGATTGTCTCATGCGGTAAGCTGAGGGGGCCGACAGATGGATTGCCTGGTGGCAAGGTCCGGCCCAGCGGTGCGAGTGCAGGATATTTGTTGCTCACGATACGCGTCTGCCATTTCTCGGGGTCATGGGAGGCAGGCAGACGAAGAACTTCATTCGGAGTATCGTTCTCGTTTCCAAAGCAAAAGGGGCAACGCTGCCGCGATTCGATTTGGTGGCTGATTGTGAAGTCGCAAGGTCGTGCCCCGCGTCCCTCTGCGATCAATACACGAAATCCGGTCAGAGGATCGCAGCGAATTTCATTCATCGTGAATCGGCTCTCGGAGCGTCTTCTGATAGTTGTAAAAAATACGGTCCTCGATACACTGAGGCACTTGAAACGAGGGTTGCGCCGGTCTTTGACTGGTGGATACCGGTGACGCCCGCAACAGAAAATAAGTTAACACCCCTGAGACCCGGATACCATGCCGATTTACGAACATCGCTATCCAAACGGTCTTGTTTTGGTTGCCGAGTCGATGCAATCGCTCGAATCGGTAGCCTTTACCTTCTTAGTGCCCGTGGGGGCAGCGTATGATCCCAGCGAACGTGCGGGTCTGACGAGCATGACCTGTGAAATGGCACTTCGCGGTTGTGGAGAATTAGACAGCCGACAATTTGTGGAACGTCTTGAGCAGTTGGGAATCGAGACGGGAGAGACAGTCACTATTTCCCATACCTGTTTTCGTGCAGCGATGCTGGCGGATCATTTAACTGACGCCTTGCAGCTTTACGGAGATTTGCTGCTTCGGCCCCAGTTTCCGGAAAAGGAATTGGAATCGGGTCGTCAGGTTGCGATTCAGGAATATCGCGCACTCGAAGACGAACTCATGCAGCGGACTATGGTGCAGTTGCGGAAAGGCCATTACCCGGAGCCGTGGGGACAATCGCATCACGGAAACATGGAGGGTTTAACCAGTATTACGCTCGATGATATTCGCGACCAGTTTAAAAAGGGGTACCGGCCCAACGGCACAATTATTGCCGTCGCGGGAAAATTCTCCTGGGAACAGTTACAGGAAACAGTGGGTGAGGTGTTTGGCGGGTTGCCTGTCGGTTCATGGGACGAGCCTCCATGCGGGCCGGTGCGGATGCATCGCGAGCATATCGAGCATGAGTCGAATCAGACGCAGATTGCAATCGCCTATCCGAGTGTGCCGTATCGGGATGACGACTACTTCCAAGCCTGGGGCGCGGTGGGTGTTTTGAGCGAGGGTTCAAGTTCTCGCCTGTTCACCGAGGTGCGGGAAAAACGGGGACTCTGTTACTCGGTCGGTGCCTCAACTCGCTCACTCAAGGAAAATGGAAGCGTCTTCTGTCATGCAGGGACGACCGCCGAACGGGCACAGGAAACCCTCGATGTCTTGATCGAAGAGTTGATTCGCTTGGCAGCCGGCATTGCAGCGGAGGAGTTGGATCGACTCAAGGCAAAAATGAAAAGTTCGCTCATCATGTCTCAGGAATCGAGTATGGCCCGTGCCGGTTCGCTTGCCCGCGATTGGTATCATCTTGAGCGGGTCCGCACGATCGAAGAAATTTCAGTTTGCGTCGATGGTCTCTCGCCCGAGACGATCAACCGGTATTTGCAAGATCATCCGCCTGGTGATTTTACGATCGTGACACTCGGTCCCCAGGCTTTGGAGGTTCCCGATGCAGTTTCGTGAGCACAAACTCGATAACGGTCTTCACATCGTCGCTGAGTGCAATGCGGATGCACACAGTATCGCGGTGGCCTTTTGCGTCAACACGGGAGCCCGCGATGAAACCAGCGAGGTTGCGGGAGTCAGTCATTTTCTTGAGCATATGGTTTTCAAGGGCACCGACTCCCTTTCGGTAGACGATGTGAATCAGCGATTCGATCAACACGGGGCGGAGTACAACGCCTGGACCGGTAAAGAGCACACCTGCTATTACGCAGTCTCCCTCCCTGAGCATCAGGATGCCATGGTGCGGCTGTGGTGCGAACTGATGCGGCCTGCATTACGCGAAACCGATTTCGATACCGAAAAGCAGGTGATACTGGAAGAGATTCGGATGTACGATGATCAGCCACCATTCGGGGCCGACGAGGCATGCGAGGAAGATTTCTACGGCGATCATCCGCTCGCCAATCGCGTGCTCGGTACCGAACAAAGTGTGACCGATCTGAGGGTCGATGCCATGCGGCACTATTTTCAATCGCATTACACTCCGGAGAATATCGTCGTCGCAGCAGCGGGGAACATCGATTTTCAGGCTCTGCTATCGGCAGTGGAGGAGCATTGCGGTGCCTGGGCACAGCACCCCGGTGCGCGAGGTATGCACAACCTCGATGCACGATCGAGACAGCGAGTCATTCAGCGTCCCGCGACAGCACAACAATATGTAATTCAACTTTCGGGCGGACCCGACAGTCACGACTCTCAGCGATATGCGGCCCACCTGCTGGTGAATCTTTTGGGCGATAGCAGCGGAAGTCGCCTCTATTGGGAACTTCTACATCCCGGACTCGCCGAACAAATTAGCGCGCATTATTATGAATATGAAGATGCGGGGCTGATCATGACGTGGATGTGTTGCGAACCGGATGCGGTAGAAAAAAATCTCAACAAAATCAGGTCTCTTTATGAAGAGGTGCAGCGTAGCGGATTTAAAGAAGAAGAACTGCGGCGCGCGAAAACCAAGATCAATTCTCGGTTAGTGCTTTCGGGCGAGCGCCCGCAAAATCGAATGCTGAGCGTGGGGTTGGGCTGGATGCGGGATGGTTGTTATCGGT
>JAQWPY010000079.1 GCA_029245145.1 Pirellulales bacterium | reverse complement strand
CATTTTTCATGCTTGGGGAGCGGCTGCGGCCTGCCAGACGATGCAAAAAAATTTCGTAACACGCCTTTCGTTTGTTGCTTTACTTCTGTTCACTCCGGCCGCGCTCTGTGCCGAGTGGATCGATCTTTTTGATGGCACGTCGCTTGAGGGCTGGCAGCAGCGGGGAGGTAAGGCGACCTACCGGGTCGAAGAGGGCGCGATTGTGGGGACCAGCACACCGGGCACACCCAATACGTTTCTCTGCACCGAAGAGAACTGGGGCGATTTTGAACTGGAGCTCGAGTTCAAGGTCGATCCGGAACTCAACAGCGGCGTACAAATCCGCAGCAACAGTTTTCCCGAATACCACAACGGCCGCGTCCACGGTTATCAGGTTGAGATCGATCCTTCGGATCGCGGCTGGACCGGCGGCATTTACGATGAAGGCCGCCGCGGGTGGCTCTCCCCACTCACGGGCAACACGGCGGCCCGCTACGCCTTTCGCCAGGGCGAGTGGAATAAATTTAGGATTGTCGCGATCGGCGACTCGATCCGAACGTTTCTCAATGGGGTGCCGGCGGCGGATTTGATCGATTCCAAGACGGCCGAAGGTTTTATTGGTCTGCAGGTCCACTCGGTAGGCGATGAGCGGAGGCCATTGGAGGTCCGCTGGCGAAACATCCGCCTGCGACCGATTGAGGGGGTGGTCCCCAGGGGCGAGAGTGTGCGCAAAGTGGCTGATGGGTTTCGCTTCACCGAGGGGCCGGCCGAGGCAGGGGATGCCCGTATTTTTTTTAGCGACATTCCCAACGAAAAAGTTCACATTTTCGATCCGGCAAACGGTGAAGTGAGCGTGGCAATCGAAAAGAGCGGCCGGGCCAACGGCCTGATGTTCGCCCCGAGCGGTGCGCTGCTGATTTGCGAGGGGGGAAATCGCCAACTGACGCGAAAATTGGGAGATAAAAAAACGGTCCTTGCCGACCGTTATGACGGCAAGCGGCTCAACAGCCCCAACGATCTGGTACTCGATGGCAAAGGAGGCATCTATTTCACCGATCCTCGCTATGGCGATCGCAGCGACATGGAGATGCAGGTTGAGGGCGTTTACTATTTACCGCGCGGTGGAGAGCTGCGGCGGGTCATTGATGATATGGTCCGTCCGAATGGCCTGATGTTTTCCCCGGATAAATCAATTTTGTATGTGGCCGACAACGGGGCCAAGACCGTGATTGCGTACCGCGTCGGCGACGACGGATCGCTGGAGCGAATTAAAAAAATTGCCGACATGGCAGTCGACGGGATGACGATGGATGTGCTGGGGAATCTGTACTGTACTGGCGGGCCGCGGGTGGTCGTTTTTGCGCCTGACGGAGAGCGGCGAGTGGTGATTCCGGTGCCGGAAGGGACGGCCAACTGCACCTTCGGCGGACCGGACCACAAGACGCTCTACATCACCGCTCGCGAAGGACTTTATGCGATCGACCTTGCCGTGCCCGGTGTGCTTCCCTGAATACATGTTCTATTATAGATGCACGGTTTTGACAATCATTATTGGGGGCATCAGTTATGACAGAGCAGATTCAAAATCAACAAGTGAAATCTTCGCGGTCTAAAGTGGGCACAATCTTGGCGGTTATTATCGCCTTGCTATGCTTTATTTATATGGCAAATCCCACCGCTGGAATTGTGGAAATTCTTCCAGATAATCTTCCTGTGATAGGCAACGTCGATGAGGGGCTCATCATGATTCTGCTGCTCGGGTGCCTCAAGTATTTGGGCATCGATATCCCGCTGACAAAATCGACCCCAAAACCGTGAAGAGACCGTGAAGAGACAGTGAAGAGAGTCTCGGGAATTGCTCGCCCCGTTTCCCGCGCACCGCCGGTGGGGTTCGAAGAATCTCTGCCGCTAAAACAGCACGATACACTTTCGCTTTTGACATTTTTGTTTTTGCTACGGGACCAAAAACAATAGGTCGCTCAGTCGGCCGACATGAGCCGCATTAGTGCTGCAGAGAAAAACACCCCGAGGACGCTACCGATCAGCAGGCCGATGGTAAGGCCGATCCAAAAAGCTTGCTCTTTTGGTTCACGCATCGCGACGCCTTCCCCAAAAAACCGTGCCCGTCACAATCGCGGTGGCAGGTTGCGTAATTGCTGTGATTACGCTGCAAAACCTCTGGTCCTTTTATCCCAGAGATAAGCACGCCCGGTAGGATTCGAACCTACAACCCTCGGTTCCGAAGACCGATGCGCTATCCAGTTGCGCCACGGGCGCTCGCCCCGCACAAGCAGCATTACCTGCATGCCGCGAGTCGGCTCATTCGTCATGTAAGAATAAAGTCTCGCCCGCACTTCCGCAACGCCTTGACGGACACGACTTTTCATCTCCTAATGAAGTAGAATAAGGCGAGTCGATTTTGCGCGAATTGTCATGCACCTGGGAGCCGTTCTAACATGTCCATTACCTTGCGAGTGTTAGACGGAGCCGACCGGGGGAAAACCTTCGATAACCTGCCCATCCCGGTGACGATCGGTCGCGAAGAAGGTAATACGATTCAGTTGAACGATGAGCGGATCAGTCGCTTCCACATCAAAATCCAGGAAGATAACTCCAAATTCATCCTCACCGACCTAGAGAGCACCAACGGTACCAAGGTCAATGGCGATGAGATTCGTCTACGGATTTTGCGGTATGGAGATTTGGTCTCGTTAGGGCGATCGCTGCTACTCTTTGGCACTGAAAATCAAATTGCCGAACGGCTGGCCGAAATTCGCGGACGCGATGACCGCAGCGATGTGCTGCTTGCCGACGAAGGCACCAAAGAAAGCCATGCGGCTCCGCTCGACTTTGAGATCCATTGGAACAGCGATCCGGAGATGCAGGCTACACTCCACTCGCTCCAGCAGCCCGAACTTCCCGAGGCGCTCTCCCCGTGTCAGGCGGCACAACTTTCCGAACTCGTCGAATATTTGCACCTACGGATCGGGGACCTGCTCGCCACGGCCAAGGTCGTGGAAGAATCGGATGGTGAGCAGATGCTGCTGGAACAAAGGCACTGGCAAAACCTGGTGGATCTGCAGGCCCGCCTCAGTGAATACATGCGAAAAATTACCGAGCCGCCCGAGTTGGAGTGATCAGTTATGACCCTTCTTGGGGAACATGGTTTGCAGGAGTATTGCCTGCAGACGGCCCGGCAAGCCCATTGCGCTGCCGAAGCCTTGGTCACCCTTTCGGCGGAGGCGAAAAATGCGTGGCTGCGGGCTAGCGCTCAGGCCCTCCGCGCGCAAGCGGACGCATTGCTCGAAGCCAACGCACTCGATCTTGAGGCCGCCCCCGGCTTTGGTCTCTCTGATGCCCAAGCCGATCGACTCCGTTTGAACCCTGAGCGGATCGAGGGGATTGCCCGGGCGATGGAAGAGGTTGCCCTGCTGCCGGAACCGATCGGCGAGGTGATCGAATCTTCGGTGCGACCCAACGGAATTGAACTGCAGAAGGTGCGGGTCCCGCTGGGGGTCGTGTTTTTTATCTACGAATCGCGCCCGAATGTGACGGCCGATGCCGCGGCACTTTGCGTGAAGAGTGGCAATGCCGTCATCCTCCGCGGAGGTAAAGAAGCGGCTCACTCGAGCCGCGCGATCGTCGATATTTTGCGCGGTGTTGCCGAGGCGCACGGGATTCCGGTGGATGCGGTCCAGTTGGTTTCGGTCGCCGACCGCGAAGCAGTGGGGCACTTTCTTGCGCTCTCGGATTGGATCGATTTGGCGATCCCTCGAGGGGGCGAAGGGCTTATCCGTCGCGTGGCCGACGAAGCGACTATGCCGGTACTCAAACATTTTAGTGGCAATTGTCACCTCTACGTCGATGCCGAGGCCGATCTGCAAATGGCCCAGGCGATTGTGATGAACTCGAAGTGCCAGCGAATGGGTGTTTGTAACGCAGCTGAGTCGCTGCTGGTTCACGCTGAGGTGGCTCCTGATTTTCTTCCGCAGATTGGCGAGCAGTTGCAGCAGGCGGGGGTGGAAATTCGGGGCGATGAGCAGACCTGTGGGCTTTGTCCCGACGCGGTCGCTGCGCGTGAGGAAGATTATGCGGCCGAGTTTCTCGGTCCGGTGATTTCGGTGCGGGTTGTTCCCTCAACCGAGGCGGCCATTAAGGACATCAATACCTACGGCAGCAAACATACCGATGCGATTATCACCAACAATGCAGAAACGGCCGAGACATTTGCCAACCAGGTCGACACGGCTGCGGTGATGATCAATGCCAGTACCCGCTTTAACGACGGGGGCGAATTTGGCCTCGGTGCGGAAATCGGGATCAGCACCGATAAGTTCCATGCCCGCGGACCGTGTGGTATCAAGGAATTGACGACCTACAAATATGTGGCCCGCGGCAACGGCCAGGTCCGCGGCTAGGCGACCGACTTCAGCAGCCCCCGCGCCGCGCGACCGACTGCTCGCTTCCCGCCTGCGGCGGCAATTCCGCTTCAAGCACTCCGCGGACGCGCGGCCAGAGGATCGCCGCCTCGATGAGCATCCAGGTTTGTAAAACGAGAATCGCCACGGCAAAGGCGAGCAGCAAATGGCTCTGTTGCCAGCTCCACGCAGCGCTGCCGGAAAGCATATTCCAGAACGGATAAAACCATCCGCCACTCACGTTGAACATCTGCCAGAAGATGGCCCAACTGGGAAGCACCACCATCAAAAGAAGCGGAATGAGGGCAAAGCCGATCGGTTTGCCCCTGCGCCACAGGTAAAAGACGATGACCAAAAAAGCGAGTCCGGCGAGCAACTGATTCACCGCCCCGAAAAGCGGCCAGAGCAGCATGCCACCGGTCCCGTATTTTCCGCCCGCGCCGGGAATCATGGCAATCGCCAGGCCCAGCGAGACGGCGATGAGTGTGGCAATGTATTTGCCACCCAGCCACGGCAGACGGACTGTTTGGGCCAGTTCCTGGATCACATACCGCTGGAGTCTCGTGGCCGTATCGAGTGTGGTCGCCGCAAAACTGGCGACCAGCACTGCCATGATTCCAATCCCTAACTTGAGCGGGATTCCCAGGCTGGCGAGGAAATTGCCACCCCCTTCGACAAACGAGCCTACCTTCTGAGGCAAGCGAAAATCGGACCATTTTTGGTTGGTATCGTACCGCTGATTCCAGGCAGCCTGCCCTGAAAGGGCCTGACCGTCAGCATCGACGACGGCCTGATAATGGTGCGTGCCCGCAAGCTGCTGCCGCTCGAATTTGCCGATACCCACACCGGCCGTACATGCCAGAATCACGAGCACGGCAAGCATGCCCTCGACCAGCATCGCGCCGTAACCCACATATTGAGCATCCTCTTCATTTGCCACCTGCTTGCTCGACGTTCCGCTCGCCACCAGACAGTGAAATCCGCTGACCGCCCCGCAGGCGATCGTGATGAAGAGAAATGGCCAGATCGGCGGCGCCCCGGTCGTCCGCAGCACCGACCAGGAGGTG
>JAQWPY010000059.1 GCA_029245145.1 Pirellulales bacterium | reverse complement strand
GAGTGCGATATCCTCGAGAAGGGCGGCCTCGATCTGCCCGACGATGTGTTGGCGGCGGCCGATTATGTGGTGTGTAGTATTCACTACGGACAGAATCAGCCGAAGTCGCAAATTACCGAAAGGCTGCTCGAAGCAATCGAGCATCCCTATACGACGGCCATTGCGCATCCGACCGGTCGTCTGATCGGCCGCCGCAAACCGTACGAAGTCGATCTCGACGCGGTGATTCAAAAAGCGGTGGCGGAGAAGAAACTTCTCGAACTCAACGCGAACCCTGCAAGGCTCGATTTGGATGACATTGCCTGTGCGGCAGTCCGCCAGAGCGGTGGGCAGGTGGTGATTTCCACCGATGCGCACCACTGCGGGGGACTCGATTGCATGCGCTACGGGGTGCTGCAAGCGCGCCGCGCGGGGCTCACCCGGGCGGAGGTGGCCAACACGCGGACTTGGTCACAGATGAAACGGTCAATCGGTCGTCGGAACTCATGAAATTTTGACCGTCTCCACGATCCGCGTCTCTCGCCCGTTGACGGTTTCTTCTGGCGATCTCTATACTCGGACAGTTCGGAAGTTGCGGCGGTTTGTCGATCGGTTTGCCACCAACCTGCGTCCCCCAAAGGGCATGAGCGGATGAAAATACACGAATTTCAAGCCAAAGAGTTGTTGCGAGCGGCAGGCATTGCCGTTTTGGAAAACCAAGTCTGTCAATCGGCTGAGGAGGCATCCGCGGCTTACGATGCGCTGGGGGGAGAGGTTGCGGTCGTCAAGGCCCAGATCCATGCAGGAGGCCGCGGTAAGGGAACGCTCAAAGAAAATACCGATCAGCATGGCGTGCAACTCGTCCGCAGTCGCGACGAGGCGGCAGAGGTCGCCGAGCGTTTGCTCGGCAGCCATTTAATCACACTGCAGACAGGTGAAAGTGGGCAGCAGGTGCGGCAGGTACTGCTCGAGGCGGGGTGTGCCATTGCCCGAGAATTGTATCTGGGCATCGTCGTCGATCGAGCGGCGAGTTCTCCGGTGCTGATGGTTTCGAGTGCCGGTGGGATGGAGATCGAAAAAGTGGCAGCCGAAACTCCCGAGTTGATTTTTAGAGAAGCGTTTGACCGCGATGCGGGTCTCGATGCCTATCAGGCCCGCAAACTCGCCGCTGCTCTGGAGCTTGCTCCCGGGAGTGTGCGGAGTGCGGTTTCCTTTATGCAGCGACTGTGCCGACTCTTTGTCGCCGAAGATTGCTCGCTGGTGGAAATCAATCCTCTGGTAGTCACAGAAGATGGCCAATTGGTCGCGCTCGATGCCAAGATGAGTTTCGATGACAATGCCCTGTTCCGACACAAGGACATCCAAGAATTGCGCGACCTGGACGAAGAAGAGCCGACCGAAGTCCGCGCCGGAGAAGCGGGACTGAGTTTTGTTAAGCTCGATGGGAACATTGGTTGTCTGGTCAACGGCGCCGGTTTGGCGATGAGTACGATGGATTTGATCAAACTCCACGGTGGCGAACCGGCCAATTTTTTGGATGTTGGTGGTGGTGCGAACGTGGAGCAGGTGACCGAAGCGTTTCGTATTTTGCTTTCCGATCACCACGTGCGCGCAGACCTAGTTAATATTTTTGGTGGTATCATGCGGTGTACAACCATCGCTTCGGCACTACTTGAAGCGTACGAAAGTGTCGGCTTCGACGTCCCGTTGGTCGTGCGCTTGGAGGGCACCGAAGTGGCCGAGGGCCGAAAGATTCTCGAGGAGAGTGGTGTCGATATTATCACGGCCAACGATTTAACCGATGCGGCACAAAAAGTGGTTGCTGCCGCCGGCTGATTTTCATTTGAGGACGACCCCAGGGAAAGTGAATACAATCGCATGAGCATCCTAATCGGTAAAGAAACACGCGTACTCTGTCAGGGAATCACGGGCCAGGCAGGTGAGTTTCATACGCGTGGCTGCCTCGAGTATGGTTCGCAGGTGGTTGCCGGTTGTACGCCGGGAAAAGGTGGACAGGAGGTCGCGGGGGTTCCAGTGTTTGATACGGTGAGCGAGGCGGTCGCACAAACGGGCGTCAATGCCACGATGATTTTTGTGCCCGCGCCTTTTACAGCCGATGCCATCCTTGAGGCTCTCGATGCGGGAATCGAATTGATCGTAGCGATCACCGAGGGGGTTCCGGTACTCGACATGGTCCGCGTTTACGAAAAAGTAAGCGGCAGCGATTCGGTCCTGATCGGTCCCAATTGTCCGGGCGTGATCACCCCTGAGGAATGTAAAATCGGAATTATGCCGGGGTACATCCATCGCAAGGGATCGGTCGGTGTGATCAGCCGCAGCGGAACCTTGACGTACGAAGCGGTCTGGCAGTTATCGAATCTGGGGCTCGGGCAATCGACCTGCGTCGGTCTCGGTGGCGATCCGATTGTGGGAACCTCTTTTGTCGACCTCTTACGAATGTTCCAGCAGGATGATGCGACCGAAGCGATTTTGATGATGGGTGAAATCGGCGGCACGGCTGAAGAAGAGGCAGCCGCCGTGGTGGCCCAAGAGATTGACAAGCCGGTAGCAGCATTTATTGCCGGCCGCACCGCGCCCCCGGGTAAGCGGATGGGTCATGCCGGTGCGATTATTTCAGGCGGTAAGGGAACGGCCGAAGAGAAAGTTGCCGCCCTCGAGGCAGCGGGTATTGTGGTTGCCGAAAGTCCGGCCGATATGGGTACCGCGATCAAACGAGCCATCGAGCAAGCCTAGACCCATTGGCCCGCTGCGCCCTAGCAGAATGCTCTGATCAATACGTGAGTCCGCCGCGGATCATCCAGGTCGACGGCGGGTTGTACATCACGTAGTTCGGGTCGTAGCGTAGTTGTCGGTTCCAGACCCAGGCAGACTCGGCAAAACCTTTGAGCCCGTAGTAGCCGGCCCACTCGATTCCGCTGATCAGGCGAATGTCGTTGTATTCGATCCGCCCGGTTTGATTTCCGTTTCCAGTCAGGTTGCTCCGCGTGATTGCGGTGGGTGGGAAAACCTGGCTCCAGGTGCCTCCGCCATATTCACCGGCTAAATACCAGCGAAGATCCGCGTTGCGGAACGAATCGAGTCGGTACGAAAATTTTGGATTGGGAAAGAGGATGTCAAACTTCATCTTTCCGTCAGGCCCGCCAGGCGTATAGACGAGACCACCGGCCGGCAGCATTTTAATACTCAAGCGATCGATATAGATGAGGCCGGCTCGCCACTGAAACTTGTCGTTGGTCTGCCAAACGCCAAATCCACGGCCTTGCCAACGCCAACTCTGCCAGTCGAGCGATTTAAAGTCAGAATAAACGCCTCCACGAAAGCCTAAATCCGCACTCAGTCCATGCGTCAGTTGAGGGGTCCAGCCAAAATCGAGGTAGCCCGCATAAAGTCGCGGGGGTGCCTGCTGGCCCGGACCACCGTTCGAACCGACAATCGCACTGTTCGGGCCGTTGAGGAAGTTAACATTGAATCCGGGTGTGACCAACAGAGGTGCATTTTCGGGCATGAAGGAGAGTGGCAAAAGGAACGTGCCGCTCAATTCGGTTTCGGTCCAACCGAGCCCACCCTGTCCGCCACGATTCATGTACATCTGACGAAATCGGATCTGTTGCATGAACCGCGGCCACTGTCCAAAAGTGGCCTGATCAAAGAGTGGTTGCTGAGGGCCATTCGGCGGCGCGGTGGCGAACGGGGGTGCTGCCGGATTGAAAGGTTGGCTGGGCCGTGTGGGGTCGGCGTACGGGTCAAACGAGGGCGTCTGCGGAGGTTGCTGGAGAGTGGGGGGGGCGGTCGTCGTTGGCGGTGCCGGAAGTGCGGGTGCTGTAGGGGCGGTGGAGGCGGGCGGGGGTACTGGGGTACCCGGCGTGACCGGAGGTGGCGCCGTCGTGCCCGAGGGGAATTGGACTCTCGGTGCTCCGATTTGCGCCCAACTCGTCGAGGCGCTATAACTCGCCGCGATAATGAGAATCGCACCGTAGAGAATTCGATTGAACGCCAACACCCGTTGCCTCTCTTCCCGCAAAAAGAAGACAAATCGATACGGAAGGTTTCCGCAGAATGCGGGTAAATAGCAATCGGTGTATCTGAAGTCAACGGGAATTCAACGTTGCAGAAGGTTTCTGTTTTTTTTGTCGCCTGTTGTGCGTATTCTGGCCGTTTTTCGTGCCAGCAGTGCGGGCAAAATCGGCATGCTGACGGCATCTACCGCATGTGCCTGTCGCTCAACGCTAGCGAGAGCGACGCATTGCCAGTCGCCGGTGTTTTCGCTGGGGTCGCAGCCCTGCGAGACAGACTTCCTGCCGATTGTGGCTCAACTGCCTGGCCCGCAGGCGAGGATATCCCCACGATCCGATCCGCTCAAGATATTTGGGAATCCGGTCGGCCAGGTTCCAGTCTTGAAGTTTGGCCGTAAGGATCACCCCCCGGACGCGGTTCGCCTGATGGGCAACGATCCGCTCGACCTCGTCGAGCATCTTCTCAGGAGCGAGATTTATATCCGCAGTGAGCCACTGAAATTCCTGAAAGTTGCGCACTCGCACGTCGCCACTGCGCTTGCGGATATGCTGAAATTCAGGGTGATCCTCAACTCGGGGATCGACCTGGGCAGGATCAATTCCCGCCACGCGCATTCCGCAGTCCAGCAGCGCCTGGCTTGCACCGCCCGGGGCGCAACCGAGTTCGACGCAGCGTTGGCCCGCTTTGATCGGCCAAGCGAGCCACGCGAGTGCTTCTGACATTTTAAGATAGGCCCTGGAGATCATTTCAACCTCACCCTCCGGTTCCCAGAATCCTCCGGGCCAACGTTGGACCCAGCGATCGACGAAGTGGGCTCCGACCCACCATTCATCGGCTTCGACCACAATGCAGTCAAGCACACGCTCGTTGCGCCGCGCAAGATTTTTATCGCAGCGATTCTCAAACAGATTGCTCCTGGTTGCCGGCGCGGTTTGTCGCAGTGATGCTTCAGTAGCCCGGGAACCGTCATTGAGCCCCGGATTGAAATGGTGTTGGCCAGCCGCGAACCGGTCTCGCGGCCATACATGGAGTCGATCGAAGGGGATATCCGCAACTTGATCCCAGAGGGCGAGAGCCCGTTGCTCGTCCGACTCGCCTTGAACTTTGCCTAGGCATCGCCCGGCACTGCGAACGAAGGGGTCGTTGAGTTCCAGAGAATCGAACAGAGGTTGGGAATGCGGTATTTTAAAGGTGAGAAAACCGGGACGCGAAAAGGCAAACCGCAAACCTTTTTCCACCAGATTTTTTTTGATGATTTGCTCACTGCCTATTTGGCAAGTGACAAAAATGAATTGATTATCCACACACAAATTCCCATTCTGCGCGATGCCCGTGCGGTCGATCCGAGAGAGTCCCTAATCTTTACCCGCGTATTCTAGCAGAGAAAACGAAACATTGTCTCAAGGGCCGCTTCGGCAATCCCCCTTTGTCGGTAAGCAGATTACCGGTTTCAAGGTGCTATTTTTCCTGTCGAGAAATGAGTTGACACTGCACCACCGGAATGCCGATATTATAAGTGCAGACTCGCACAGAACGCGTGGGGAGGGCAATATGCGGAGTTGGAAGATGCAATCGAAATCGCGGATTATTTTGCAATCGTTCCTGGTGGGCTTCACGATTTGTGGCCTCGGTCTGGTCGAACCATTTGATGCTCGCGGTCAGGATGCTGAGCGGGTGACCATGGCGGTTGATACCGACGGTTGGTCGAAGAAATATCCGGAGGTCCAGGAGGGGGTCCTCGCGTTTAAAAAGAACGACCGTGCCGCTGCCCTGGAAAAATTTGATGCCGCCGCGAACAAGTATCCGGAGTTGCCACCCTCCGAAATCATTATGGCAATGCTCTATCTCAAGCAAAGCCGGATGGACCGAGCGGTCAATGCCCTCGATACGGCCGCGAGAAAATATCCCGACGATCCTGAAACATTTCTTCTGTTGGGCAATCTGGCTTTAGACCAGAATCGCAACACCGACTCATCGCTTAATTTTGAAAAAGGCCGTACACTGCTCGAGTCCTACGATGGGGATTCGATGCGTTTGAAAAGATTGCAATTGCGACTTTACGCGGGACTCGCGACATTGGCCGAGCGGTTTGACGACTGGCAGACCGCCAACCCTTACCTCCGGGAATGGGTGAACCTCGATCCACAGAATAGCAGCGCCCGCGTGCGTTACGCGCGATCGTTGTTTCGGAACAATCGAGGCCGCGAAGCGGTGGGGGAACTGCGAAGAGCAAAGCAGATCGACCCGACGATCTTATCGCCATCGATTCTGATGGCGCAATTCTGGATGGAAACTGGCAATATGGAAGCGGGTCGCCAATGGCTTGAGCGGGCGTCGAGCCAACAATCGGAAGATCTCGATACCCAGCTTATGCTGGCAGAGTTTCATTGGGATATGAGACAATTCCCGGAAGCAAAAAAAAGCATTGCCCAGGCGCTCCGCTTAGCGGAAGATAATCCGCAAGCAAATCTGCTGGCTGGTCAAATGTCTCATTACAATCACAATTTCGACAAAGCGATAGCGCACTTTAAAAAACTGGTCGATAAAGACTCCACTGCACCCGCGGCCATCCAAAAAAACGCCGACCAGCATCTGCTCTACGCACTCGCGGCAGAGGGTACAAAAGAGGGGATCCAAGACGCGATCACCTCGGCAGACTCCAGGGCCGATCTGGAGGCACTTGTTGCCTCGTGTTACGCGCATAAGCGTGCCGGAAATAATGAGAAAGCGCTTGCGACCCTTCAGGCAGCACAGCATACAACCAGTGACCCCAATATCAATTATATTTTTGCCTACGTTCTGGCTGACGAGGTGAGCGGAGACAAGGTGCTGCCCCTTCTTGAAGCGGCGCTTGGGACAGAGGGACTCTTTGTTTTCCGCCGCGATGCAGAGCAACTGAAAGCCAAAATCGCTGCCGACATGAAGTCTCAGTCAGGAGAGAAAGCAGAATAGCAGGGCCGCAAGCGGATCACCGGCGTCACGTTCGGACGCGCAGGCAACGCGTCATGCAGTCTCCGGGCTCTTCGATGGAGGGCACCACCAGCCTCTGGTGACGATCAAAAGGGTGATGGAGAAGCCCAGAAAAAAAATCCCCGACAACCGCGAGTGAGCGAGGTTCACGGCCAGTTGCGGATTTCCCCAGGTGCCGGCGATCTCAACTAGTGCGGCAATGCGGAGCGCATTGAGAAAATAGATTGAGCCAAGACCCACCAGGACGATTGTCAGCCAGGGCAGCCAGCGTATTCTCGGTAGATAAGCGATGCAAAGTACCAGGGCGATCAAAAGAAAGGTCGCGAGCGACTCCATCTCAGCGCAATAGCGAGTCACGATCAGACGCGTTCCTTCGCCTTGGATTCCCAGGCGAGGGTTGTGCATCCGCGCCAGGCCGATTTCAGGCTTTCGCCCGCACGATTCGAGCATCTCGGCCGCCATCGCGATTGTAGAGGGGTGCGCCACATTCCATGTCTTTTGGATGTCGGGCACGAGCAGGACAAAATTGATGGCCAGGATGATTACGCCGACCGCCTTATGCCACGAGTGTTGCATCCATGTGATGATTGACGAGAAAGGTAAAAATGTAAGGACTGCCGAGATACCGGTGAACGAAACGACTGTGAGCCAACCGGCCGCCTCAACCCAGGCAATACCTTCTTTACGATCGGCCGCGACCAGTTTCAGGGATAGTTGAATCAGGTAATAGAAACACCCGAGATTCACGAGGAGCCACAGTATCGCATACTTTGGGTTTCGTACCCGCGGAGACACCTCCAGGTCTGAAATACTCAGCAAGATAAACAGAGCCATGCACAAAAACAGTGCGCTGCAGAGTTTCGGGTTTGCGAGATACGCCATCCATCCGGAAGCGAACTCAACCAACGGAGTCAAAATAATGACTTCGATTGCCAGGAGAAAAACCGGCCCGCCAACGAGAACCAATCGATATTTTCCAACAGTGCGTAAACAGTGGTTTAGAATTTTCGACAAGTTGACCAATCCCCTCCAGATGCGGTTGCGATGCACCTACGCGGTTGACGAGGGAGCGTGATGACTCGCAAGATCGATGTCAAAAACGCGGATTTGAGCCCAATTGGTTTTGTTTTTCTCGATAAATTCTAAGTGTTCCGGCGCTTCCTGATAGCGGTCGTGCGACGCACGATCGCGGAAGACGATTTGCAGGCCTACCTCAAATTGCGTGTCGTTCACTGCGCGCGTGAGATCGACGGTACGTTCCCCGCAAGCAAAGGATACGATTCCATCACTGTGCGAAAGCAACTTTTCAGCCGATTGAACCAACTGTTCGACCGCGTCTTGGGAGGAGTCCTCGAGCTGGAAAAAAACATAGTGTCCTAACATCTGCGATTCTCTCTCACCTGTTGGAAATTAGGAAGACGTTTCGGAGGGTGCAGGGATTTCAGTCTCTGCGTGGTCCGGCCCTTGATCGGCGACAGCGGGGGGGCCGATTAATTCGGCAATTTCCGCATCGCCCAGGATTTCGCGCTCCACGAGAGCCTTGGCGAGAACGACTAATTTTTCGCGGTTCTTTTCGAGCATTTCTCTGGCCGTGTCGGCTGAGCGATGCAGCAGAGTGGCGACCTCCTCGTCGATCAACTGAGCCGTATGTTCGCTGAATTGTCGCTGTTCGTGAATTTCCTTACCCAGAAAAGGATGTTCCTCACCCAGATGATACGCCACCGGTCCCAACCGTTCGCTCATGCCCCAGTGAGCGACCATCTTACGTGCCAAGCTGGTCGCCTGAGAAAGATCATTTTCGGCGCCCGCGCTATATTGGTCGTAGATCATTTTCTCCGCTGCGCGACCTCCGAGAATAAATACCAAACGCGAAAGGAGATCGTCCTCGGAAATGTTGAGTTTGTCCTCCTCCGGAAGTAGTTGAGTCACGCCGAGTGCTCTTCCGCGAGGAATGATGGTTACTTTGTGGAGGCGGTCGCACCCAGGGAGTAACCACGCCAAAAGTGCGTGTCCTGCCTCGTGATAGGCAGTCATCTCTTTTTCTTTTTCCGAGAGGACCTCTTCTCTCTTGGCTCCCATTAAAATTTTGTCGCGGGCATATTCGAAGTCCGCCATTTCGACCCTCTGTTTGTCGTGTCGCGTTGCCCAGAGTGCCGCTTCGTTGACAAGGTTTCGAATGTCAGCACCCGTGAGCCCGATCGAACCGGCAGCCAGCTTTTCCAGGTCGACGTTGTCTGCAAGGGGCACATCGCGTACGTGCACCCCAAAAATTTCAACGCGGCCCTTCTGGGTGGGGCGATCCACCGTGACATGCCGGTCGAAACGGCCCGGACGCAGCAGCGCCGGGTCGAGTACATCGGGTCGATTGGTCGCGGCCATCACAATCACCGACTCGTTGGGTTCAAATCCGTCCATCTCACTGAGGATTTGATTGAGCGTTTGTTCTCGCTCATCGTGTCCACCGCCTAATCCTGTCCCTCGGTGCCGGCCGACCGCATCAATTTCATCGATGAACAGAATGGCGGGGGATGCGTCCTTTGCCGTCTTAAACAGATCTCGGACTCGGCTGGCTCCGACGCCCACAAACATCTGGATGAATTCCGAACCGTTGATGGAGAAGAAGGGAACGCCCGCCTCTCCTGCTACCGCTCTCGCCAGAAGTGTTTTGCCGGTTCCCGGAGGGCCGTTGAGCAGCACCCCCTTTGGCACGCGGCCGCCTAGTCGTTGGAACTTTTTGGGATCTTCGAGAAATTCGATGACTTCTTGCAGATCCCGTTTGACACCCTCGAGTCCCGCCACGTCTTTGAATGTGATTGCCTGCTTATCACCGTCGTATTTCTGCGCATTGCTCTTGGTGAAACTGGAGAGAAGACCGCCGCCGCCCATGAATTGATCCCGGGCTCTGCGGAACATGACCCAGATCACGACAAATAGAAGCACGGTCACGAATAGGTACACGAACATCACTAAAAACGTGCTGTCCTGGGGCGGGATTGAACGAATGACAACCCCTTGCTTCCGCAATTCTTTATCAAGTTCAGTGCCGCCGAAGGGCGTGAGAACTGTGGCAAAAGACTTTGCTTTCTTCGAATCATCCGTTTTCTTGAATTTGCCGATGACGCGTTGGTTGTCGATTTCGACTTCGGAAATATTGCCCGCCTGAAGTTCTTTCCAGAATTCGTTGTAGGGAATTTCATCAGGCTGCGAGCCCTGCATCGTGAAGATCGCAATCGCAGCGAGCGCCAAGACGCAAATGAAAATAATCGTCGTTGCGGTCGGTGCAGACTTCTGCGGAGGGGCATCCGGTCGCTGGGGGGAAGGGTTTTCCATGGACTATCTCAATTGCTGCGGGTCGACTTCGAGAGAAATCGGAATTGCCACGATGAATTATTCGGCCTTGTTTGAGGTTTGCGGAGGTGTCGTCCCCTTTTGATCCCCAGTTTCTGCCTCGCTAGAAGCGGGTGCCTCAACATCGTCGTCACTTGGGGTCGCACTCGGGTCCACAGGTTCACCGTTCTCGAAAAGAAGTTCGAGTTCTAAGTTGCCGTCAGCGTCCCAGCGACGAGTATGTCCGTGACGGTCTCCCTCTTTAAATTCGACCTCACTTCGCATTTGACCGTCCTCGTACCATTCGGTCGCCACACCATTTCTTTTGCCTGCGACGTAGTGAGATTTATTTCGTTTTTGAGGCTCCTCTTGATCTTTCTGACGGGGGAACCAGCGGATGACGACACCGTCGAGTTGATCATTTTTGAACGAAAACTTTTCCAGCAGTTGGCCGCCGTCTTCACTATAGTACTCCGTTTCCCCGTCACGTTTTCCATCGCTGAAGTTTTCGATCCTTCGTCTGATACCATCATCGTTGTAATAGACCCAGGTCCCGTTAGGGTTTCCCGCTTTGTTATAGGTTGCCTGCTTGACGAGCGTGCCATTTTCGGCGTACCACTTCCAACCGTCCACGCGATTATTCTCTTCGTAGGCCCCCTCTTTCCAGACGCCGCCACTCGGATACCACTCCTTGTAGGGACCGTGAAATCGGTTGGGTCCGTTCCGATAAAAGTGGATGGTCAGTTCGCGCTGCGGTTTTCCATTTTTGAACTGCTGTTCGATCTTTTGTGTGCGAATGAATTCGGGCGTGTTATTTATGTTTCCCACTTGGCTCAGCGCAAAGATCGGCTTCGGGTCGACGCTGAATTCAGCTTCCGTCTTCTTCGGGGCGCTGTCTGAGGGGTTCTCCGGATTCGCCGTCGGAGACTCCACTTGTTCGCTGCTGCAACCAGACATCAACCAAGAGAGGGCTAAAATAAAATAGATGTGTCTTTTCATCGAACTCGCTGGGTGTTCATTCGTTGGTTTGTAAAGACGGTAGATTCGTGATGCTCGTGCAAACCGGGTATTTCCCGCCGTTGCAGGAGGCCCGACTCGTTGCATCAGGTCCGCCATGATGACATATCTT
>JAQWPY010000050.1 GCA_029245145.1 Pirellulales bacterium | reverse complement strand
ATCATATCCATCCACTAGCGCTAGCATTCGTTTTATAAAAGCCGGCCGAAGAAAGGGGATATCGCAACCTGTAACAAAAGCGATTTTGCTTGCTTCCGGTAAGGTACTCAAACCGACTGCTAAAGCTTCGAGCGGGCCCTGATCCTGCTGCCGATCATGGGCAACCAGAACTTCCGCAGGGAGTGCAGGAAGCGATTGATCGGGAGAGGCAACGACAACGAGTGGAGATACAACGGAGCCGACAATTCGCGTCACCCGCTGGAGAAGTTGTTCGTCTCCAAAGGGAAGCGTCGCTTTGGCGGCACCCATGCGCTTGCTTTGACCACCGCAAAGGATAATGCCTGCTGATTTCATCTATCTATTTTTACCACCCGAGGATCGGCGGCGTAGTGTGTAATGAATCCAGTGAGCCGAGGAAACGCAAATGTCTCAAATTTGAGTGGCACCCGCTCAAGAGCACCTTCTGGAAAACGCTGCATATAATAGGGGAGAAAGAGCGCCTATTGCTGCCCAAGTCGGACAATTAAATTTCGACCGGTCCACAACCACTACGATTGGGATAGAATGCCCTGGGGGTGGCAAGGAGGTCACACCTCTTCCCTCTTCACATCCATCTTCATCATCGTACAGGAATTCTTCGCGTGGACCGGGCAGTTGTCGTGGAATGTGTCAGATCTCCGGTAGGGAAAGCAAATGCTGAGACCGGTTTTTTTCGCGATGTTCGCAGCGACGATCTTGCCGTTTCTGTTGTCGAGGGTCTCCTCAACCGCACGGGGATCGCTCCCGATGAGATTGAAGATTGCCTGTTAGGAAACACCCAACAGCAGGGTGAACAGGGTTTTTGCGTTGCCCGCAATGTGGCTCTGATGTCGGGCCTATCGGTGGAAACGGGCGGTGTCACGATCAATCGACTTTGCGGAAGCAGCCTGCAAGCCGTCAATCAGGGTGCTCATGCCATCATGTCTGGATTTGAAAACGTTCAAATTGTGGGCGGGCTCGAGCATATGCAACATATTCCCATGGATAAGGATATCGACATCAATCCAAAACTCTTCAAGCGCACCAGCAAGGGTGCATTGATGATGGGAGTGACAGCCGAATTTTTGGCACAAATGCATTCTATTTCTCGAGAGGCCCAAGATGATTTTGCCTTACGGAGCCATGAATTAGCGGCAGCGGCTACTGCCGACGGACATTTCAAAAAAGAAATTGTTCCCGTGTGGGGAAAGAACGAGGAGGGCGAACGCACTCTTATCGATTTTGATCAGTCGATCCGCAGTGACACGAGTCGCGAAGCGTTGGCTAAACTCAAGCCGGCATTCATGCCGGGTATGGGGACCGTGACTGCGGGGAACAGTTCGCCAATGAACGACGGCGCTGCGGCGCTGCTTATCATGTCGGAGAGCAAAGCCGAGAGCTTGGGGCTGACGCCAATAGCGCGGATCATTGCCACGGCGGTTGCCGGGGTGGACCCCTGTGTTATGGGGACCGGTCCCGTTCCGGCAACCCACAAGGCTCTCGCACGAGCCGGTCTGATGCTTGATGACATTGATATTATTGAGCTCAATGAGGCATTTGCCGCTCAGGCGCTCGCCTGTATTCAAATGCTCGAAGCCAAATTAGATCGGGTCAATGTTGCGGGAGGAGCCATTGCGATCGGACATCCACTCGGTGCAAGCGGTGCGCGGATTGCGACCACCCTGATCCGCAATATGATCGCCCGCGAAGCGCGATATGGCTTGGCAACGATGTGTATTGGCGTCGGACAAGGGATTGCCACTATTTTCGAACGGGTTGAAAGTTAAGTTTCTGACTGGTTATCGCCCGGCGTACCACGCTTGAGCCATTGAGGTATTTTAAGCTTATGAGTAACAATCCTCCGGAAATCCACGACGTGCCAAACCCGGAAGATCAGAAATCTTTTGCGGAAACCGCGCTCGAACTCGGTGGTAAAAGTGCCAAGGAATCTCGACGAACGGGTGTGATCGACCAGGCCGATGATCAGGTCGAAGCACTTTTTGCACCCCAATATCAGACCGTCAACAGTCCGGCGCATCGCGCCGTATGGGACAAGCGTCCCTCATGCGAAATGTTCATGAGTCGCGAACCGGTGCTTCCCGACGAAGTCAGGACCGTAATGGACGAGAGTCTAAAGATCGTCAAAAAACATCGTGCGAACGGATCGATTTATGATCAACAACAAAAGATCTCGGAGACCGTGTTACGGTCTTTGTCTGATGTAGGCTACTGGGGCTTGCTGGTAGATCGCCCGTTCGGCGGCAGCGGGGCTTCCTTTTCTGCCTTCGCCCCTTTTTTAACCCGGATGGCCACACATGAACCGACGGTGGCGGGTCTGGCGAGCGTGCATGGGTGCATTGGTGCGGTGGATCCGATTCGCACCTTTGGTACCCAGGAACAAAAAGACCGCTATCTTCCGGACCTTGCCAGCGGTCGCAAGTTATCTGCCTTCGCGCTCACTGAACCGTGCGCGGGATCGGACCTCACCGCACTTCGTACGCGGGCCGAATTACGAGGCGAATTTTATCATGTGACTGGTGAGAAACTTTTTATCACGAATGTGGTTGCGGGAAGAACCATCGGACTCGTCTGTCTCATTGAAGAAAAACCGAGTGTTCTGATCGTCGACCTTCCGGCAGAAGAGAACGACTCCTTTCGTTTAAAAAAGTATGGGCTTTATGCGCTCCGGCGCGCATACAATCAGGGCATCATCTTTAATGATTTCAAAGTGCCTGCCGGAAATCTTCTGCAGCCCGCCAAAGGCGATGGTCTCACCATTGCATACCATGGCCTGAACCTTGGCCGGATCGCACTTTGTGCCACGGCAGCCGGGACTCTGAGATTAATGATGGCGAGCATGCTTCCCTGGGTAAAGTTTCGTGAAACGTACGGGCAAGTGATCGCCTCTCGAGAGTTGGTGCAGCGACGACTCGGCCGGCTTGCCGGGATGATTGTCGCCTGTGACGCGATGGTTGCCTGGTGCAGCGGGCTCATTGATCAAGGTTATCGTGGGGAAATGGAATGCATCATCGCCAAAATAATGGGAAGTGAACTTCAGAAAGAGGCAGCGGTTGAAATATTGATGAAGACCCACGGGGGAAGAAGTTTTCTTCACGGTCATCTCTTTGGCGATAATGTGCACGAATACCTCGCTCCGTGCATTTATGAGGGTGAAGGCGAAATGCTGGGGATGGCCTTTTTCAAATCGCTTGTAAAAAATCATGGGATGCAATTTTTTGAACCCATTGGCAAAGCGCTTCAAAAAGCCGGGATTCGAAAACCACGATTTACCAACCCCGCTCATATCTGGGCCTTAAAATCTGCCATGATCCCCTATGCAGGCTGGATGATTGGTCAAACGGTGAATCGTGGGAAAGGAATTGACCTACCGAAAATGGCGCCATCACTTCGGCAACACGCGGAGTTTGCCATGGATGCCTTACAGCGCATGCCGCTCAAAATCAGTGGCACCATGCGCAAGCATCAGCTTGCATTGGCAGATCGACAGTGCCGCATGGCGACGCTGTCGCACGATATCCAAAGTCTGCTGACGATCCTTTGCACAAGTCTCTATGCCGCGCGACAAGAGAATACATTGGTGCAAGAAGCCGCGAGTATTTTTTGCCGCGAGCAGCGAAATCAAATCGAGGCATGTCATCCGAGCGATTCTTTCTTCCGCGAAGTCACGGCGCTCGGAAATGCAATCGTCGAAGAAGGTTTCCCGCCGATCGCAAGTCTTCAGGGTGAAGACGTTTTAATGCCATATGCTCAGCAGTGAAAAAAAACGCGTATCGTCTCTGCGCGGGTCGGGCGATTTTTTCCGGTACCTCTTCGGAGGAAGAATTTGTGGCGGATAACTGGACCCTTCTTTGAGACAACGCTAGAAAACGAATTCACTATTACCCCCCCATTAGGGTTGTTTCTTACTGGCATCCTTTTGAGCAGATCATTAGACTGTTAAAAGAGAGGACGTTATGGGTTTTGCGCCGCTCACAGCAGCGTGGACCTGGGACGCTTGAGAACAGAAAAGTAAGAGGTGGTGGGGATGGCAAAGGTTGCCTCAAGATGGGGTATCGACATTGGTCAGTGCGCGTTGAAGGCGCTGCGTTGCACCGTGTCCGAAGATGCTCCCGACAAAATTGTCGCCGAGGCCTTCGATTACATCGAGTACCCAAAAATTCTCTCACAGCCTGAGGCGGAACCTGAGGAAATTGTCCGCGAGGCGTTGCAATCGTTTCTTTCCAGGAATGATTTACAGGGGACCCAGATTTCTGTATCGGTCTCCGGCCAGAGCGGTCTCGCTCGGTTCATCAAACTTCCCCCCGTGGAAGTCAAGAAAATTCCGGACATTGTTCGCTACGAAGCGAACCAACAAATCCCCTTTGATTTGGACGAGGTGATTTGGGATTACCAGCGGATGTGGGGCGGGAGTGAAGAGGAAGGGTTTGCCCTTGATGCGGAGGTTGGCCTGTTCGCGATGAAACGCGATCAGGTTTATGAAGAGATTGCGCCTTATCAAGAGGCCGGGATCGACATTGATATTGTGCAATTGACCCCTCTGGCAATCTATAATTTCATTAGTTTCGATCAGATCGATCCTTCCCTTTGGTCAGAGGAATACGACCCCGAAAATCCTCCAGAATCAATTATTGTGCTCTCTGTCGGTACAGAGACAACCGATCTGGTGATCACCAACGGGTATCGAGTCTGGCAGCGACCGATTCCATTGGGGGGAAGTCACTTCACCAAAGCACTGATAAAAGAACTCCAGCTGACTTACGCGAAGGCGGAACACCTTAAACGGAATGCTACCAAAGCCGAAGATCCGAAAGCAATCTATCAGGCGATGCGGCCTATCTTTAAAGATTTGTTGACCGAGATAGAGCGGTCGATGGGTTATTTTCAAAGTCTCGACAAAGGAGCAAAAATCAGTCGTGTTGTTGCCTTGGGAAATTCTTTGAAACTACCGGGACTCGAGCGCTATCTCAACAAAAATCTAGGGCTCGAAGTAGAACACCTTACAGAATTGCGGACACTCGCCCCATCGGTTGTCACACAATCTCCCGCATTTAAAGACCACCTTTCCGCCTTTGCAATTTCTTATGGACTTGCACTGCAAGGGCTTTCCAAGGCGGCTATTGGCACGAATCTAGTGCCACAAGAAATTGTATGGGAAAGGACTATCGATCGAAAAAAACCGTGGGCGGTGGCCGCCACCGCGCTGCTCGGCATTGCGTGCTTGATCAACTTTATCATTCTCTGGTGGAGTTGGTCCCAGGTTCAAATTTCATCCGACAACCAATGGGCCGAGGCGACGCGGCAGGCCGACCTCGTCATAAAAAAGGCAAACAATCTGAGCAACAAATACAATGAGGCACTAGGCCAATACAACCAGCAAAAAGAGCGAGTTGAGGCGAAGCTTGCAATCTTCAACAACAAAAAAAATTATCTCGATTTATGTCAGGCGGTTTATCAATGTATGCCGGACGATCGGAATCGCACGCAGGTCAAAGCAAAACTTTCTCCAAAACAACGGCGGAAACGGGGTGAGAAGGAAGAGGCGACGGAGCCGGAAGGATTCGAAAACCAAGCCTCCGACGAGACCTCCGGGGACGTGATCGAGACGAGTGCGGCCAAAGTTGAAAGTCAACCTCAAGGCCCCACCAATAAAATGGATATTTGGATCACTGATCTAAAAGTCCGCAAAGTACCAAACCTCGCTTCTTGGTATACCGCAGCCAATAAGGTGCGATTTGCCGAAAATGCAGAGCCGCTGCGACTCAAAATGCAAGCAAGTGGGCCGGAGACGGTGCAAGGGCAGGCTTCCTGGAAGGCCGAGGAGGGAGATCCAAATGTTGAAGAGTACCCCGCGCCGGAAAAGAAGAATCACCCTTCAGGCCCCCCCAGGGGCCCCGGTTATGTGGTGCAACTGAAGGGTTACCACTTCCATGATTCTCCTTTGAATGGTTCGGGTAAAAAATTCGTGCAGCGCACGTTTGTTCACAACTTACAGGAACGCAATATTTCCTTACCCGATCAAACCGGCAGTGTAAGCGAAATTCCCATTTCCGCGTTGGGAATCAGCCACCCCTTGGTGTTTGAGGCGGATGAAAAAATGGTTACCTCTCCGTTTGGTCAGGATGCAAACAAACAACTCACCCAATATCGGTTTACCGTGCAATTCGCCTGGCAACCGCAGAAAAAAGATCAATTACCGTAACCATTAATCTGTAACAGTATAGTCTCACGATCCTTACAGTCCCGTTGTCGACAAAGAGTGAATTCGAGCGATGGAAAAACTCAAACCTTACCTCGTAAAAATCAAACAACACCACGTTTGGGTGCTCTTTCTGGTAGCCACCGCGGTTCTCTTTTACGCCTGGAGTTCCGGCGCAGCAAAAATTAAAAAGGATTTCAAAAGCAATCAGGCAAAAATAAAATCGCAGTTCGCTTCGATTGATAAACAAAGCAAAAGTCGGGGCGGGAACAATTTTCCAAATGAATCCTGGATCGAAAGTAGGGAAAAACTCACGAATCAAATAACTCAAAGTGGAACAAAGGCCTGGGATATCGTCAAGGAATCCCAGGCCGGTGTGCAGTCTTGGCCTGCGTCTCTTCACGAACAATCGCTGGTCGAAATTGAACAAGATGACTGGAACGATGAAACAATCAGTGATTACCAGAGAATTGTGGGTGACGAGATTCAACAGTTGCGAGTGATTGTCGATGCGGTCGACACACCCGACAAACCGGGAGTTTTGTGGAATGTTGATGATTACAAAAACCTCGAGGGAAGTCTGTCATCAATCAAAAACGAAAGCGATTGTAAAACGTTTCAACAGGTGCTTTGGATTTACCAAGCCTTGGTGCGTGCGATCCAGCAGACGAATGAGGGAACGAGCGATCGATTTGATCTTCCCATTTTTGCTATCGAAGATACCGCAAGCTTTTTAGAGGTGGCAAACGCTATTGGTGAGCAGGACTGGTTATTAGAGTTCGATGCAGAAGTGGTAAAGAAGGAACAACCTCAAGGCAGAAAATCCGCAAAGTCAAAAAAAGATAAACAGAAAAAAACGGTATCGAGTTGGAAGCAGGAACAAATACGCCAATCAATTGAATCTGCTTCAAAATCAAATAAAGTCGATGGATTCAGTGTTGTCCCCTTTCGACTCAAGGTCCGTATGGAACTTTCCTCCCTCGAATCGTTTCTTCGTTCGCTGTCGAACTCGCCAATTCCACTCATTATCGAAGGCATGCGGTTCGAACATCATTCCGCGCTGAAAACAATTGCGCCTAAGGTGACCTCGAGGGGAGGTCGGCGGCGCGGGTCGCGGTCTCAAGTGCCGTCGGGTAGGGGCAAACAAAACGCCGAGCGTAACGGGGAAAAAGATACCGCGTCTGCAGGTCGTGGAACCCTGATTGAAATATGGGGATTCGCATACCTCGTCGAAAAAGTATCCCGCGGGAAGGATTCTGCAAATAGTCAGTCGGCGCAAAGAAGTAAAAAAGCATCGTTCACCAGAAAACAAATCTAGCTTGATGAAATTTCCCAAACTCTCTCTCAAAAAGAAATCCGCAGAAAACGAGCAGGCGGCAGACATTCCGTCCTCGACCGCGTCATCTTCGCAGCCGGGCACTTCAGCGTCTGCGGGTGCCAAGCAGTGGATCATTCTCCATATTGAGAAGATTGTTTTGGTGGCGTCAGTGGTAATTGTTGGCCTACTCATCTACTCTGCCATCGGAACGCTTCGCCCCGATTCAAAGCACACCCCCTCGGCGCTTGCAAAACGTGCCGATGCGTTGGATAGCAAAATTCAAGCCTCGGGGGAGGAAGCGGCCGAGACACCCCCTGACTTCGTTGCCCGGGTCGAGGAAGCCAAACGTCGCATTGCGGCAGACAGCTATTCGTTTGATTCACTGACCGGCGTGGATGCTCAGAAAATAAGAAAACGAGGCCGTCCTCAATTCCTGGGGCTCGAAAATTTATGGGCGTCGGGGGGAAGCGGTGTTTTCTGGCTTAGGGAGGAAGGTCAAAACGATAAAAAGACTCGGCAAGATGCGATTCCACCTCAGGATGCCAAGCCTGGAAAAAAACCGAGGGTAGTGAGACTTTCCGAGAACGTTTTGCCCGGTATCCGCATGCCTGCAGGGGCCACCGGGGAGCTTAAACATTGGGCCGTGATCACGGCGGTGTTGCCCGTAAAAGATCAGCATGCAATTTTTGAAAAAAACTTCCGCGAGGCCGGGGGTTATCTCCCTCAAGAAGATGTTCCAAAATACCTGCTCGCACGGATTCAACGAATTGAAGTTCCGATGGATGTGGAAAACTTTCAGCCGGATTGGAGTCAGCCCGACATTGAGTGGCAGTGGGGAATAAAAACGCCCAACAATTCACCTGCAAAGGATATCTCTTCAGAAGAAGCATCCGCAAGCCAGACATCACTCAATATGATGGTGGACATCCGCGATACTGAAAATTGGGCGACTTTGGGAAATGAGATCGTCGATTCGCAATACGTCCAGAGCGGTTTAACCATGCCACTCGGGCCGTTGGCATTTGCCGATTGGCACGCTTGGGCCACCCACCCTGATCTTCCCCTGAGAGTCAAAAGCGTGGCAAAAGGTGCCGACAGACCTCAAAATTTTAAAAGGCCGACCGTGAACACCGGGCGACGGGACGCAGGCAATGGCACTCAGCCGAAAAAAAAGACGAATGCTATAGATCGGTTTCGGACCAAAGAACCGACTGAACCAACCGCGCGCACTGAGGCTGAAAATCAACCAGATACGAACGATCAAACGGCACCCCCAAATACGATCAGTAATAAGTTAGTACGGTTGTTCGACTTTGACGTTCAGCCCGGAAAGACTTATCTCTATCGGGTTCAATTGCTTCTCGAAAATCCGAACTACGAAAAGTCGCCACGCGTCTTAAAGAATCCTCCCGATCGCAAGTGGTCGCTCACGCCCGACGCATGGCTGCCCTGGAGTGAGCCGAGTAACCCTGTTTGGATTCCCGAGGCGATTGGCATCTATGCTGGTGGCGTTCAAAACGCCGCAAATGGCCTCAACACGGCAACCATTTTTGTGTCCCAACCGGCCGAGTCCGGTGGAAATCTTCAAATCGGGAAAAAGGAAAATTTACAGCAGGGTGGAGTGGTCCGTGGAGAGCTGACAGAAGCGTATGCGATCAACGGAGCAGGTATTCCGAGTAAGGCGGCCCAGCAAATCGGTGCGGACATCGTGCTCGTCGACATCCGTTCTCGAAAAAATGGGTCTGAGGAAACAGAAATGAGTGAGTTGCTGTTCTTCGATTCTGGCGGCCGCTTTATGGTTCGAAATACGAGTGAGGGTGAAAAGCAAAGTTCCCTGTACGCGGCGGCCGCACAAGGAGACGCTAAGCGGCGAAAAGCGACCGAGGACAAAAAGGATCGGGATAAGGACGATGAGGATGAAAATCGCTTTGGAGGCAAGAATCCCGAGAGTCCAAACCAGCGGTAACCTCTTTCGGCCGATCGTTTAAAGCCCGCTTGCAGTCCTCTTGTCGAGTCGCTCCGCCCGAGTCACCCATCCTGGGCGATTGCCCGCCTCCATCACTTCGTGCTGCTCACCGACCACAAAAACTGGCCGGATAGGTCTCCCTGACCACCAAAAGCTGTTGAAAATAGTGAGGGCCACAAGAGGGTGATCTCTATTTCTGCAGTGTTTGGCCCGCAAAAACTTGCTAACCGGAAAAAACTACGTATTTTACGTTTTTTTTCTATAAAACCATTGTGATTCATCCGCCACCTAAGCATTATGGGGTAGAGTTTATGGAAACCTATCTATCTCACTCAAACTACTAAAAATACTTATCAGCCTTATTTTACCTAAATGGCTGGTTGACAATAAAAAACACCTTGTTATTTTACCCCCCTAGATTAAAAAACCGCTAAACCGAACGTATCTGGCGTATTTTGCCGGTACCCGGGAATGCGGGGGTTTGATCTTGGGGGTTGCTGTCGCCCGACCATGGCCGTCGAGTCGGCGGGGCAGGAGAAGAATGCCAAGACGGCAACCGTTTTAGATGTCAACTCCTACTTTTTTGGGTACCTTTTTGGAGGATTGGAAAAGATGAATCGCACCTTAGTATTCGGAATCGCGATCTTTCTCGCGGTTGTTGGAATCGCCATGATTGGCGGTGAGAAGCAAGCCATTGCTGGTCACGGTTGTAGCTGTGACTGCTCAGATGATTGCTCCGCTTGTGACAACGACAAGTCTTGCAAGTGCAAGGGTCGTCATCGTTGCAGTGGTCGCAAAGATCGCTGCTGCGGTCGTGATCGCTGCTCGGGTCGAGATCGTTGCTGTGGCAAAGAACGTTGCCATGGTCGTTGCAAAGGCCGTTGCCACGGTCGATGCAAGGGTCGCTGCAACGGTTGCTCGGCGCCTGCCTGTAACGGCTGTGCTGCCTAAGCTAGCTTGAGCATCGGTAGCCGATAGGGCGCTTCGCCCGATTGGTTTACCAAAGCGGAGCGTAAAGCGAACTGTAAAAGCCGGGTTCCCTCTTGGGGGCCCGGCTTTTTTTATTGATTTGGAAAGGTCGAGCGTTACCCTGCGTGGCGTTGGAGTTTTCCGGGCAAGTTGGACGATGAATAGCGGTAACAATCTCGTTATGTGCCCGCCCTTCACGACCAGCCTGCCATGCAAGAAAAACCCGCGGCCGCCGCCTCCGAGGAAGCCTCCGAAATGCCTTCTCAAGGCGTTCGGACACTGATCACCTTCTTCCTCTTCTTTCACTTTTTCGCGATTCTAGCTGGTATCTCCGGCAATTTCGGGGCGCGTAGCGGATTGCGACGACAACTGCGATCAAGTCCGGGAGTGCAGCCCTACCTGCACACCCTGGGGATCGACACCGGCTACGGATATGACCTGATCTCCAACACGGCCGACGACTGGGACCATTTATGCCAGATCGTGATCGATCCGCCGGCCGATTTCGATGGTTCGAGCGAGGCGGCCGAAAGCCTACAGAAGATCGATCTGATCCCCAAGGGAACCACACCGTGGGGCATGCAAAAAAAGCGCTACCTGATGCTGGGAACATGGCTCTCTGGGGTGCAGGGAGATAACAATGAAGAGGCATCACTTGTTTCGGCAATCGCCGGAGGCATGCTGCGAAACGCAGGCATCGATGAGGGCGCACATCGTTTTCTGTTGCTCTCGCAGCGGACGCAGGACATGGTCAGCCTCGATGAAATGGAACCGGCTATCCGAGATCCATACTATCCCGGTTGGTACGACACGGTTTACAACGCCGATCTGATCCTCGATGAAGATCGCTGGTCCCCCTCCAAGCGCGGCGGGCAGGGCGAGATGACCCAGTCGCGAGGGACCCGAGGACGGGATCGATAAGCATGGAAACACTCTCGATGAGCAATTACGTTGGGCGACTGACCGAGGGCTTCGGAAGCGGGTGGAACCGTTTTTGGTACCTGCCGAGCGATCCGTTACCACTGTGCCTGATCCGCATCGTTACTGGTCTGTTCGCCCTGCTGTTTGTGTTCAGTTACACCGCGGACCTCTCCTACTTTTTTGCCCAGGGCGGGCTCTTGCCGTTTGAGCTCACCGAGCAATATCAGCCCAACAATGCGGTTTACAATCCGGCCAATCTCTCATACCTCAGTCACCTCGATTCACCACTGCATTTGAATGTCGCCCACTGGATCGGGATCGTCATCCTTGGGCTCTTCACGATCGGCTGCTTCTCCCGGGTGACCGCCGTGCTGGGGCTGATTGTCACGCTCAGCTATATCCAGCGTGCGCCGCTGCTGACCTCCGAATTTGAGCCACTGCTGGCCGCGCTTCAGTTTTACCTGTGCCTCAGTCCGTGTGGGGCGCGGCTCTCGGTCGATCGTTATCTGGCAGACCGCAAAGGTCAAAGTAACCTGGACGAGAAAAAGTATTTCAGCGCAACGCTGGCGATCCGGCTGATTCAAGTCCACCTTTGCATCGTGGCCGCCATGATGGGACTGGCCAAAATTTCGGGCCCCGGCGAGATCGTGGGGGCCCAGGAGTGGTACGACCCCTGGGGTACGGGCGAGGCGGTGTGGATGATGATTTCCAGACCGCAGTCCAGACTCTTTGAGTCTCTCACTTTCCTGCGGGAACATCCCTATCTGGTGGCCGCCTGGACGCACCTGATCGTGTTGGTCGAGTTGCTCTTTCCGATCCTCATCTGGAACCGTCTGGCGCGGCCCCTCGTGTTGGTATTGGGCGCGGTAACCTGGTTCTCGTTGATGCTGATCAGTGGCATCGCCCCCTTTTATGCCCTGCTGCTGGTCGCGAGCCTGAGCTTTGTATCGCCCGGCCGGGTGCAGCGCTGGCTGGGTGCCGCTTCCCGCACCGCGCCGCAAACCCAGGCCGACGGGGCGTAGCTTAAGCTTGCGGCTATGAGTTGCTAGCGGGAGGGTTGTGTTCGGCGAAGCCGAATCAACAGGCCGGCTCCCATCACCAAGAGGATGACCGGGACACCAAGCAACGCGTACTCCTGATAACCTGCGCCAGGTTCCAGCACTGATTCTGACGGGTCGTGTGGATCATAGTAGACCGTAATCCGTTGCCCCGCGATAAGCCCTCGGATCGCCTGTTTAGCACCGTCACGAATTTTGTACTCGCCATCGGAAGTACGTACCCGCTGGCCGTTGTAAATCTGGCCGTTCACTTCGTAACGATAAGAGACGTCGGCATGGAATCCGTGGGCACCATTGCCGCCAACTTGCGCTCTCAACAGCTGCCCCTCTACCGATGGCCAATCATGACTGGCGCGTGCTTGAATGAATATTTGGGTCAGGAAGTAACCGCTTACAGGTACGCTAAGGAAACACAACAACACCCCCAGACTCAGGCCAAAACGAACTATCGGAGATTGAATTTCGTCACTCATCAATGTGGTTTGCTTATGGTGGGCGGAAGCGTCATCGCCCGTAACGGGCATTAAAATTTAAGTAACACACTCATTGTATGCTGTCGCCACAATTGTGCAAAAACATCGAAGGTGACCCGGCGAAGCCGGACCTTGCGGCCGCGACTTGTTAGCGGCTCTTCGACTGCCATTTTGATCCGCATGGCATACATTAGACGCCTATTGGTCATCCGAAACACGTGGGAGAAACAGCCGTGTCAGACACCAAGCCCATATTACGCTACTTAGTGGAACTAGGAGTAATGCCACTAACGCGTTTGTTAATGCTCCCACGAAAGCAAGTAGCGAGACTGGAAACAGAAGTATGAAGAAGGCAGCCGCTATCCAGTTACTGCCCGCTGGCGGGATCGGATGGTTGGCGATTGCGAGGATTGTAAAAACAATGGCGAGCGCCACGCAAAAATGTATAACGCCAATCCGCCGACCTAGAATCCAACGTTGCCTTGCAAGGGAATCGGAATACTCCGTGGGGACTTGAGGCGTTCTTCGCCCTACATGGCAAACCGCGCACGCGGCGGTACTGTCAAGAAGATTCGCGCCGCATTCTTGGCAGGTCCACATCGATTGATCGCACAACGTTTGGTGTGGCCGTCACAGACAACACCGGAGGATTAAAAGTTAAGTAACACACTTATTGTATGCAAACACAAGCATTGTGCAAAAACAGCGAAGGTGACCTGGCGAAGCCGGGCCTTGCGACCACAACTTGTTAGACGTCCTTTATAGCGGGACAGATAGTTAGAGCTGCAAGTGTGGCGACGGTGAATCCTCTCAACAACCCTTGTCCTTCAATGAGCTACGCCAGTCAACAAACCAATGATTAAGGCGAAAATAAAGCTAACGACAAAACCAAGCAGCCACAACATGCATTTCTTGCGACATGGCCATGCCTCTTCGGTATAAAGCGGATTACCAAACAGAACACTCAGAAACCACGCCGCCGTTATCCACGAAACACCCGGTTTGCGAAATTTGGCAGATCGAAGCTGATAATACGCCGCGAGTGCCACACTGATCATTCCAAAAATGCAGCAGGAAGCAAATCCAATAAGGGCCAAATGCTTCATGGTCTATAGAAACGTGTCATTAACGGGAAGGATAGGGGTCGCCGCCGTTACCAAAGCGAGCGACGTTGAATAACCAATTATTGTAGCAAACAGGACGGAGTTGAAATGCCAAAGCGGCGATGCGAAGCACGCTGTCCCTATTCTGTGTTAGACGTCCTACGAATTCCAATAAAAGTTGTCGAGGAATTGCAGGTGAAGTGTCGCACCGAAGAACCACAAAAAGTAACTGCGGCCGCCCGTACCAAACAAGTGTCCACCCATAGTGCCCCAATCGACGCCGACTATAAACGGACACGTTGCAGAAGCGTTGCCCACGAAATGCCATGGCGGCTTGGGTGCCGGATCAGATGAGTAACTAGATCGCATCGGGTCATGATCGATGCGAACACTCTCAGGTCTTAATGGCAACGTTGCCTCGAGTTGAACGACGACATCGGGAACACCGATTCGCTGTGTCAGTGTCCATGATCCGAGAACTGTCGCTATGACGGCTGTGCAGAGAAATAGAGTTTGAGTTGAGTAGCGCAACCGCATGGCAATTGCCTATGTAGGATTGTGAAAGCCAACTACTCTACACTCGCGAATAGCAAGGCAAGTTATTCCGAGAGCAGCTAACGCGTGTTTTACGAACAGCTCACCACACGGCTTTCCTCGAGGCCGAGCTTCTTCATTTTCTTATACAGCGTCGTGCGGTTGATTCCCAGGGTCTCAGCCGTCTCGTTGCGATTCCAATTATTTCCGTTCAGCACGCTCAAGATAATGCTTCGCTCAGGACCCTCTAAAGCCTCTTTGAGCGTTTGGGGCTTGCTTGGCACGTCCCTGTTCGACACCTCCGCCTTTTTGGTCACCGCCTGCTGAAATTTTGCGGGAAGATCGTCCACCTGAATTTCAGCTGATTTACCGAGCAGGACCGCCCGCTCGATCATGTTCTGCAGTTCTCGAATATTGCCCGGCAGCGGATGATTTCTGAGTAGTTCCATCGCAGAGAACGAAAAACCGTCGATCGACTTGCCGACCTCGTGGGATAATTTAGTGAGGAAAAAATTGGCCAACAACGGAATATCGGCCCGTCGCTCCCGCAGGGGCGGAAGGTCGAGATGGATGACATTGATGCGATAAAAGAGGTCTTCTCTGAATTTTCCCTGCTCGACCAACTTACCCAGATCTTCGTTCGTCGCCAAAATCACCCGCGTATCGACCTGAAAGGTCTCGGTGCCACCGACCTGCTCGAACTGCAGTTCCTGAAGTACGCGGAGCAGCTTGACCTGCATGGCCGGACTCGCCGTGGCAATCTCATCGAGAAAGATGGTGCCCCCTTCAGCCTGATGGAATTTTCCCAGTTTGTCGGCCCGCGCGTCGGTGAACGCCCCTTTCACGTGACCGAACAGCTCGCTTTCCAAGAGTGTTTCGGAAAGGGCCCCGCACGCCACCTCGACAAAAGGTCCCTCGCTCCGCGAACTCCGATTATGAATCTCCCGCGCGATCATCGACTTGCCAGTACCGCTCTCACCGGTCACCAGCACCGTGGCCCGCGTATCGGCAATCGTATCGACCACCTCGAGAATATTTTCCATCGAGGGATCGCGCGTCACGAACCGATCGGAGCGCGTCCGCGCTTGTTGCTGCGGTTGACCTTTGACGCTTGTCTCTTGCTGTATGGTTTTGTGTGTGAGTGCTCTTTCAATGGCGGCGAGCAGTTCATCATCCATCAGTGGTTTGGAGAGAAAATCGAAGGCGCCCATACGGATCGCTTCGATGGCTGATTCAAACGTTCCGTAGCCCGTAACGAGGATGACGGGCAAGGAACTATCTGCCTGTTGGGCCGCCTGGAGCAACGCGAATCCGTCGCCATCCTCAAGCCGAATATCGGAAATCACCAGATCGAACGTCGCTTGCTCGATCGCTTGTCGGGCCGACTGGAACGTCGCGGCCTCGCGGATGACAAACCCGAGTTCCTGCAACCATTGGGCGGTGGATTTTAAAACATGAAGATCATCATCGACCAAAAGGATCGAACCCTTGCTCATCGTTGCACTCCCCTTCAATCAGCATCTGCGGTGATCGTGTCCCCGGGGCAATCACGGTGCCCGGGGCAAACCAATACCAAAGCGTGGGGGAAATGCAGTGGTGTTATGTATCTACGTCAGAACGTGCCTGCGGTCAAAAGAGAGGATGTATTATTTGAGCTGAATTTCCGTTGCAATCGTTACAACTCCTCCCAGTCGTCCTGCGGGCTGCACTTCTGGCTCACCGACTGCCGGGGATTTTCTGCAAAGCAGTGGGGCCATCTTGTGGAGCAGCGAAAACCCTTTTCTCCCGCCCGTCCCTCTTTCGATGACCGGGGGTCTACGGCATAATAAACTGGTGGATTTCCCCGGTCGCGAGAGATCACCCAAGCCGCCTCCCCGACCGGAATGTGTCTGATTTACGGTCGGTTCGGGGCAACACCTGCTGGAGTATTCGACGGATGGCAATCTCTGTTCTCATCGCTGATGACCACCCGATGATCCGAAGTGGTTTGGATGGTTTATTTTCGGGGACCGATATCTCTGTCGTTGCCACGGTCGAAAATACGAAAGATGCGGTTGAGCAAACGGTTCAAAAACGCCCTGATGTGGTTCTGTTGGACGTCCGCATGAACGAAGGCAGCGGATTGGACGCACTGGAGCAAATTAAAAAGCTCGAGCCCAATATACCGGTGGTCATCCTATCAACCTACGATAATCCCACGTATGTCGCCCGCGCACACGCGCTCGGAGCGTGCGATTATGTCACCAAAGGGACGAGTCGCGACGATTTGGTGCGAGTCATCAAAGCGGCCGCCAGCGGCGAATCGCCGATCGAAGTCGGCTTGCTCTATAGTGTGGCTTCGACTTTAGGATCAAAAAAGAGTGCGGGAGATGATGTGTCGCTCACAAATCGGGAATCGCAGGTGCTTAGGCACATTGCCCTCGGCTTGAGCAATCGCGAAATTGCCAACTCGCTGCAGATCAGCATCGAGACGGTCAAAGAGCACGTGCAGAACATTCTCCGTAAAATACGTGTTTCGGATCGCACGCAGGCAGCCGTCTGGGCGGTCCGCAGAAACATCGTCTAGTGTTCTAGCGTTTGATTTTCTATCCGGCTCTCGGATGCGCACTTTCATAGACTTCGCGGAGTCGCTCCGTACTGACGTGCGTATAAATTTGAGTGGTGATCAGGCTTTTGTGGCCCAAAAGTTCCTGGACGCTCCGGATATCGGCCCCACGATCGAGCAGGTGCGTTGCAAAACTGTGCCGCAGCGTGTGCGGACTCGTGCGCTGGTCGAGCCCGCACTGTTTGAGATATTTTTCGAGCATGCGACCCACACTTCGAGAAGTCAATCGGTTGCCGAAGCGATTGAGAAAGACGGCCGATGCATGCTCTTTGGTCGCTTTTGGATTGGGCTCTCTTTGGGAGAGCCAGTCTTTAATCGCTTTTTGAGCATACGATCCGAGCGGAGAAAGTCGCTCTTTGCGACCCTTTCCCCGTACCCGGACGAGTCCTGAGGTGAAGTCGATGTCTTCAATCGAGAGGCCGACTAATTCGCTCACGCGCAAACCGGCAGAGTACATGGTCTCTAAAATGGCGCGGTCACGTACTCCCGAAGCATTGGTGGAAGGAGGGCTTTCGAGCAAGCGGGCAATTTCTTCTGCCGAAAGGAAGTGGGGTAATTTTCGCCCCGCCCGCGGGTTGCGCAGCGGCTTGGCAATATTTGCCTCAACCCATCCTTCGCGCATGGCAAAACGGAAAAAACTTCTCAGACAGGCCAGTTTTCGGGAGATCGTCGATTTTGCATAACCCGCCTGCTGTAATTCTGCAACGAATCGGCGGAGTTCGAGCGTGGTCACTTCCGAAAGCTCCACCTCGCGGCCTTCCGTCTCCTCGAAATAGAGCACCAGGGCAATTAAATCTTCCTCGTAACTTTTGATGGTAAGATTCGAGGCGTTGCGTTCGACGCGAAGATATTCGATGAAGCTTTCAATGGCCGTGCGGATCATAGAAAGGCCACGTGGAGGCTCGCTAGATTTTAGAGAAGTTCATCCTGATCGAGCGGAAGCGGAAGGTCAAAGCGTTTCTCACTGACCGGGGCCTCTTCCCGTATACGCTGCGAGAGGATCGCTGCGTCATACCAGGTAAAACTCAAATCGGGGTCCGATGCATACTTCCCCAATAGTCGCAATGTGGCCGCTCGACTGCTGTCGTCGAACAGAAAGACGTAACGCTCGCTACCTTTGACCATGGCTAAGACATTAATATCCTGAGGCATGGTGTGTTCTCCTTCTATTACCCGGCTGAGGCCGTGGGGTCGAGCGTTGTGGGGTTGTTCGCCGATGTATTTGGCACCACGCTTTTTATCGACCATTCAGGTCTGGTCCCGTTACTCCGGATTATCAGTCTGATCCGGCTATCATGAAAATTCGCGCGCGTGCCAGCTACATAAACCGCAATGCAGTATTTATCGGCATAGTCCATACAGGTGATTTATCCCTTGTTCCCAAAGGACGTTATGCCGATTGCCCGCTAGCAGATAGAAACGATATCGCGGATATTCTTTATGGCGAGAGGTGCCTCAGAGAAGGGTCGACAGACTACTCAGGCCCACCGGTTCGCGACTCGCAAAAGGTTCTCCATACCGCGTTCCGATCGATTTTCCCCAGAATGCTGCCTCGTGATGTAACTGCTCAAGCAGCGTCGCAGGCTCGGTCGGGCGACCCGCGATGAATTGACTGTGATAGCACTCTAAGGCTTGCATCTTCTGCGACCAATGCTGGCTGATATCCACAACAAATGCCGGTTGAGGAACGCACTTCAAGTGGATTGAAAAGTAATAAAAAATTCTCTCCGGATGGTACGGGTCGCCGGGAAGATCAGTTTTGGTGAGCTTCGCCCAAAATCGCGCCGCCTCCACCAACTCGGTGGCGGCCACATGGTCCGGGTGGGCATCGACCCAATAGGGCGCAAACAACCAGCGGGGCCGCGTCTGCCGGATGAAACCGGCGAGTTCTTTACGGGCTTCGAGACTCGCCTGGAGACGTCGATTCGGCAGACCCAGGTTCTCACGTAAATCGAGCTGAAGAATTTCGGTAGCTGCAGCGGTTTCCTCACGGCGTATTTCCTCCGAACCGTGAGGCGTAGGCTCACCGCTGGTCAAATCCAACACTCCGACCTTCAGGCCTTCCTGTTTGAGCTTCAAAATCGTTCCCGCCATGCCCAACTCCGCATCGTCGGGATGAGGAGCCACAATTAAAACATCCAAAGCAACCACAACGCACGTCTCTCCCGAAAATAAAGTCTGATGGAAAACATGGGGCCGAGACTCACGTTCTACGCTTATTTTGATTAAAATCAATCCGCTTTTTTGGCAGGTCTTTGGCAGGTCGATGTTTCGTTCTGCGGAATCTCACATCCGAAAAAAAGGAATTTTGATGCCCGATACCGATCAGCCTGTTTTTGATCACCTTTGTGCTTTTCTTCGCGAATCGGCAATTCTCGAATCAACGCTATCAATGCTCGGGTGGGATGAGAGGACCGGCATGCCGCCCGAGGCAGCGGAGTATCGCGGTGAGCAGATGACCTACCTGGCCGGCCTGATTCACAGTCGCCGGACCGACCCGCAGTTGGGCGAGTGGCTTGAAAAGCTTACCGAATCGCCCCTCAATGCAGACCCTCATTCGATCACCAGCACCGTGATCCGGGAGTCGAAGCGGCAGTTTAAACGACAGCAAAAATTGCCCTCTGCGCTGGTGAAGGAAATCACGCGGACTGCCGTGCAGGGGCAGCACGACTGGCAACGCGCACGAGAACAAAACGACTTTTCGATCTTCCTTCCAAATCTTGAGCACATGGTGCGACTGAAGTGCCAAGAGGCGGATGCGGTCGGTTTTACCGAGTGTCGCTACGATGCGCTGCTCGATGAATATGAGCCCTGGGCCACCACCGCTGAGACCGCGACCATCTTAGGCAATCTCCGGGACGACCTGGTGACGTTGCTCGGAGAAATCACCGCCCGCAGTCCGCTCAATGTGGACGAGTGCCTCAAAAAATCTTTCGATATGGAAAAACAAAAGATCCTGGGAAAAGAGGTTGCCACGGCGATTGGTTTCGATTTTCAGCGAGGACGGCTCGACACCACAATCCACCCGTTCTGTACTGAAATCGGCCCCGACGATACGCGAATCACCACACGGTACGATGAACATTTTCTGCCCACTGCACTCTTCGGTATCCTGCACGAAGCGGGACACGGGATTTATGAACAGGGTCTACAGAAAGAATGGTACGGATTGCCCCCGGGCCAAACCATCTCGCTGGGAATCCACGAATCGCAATCGCGTATCTGGGAAAATCAGATCGGAAGAAGCCGTGCTTTTTGGACGCATTTCTATCCTCGCGCCCAGCAATTGTTTGCTCCATCGCTCGACGGAGTATCTCTGGATGAGTTTTACGCCGCCGCCAACACGACCGCTCCCTCGTTGATACGGGTGGAAGCCGACGAGGTGACATATAATCTTCACATCTTGATTCGCTTTGAGTTAGAGCAATTGCTCGTAGATGAACAGTTGGCGGTGGCGGACTTGCCGGATGCCTGGAACGAAAAATATGAATCGTATTTGGGCGTGCGGCCGCAAAATCCGGCCGAGGGGGTGTTGCAGGACATCCACTGGAGTGGTGGTGCCATTGGCTACTTCCCCACCTATGCACTGGGGAATTTATACAGTGCACAATTTTTTACGCAGTGTAAAAAAGATATCTCTGATCTTGATGCGCAGATTGCCAATGGTGACTTTGCCCCTTTTCGCAGGTGGCTTCAAGAAAATATCCACCAGTGGGGCCAGCGGTACGCCGCGGGCGAGTTGGTGGAGCACGTCACCGGTGAGCCCCTTGCGCATCATTTTCTTATCGACTACTTGCGGGAAAAGATGTCGGAAATCTACAATCTCTGAAATCAATTAATTGAATCCGAAAGCCATTCCGCCTCATGATAAATCTGATTCGCTGTCCTCACTGTGAAAAAGAAGTGGGGGTCTCTCAAGACGTGCCGCTCTCAGCCGAGGTAGAATGTTCCCTCTGTGATGCGTCTTTTTTTTGGGAAAAGATCGATTCCGACACGCTGCCTATGGTGAGAGTTAAGGATTCGGCTCAGGCGTTAGATGCGAATCACAGTTTCGACGGCATCGGTTCAAATCAGGAAAGTGATCCCCTGATTGATGCCCCCATTTTCGGCAGTGCGACGGTGGATGGCGTGGCAACAGAAATAATCCGTTCCGATAGAAAGACAAAATCATCGCGACGCATCTCGCCGCTGATGCATCTGTTCGGAATCGTATTTTTTGGATTCGTCGGACTCTTACTTGGGCTTGCTGTGCTTCTTTTTTTGGGCAAGGCAGAACCGATTCTCGAACTTTTTCCGGAGGGTTCCATCCAAGACTGGTTGTGGAGGGTGAACTCGTTCGGAAGCGGCAATTGAGAACGGTGCCGCGAGATGACACGATTTAATCTTCGAGCACTTCCACGTGTGCCACGACCTCAAGTGCTTTTTTATCACCCGAATCGGCGGCGGCCTGGGACCCTGTGGTAATCTGAATTGTTTCCACAATTTTTCCCGGAGTATCACTTGCTGTAAACGTCACCGGAATTAAATGCAGCTTTCTCTCTTTGTCATTTGCCGCAAACTGGAAACAATCATCCGGCTTCTCACAGGCGACATCAAGAATGCGGAAGGGTGTCGTTCCACGAACCACTAGCTGTTTGGTTACTGACTCTCCGGGCCTGACCACTCCGAGATGCAATGATTTGGGTTCTACATCAACGGATGGCACTATCCTTCCCTCGACCATCAGGGGAATGTAACGCCTTTCTGAATCGCTTGTGACCAACGTCAATTGATCGCTGAGATAGCCGGTGGGCGCCGTCTTTTTAAGACGGACGAGCATTTCGTATTCCACGCGGCTGCCTGCTCGTTCAAGTTCACGAAGTTCAACTTCGTAATTATCACTGGCACTGCGTACATCCTCTATTTTCCAACCGTCTTGACCCGCATACGTGATCGCAACTGCTTGGCTGGCGCCATCGGAGGCGGGAACCTGACCGAATTCAATGCGGCCTGGTTCAAAAACGACATCTTGTCTGACATAACCGCGAACTTGTAGCCGAACTTCGGCTGAGAAGGGCGGAGCAAACGTAACGGTAATCGTTGCGGAGTGGGGCCCTTTGAACTTGACCGTGTCAAATTCGGTCACCAACTCGGCTTCTTCACCCGAGGCTAGAACTTCTTTGCTGATCTGAGGGATAGTGCAGCCGCAACTTGATTGGACACTTTGAATGCGAATGTCTTCTTCAAAGTGATTTTTGATTTTAAACGTGTGTTCAGATTTGGCACCGCGGGCAAGACTTCCAAAATCGTAGTCCACGCGATCAAACATCTTTGTTGCCCATTCCTGGGCACCAGCGTTCTGTGCGGCAAAGCTGACCACGAGAGTGACCACAAGCAGCAAGCTGCGAATCATATGTCGGCTTCCTTTAATCCATACTCTCTGCAGCACTTATCTGACCCTTATTTATTTCCTGAAACAAATAACCACTCAACTCCTTCATTCGTCACGAACCCCTCCTGAAGTTTAGAACACGTCCGCGAAAGGGTAAAAGGAGGTAAGCCAGATCCATTGTGCGAAGAAGCTCAAAAAATGGCTTTGCCCATAAATCAATCTCTGCTAGCAAAGACAGTTGAGCCAGGTCGCCTGAATTGCCCAATTAAACACTCCGACGGGATACTTCAAAACATGCTGCACAGTACGTCTCTCACCGCATGTTACGCAATGCGCATGATTCCCATTGCCCGAGATCACTCGAGGTCATTGAGAAAGTTTGCCAGGTCCGAATCATCCGTCTCGACATCTTGTTGCGATTCCGAATCTTCGGTCACCAGTCCGTCCAAGGCGACCTCGGACGAATCATTTGTACCTTCTGTACCTTCGGCGGCAAAAAACTCGCTCTCCTCGATATCCTGATCATCCTGATCTTGCTTTTCACCCTGCGCTTCACCTTCCGGCGAAAAGTCGGAAAAATCGAACCCTGACTCCGGGGCACCCTCTGCCGACGGCTCGGTTGAACCCGTGGAGTCCGTGGAATCCTCCTCGAAATCAAATTCCTCTACCGCTTCGTCTACTTCTTCCCCGGCATCTTCCCAATCAATTTCCTCAATTTCGTCGACCTCGTTGACCTCGTCCGAATCCTCCTCTGGGGCCAGTTCCACATCAGCCATCGGAGTCAAAATGGCACCTTCGGCAATCCACTTTTCCCAGTATTCCATTTTCTCTTCCGAGAGACCCGCAGCCCTTTCTATTTCCAACGTGGCCTGAATTTCGGTATTTGGAATCTTGGCGTCGACCGTAAGCCGCCCATTCTCCAAATACTGAAATTGAACCTCGACCGCCGTCTTGGCAGGGAGGCCCTCGGGAAGATTCGACACCACGCAAGCACCGATCTTCGTTGCATTGCGACCGCTCGCATCGCCACCTTCAATCACGTTTACGGCAATCGTTTTTTGATTTTCATCCCGAGTTTTGAATCCGCCCGATCCCATGGCAGGAAGTGGTGAATTCTTCGGTATGAGTATTTTGCGCCGCGGCATCCCAGTACTGGATTCCACTGCAAGGACACCCAAGTCATGCGAGTTGACATTCTTCACCACAAGATCCGTGGGCTCTCCCCTTTGTTGCGAGAGTACCAGGTTAGCATAGACGGCAGCACCGTGAGCCACCGCTTCGTCCGGTGATATCGAACGAGTAACCACCACACCCGATTCAGATTCCAGTGCTTCGATGACCATGGGCATCCGCGTCGACCCACCAACCAACAAAATTCTGGTGATGTCATCCCACGTTCGTGAAGCCTCTTTCAGCATCCGTCGAATTGTAAAGAGCGTACGTTCAACCAGATCTTGCGTTAATTCTTGAAACTGTTCCCGTGTGATATCGAGCCGCAGGCGATTGCCCTCGTACTCGCAGTGCATTTTGTAGGCGCTTCTCGCAGTGAGCGCCATTTTTGCTACCTCCGCAGATTGCCTGAGTCGCTCCGCCGCAGAATCATCTTCCCGCGGATCGGTTTGAAAATTCTCGATAAACTGTTCGGCAACAAACTCGAAGATGCGATTATCCCAATCAATCCCTCCGAGATGTACATCACCTGCTGTCGCAATCGCAGTGTATTGACTGCTGGTAAGTTCCATCAGTGTTGCATCGAAGGTTCCACCGCCAAGGTCGTAAACCAAAACGGTTTCCTTGCCGTCGATCGGTTCGTCTGAGGGCGAAAATTTTTGATGCACGCCATATGCGATGGCAGCAGCCGTCGGTTCATTGATAATGTCGAGTACATTCAGCCCGGCCAACTCTCCCGCATCCTGAGTCGCTTTCCGTCGCGGTTCGTTAAAATAGGCTGGCACTGTGATCACAACATCTTCGACCTCACCCAGGATAAGCTCGGCATCTTCCTTAAGTTTTCTCAGGATGATCGCTTCGATGACCTCGGGCGGAAGCTCCATACCGCCGACCTGCTTTTGGTAGGCAGCTGCCCCGATATCCCGCTTGGCAAACTGGGCAATCATGTCGGGTTCGAAAGCGGCAGTCCGAGACGCCTCTTTGCCGACCACCGGGCCCGTTTCGTCAAAAAAAACAACGCTCGGGGTGGTGATTCCACCTTCGGAGTTATGAATGGTTGTGGGACGACCCTCGCTATCCAAATAAGCGACAACGGAATGTGTCGTTCCCAGGTCAATACCGACGGCGGGTTTTTTCTTTTGTGTCATAGCTAAGGTGCACAACAAATCTGGTGAGTTTCAAGAGGAAGATCCAATGCCTTCACGTCACCTCAGATTTTATGTTAGACAGGTACCGGGGAAAATAACCTAAACCGGAGACATTTCTAGATTGCGGTTTTTTCCGGCAACGGTTGCCCCTTATTTTTATCTACAAATACACAAAAACACGCCTCACTCCTACAATCCGGATGCGTTCGTCCTGCGAATTTTACCAGATGTAAACGCTTCTTTTGAGAAATAGCACATGGGATTTCAACTCTCAGCATCGCAACTCCGCAACTATCACGATAGAGGATATCTGTGTCTCGCATCTTATTTTCACCAAGATGAGATCAACCTTTTGCGGTCAACCGCGAAGGAGGATCGGGAACTTGAGAATCACGCGTTTAAAAAATCGGATGGACAGGGAAATCCTGTAAGCCTTTCCGTATGGAATCATCCAGGCGATGATATTTATGGAATGTTTGCGCGTTGTCGTCGGGTGGTCGATGCCGTTGAACAGATCCTCGAGGATGAACCTTACCACTACCACTCAAAAATGATCATGAAAGAGGCGGGGATCGGTGGCGGTTGGAGTTGGCATCAAGATTACGGGTACTGGTATCACAATGGCATTCTACGCCCCCAACTCACAAGTTGCTTTATTGCAGTCGATGCGGCGACTGAAAAGAACGGATGCCTTCAGGTCATTCCGGAAAGCCACACGATGGGCCGCCTCGAGCACCGGCGCATCGAGCAGCAAGCAGAAGTCGAACCTGAGCGGATGCGTGCCGTGCTTGAAAACTCTCGGGTGGAACATATTGTGATGCAACCGGGAGATGTCTTATTCTTTCATCCCAATCTGCTTCATTGCAGCGATGCAAATCGCTCGGAGGCCCCGCGATGGTCGATGATCTGTTGCTACAATGCGCGATCCAATCAACCCTTTAAGGAATCCCATCATCCACGCTACACCCCGCTGCATCGGGTGCCCGATTCGACAATTTTATCGTTGGGAGCGAAAGGCTTTTCCCGCGGTAACTCGGGACCGGGATGGTTACAAAAAGAACCGCATCAGGACACGCGGACCACACCGGATCGGGAATCAAAATAATCCGGTATCTCTTGCGAGAGGGAAGCTGAATCTTTAGTTGGTAATCGATGCTCTGGCCGTCTGGGTGCCGAACCCCCGCGATGGCCCTGCTTCCCTCAATCGATCCAACAGCGTTCCTTCGGTCAATAATCCACTGAAAATAATCGGGGGGCGTCCATCAGACGGGTAGAGGGCGTAAAGCGGAATTCCCAAACTGCTATGCCCCAGTTCAAGCATGAGGCGATCAATTTCCGGGGCTTCTTCTGTCTTATCGGCAATAAGACCAACGATTCCATTCTCGCGCATATAGGCTTCTGTCGTCTCGGTTTGCAAGGCAACTGCCTCGTTTGTTTTGCAGATCAGTCAGCCGTCGGCCGTAAAATCAATCAGCACCGTCGAGCCCTGCTCCCGGAGGCGATCGAGTGTTTCCTGTGAGAAAAGTTCCCAGTCGCCTGAAGCGGCCTGGGCAGTTTGCGCGTGGGGTGATTTTTCGAGCAACGCAAATGAGGCGTATCCGGTAAAAGCTGCGAGCACTGCCGCGACCAACCAACCATAAAGTCGCTCCGGTAGCGCAGCGGTCATCGGGGTACGGTTGGCCCACCAACAGGCCAGCCAGAGTCCGAAAAGTAAACCGAGCGCGGGAACAAAGTAATGGTCGGGTACGAATGCGTAAAATATCCAAACAACCGTTCCCAGCAAGACAAACCCCATCAAGTGCTTAAAAGATTCCATCCACCCGCCAGGCTTTGGAAGAAAGCGAATCCAGGCGGGAAAGGCACCGATCAGCAGGAACGGGAGCGCCATGCCGATGCCCATGGCTCCAAAAATAACAAGCGTGATTACGGGCGAGTGTTGTTCGGCAGCGAACGTGAGCCCGGTAAACATAAACGGACCCACGCATGGCGTGGCCAAGAGTGTACTCAGGACGCCTTTAAAAAACGCGGCGGAAAGGCCCTCTCGTTCGGCGACAGACTGCGCGGCACTCGAGCCGACAAAACCGGGAATCGGGATCTCCCAGATGCCCAAGAGACTCAAGGCAAACACAAAAACGAGTGCCGCCATGGCAATGCCAAAGCGTGGATCCTGAAACTGGTCTGCCCAGGCGAGGCCTGCAAAAGCCGCAAACAGCGCCAGGATCAGAAAGACGAAAAGAATTCCAGCAGAAAACGCCAAGTTTAAGGTCAGAATACGGCTTCGACTTTCATTTGCCTGTTGTACAAACGACATTGCCTTGAGCCCTATGACGGGCAAAACACATGGCATCACATTCAACAACAGGCCGGCCAGCAGGGCCCACCCCATGTTGGTGATCAGCGCACCCCAGGTCCATGCTTTCGCTTGCGGAATCACTAAATCCCACGGAGCGGCCCGTTCTGCTGCAGAAGCCGCTTTCGCATAGCTTGCGGAAACGAACGTCACCCTCTTGTTTGTCGCCAACTTCTGTCCCACTTCGAGAGTGACTTCAAACTTCGCCGCCTTGGGGGGATCGCACATCGTTCCGTCGTCCTTGCACGCCATAAAACCAAACCAGCCACTAAGGGTATGGGTCCCTGTACGTGCATCTTCCGGCACCTCGATGTCGATGATCCAATCAACATCGCCATGGTGAAAATTATCGACGTACTCTGGGAACTGATCGCGCGCTTTGCTAATCACTGGCGAACTTGCCCGAGGCGTGCCGGCAAGGAGACCATCCCGCTGATCCAGTACGATGAGCGTCGGACGCGATCGGACGGGGTCGGATGGCGCCTGCTTTTCGTAAGAGTAGACGTGCCATTCGGGCGCGAGCATTGCCCGAAGAATCAATTGCGTTCGACCTTCCTCCTCCACACCTCCGGGCACCAGTTCGCCCGAAACATCGACGTAAGGGGTACTGAATGATTCGGATTGGGGGTTTTGTTCCGGCTGAGGGCTGACTGATGAGACTGGAGGAGGCGGGCCGGCGATCGAGTCGCTGATCGAGGGCGCACCGGGGGCAACGCTTGCCTCGAATGTTTGCGAAAAATTGACACAGAGATCTTTGCAGACTTGTCCCTGGACATCTCCCGCAATCGTAACGCCCTGCCAACCGTTTTCTGCCTCAATTGGCACGGACCACGTCACCTGCTGCTCGTGCTCCTCGACATCAAGATCGGGCCAGAAGTCGTAGTGGTGAACGACGGCCGGGGGCACGGCAACAAAATCGCCTGCAATGCGATAACGATTGGAGGCGACTAAATTGATGCGTGTCGGCTTGGGCCCTCCCGGCTTTTGTGTGATCGAATAAATGTGCCAACCGGGAATAATTTTTGTCGTTATCCGGAGTTCTGCCTTTGCCCCCTGCTGAGGAAAAATTTGGGCCGACACTTCTACCCGTTCGGCCGCCTGGGACTTACCTTCGCCTCCGAACGGCAGCGCGACCGCTAGCACTGCTGCCGTGGCGAGAAAAGCACGGTATCGCGATGTGAGTAACGAGCAAAATCGCATCGAAGGGTCCCTACCGTAGAGATTAGACTCTTTATTGTATTGCGGCCCCGGCGTGCCGGTCAATGTAATCTTCCTGAGGATTATCGGTCATTGTACCGGAGATGAAACAATCAAATTAAGGATTGCATAAAGGCACGCTACGACTCATGTATATTTAACTATTTTCGATTCGTGCAATAATTTTGTTCAAACGCAAAGTGACTGCAGACCAATTGCTGAAGTTGCGATTTTCAAGAAAAATCCAGCGAAGCCAATTCAAGCCCGAAAGCAGTATGGCGCTACGGTCGAGTGCCGGGAGGAGGGATCGCTCAGCCGAAGATAGCGGACGCAATGATTCATACGCCTGAAGGCCTATTTTCCACAATTGCTGGTCGTTCATGGCAAGACTCCCTAAAAGTCGTGCGATGTCCACTACCACAGTATCGGGGCGGGCGGCGCCAAAATCGACAATTCCGGTGACCTCGTCTCCCGAAAACAAAAGGTGCTGTTCCCAAACGTCGCGAATACAAGATTGAATCGGAACGTCTAATGTGGAAAGCGCCGATAGCTCGCGCTCGACTGCCTCAATTGTATTTTTTGCATAGTTCAGAATCATTCGAGATTGACCGCCACCGATTGGGGAAGAAAGTGTGCTTGTTGTTTTGATTTTCGCATCGATTCGCTCCAAATCTTCCTGTCGCCAAATGCTCGTTTTCTCCAACCGCTCGCAAACCCCCGGAGCGGGCCCACTCGATACGGTCGGTCTCCGGTAGTCGCTCGATGCATGATGAAAAGAGGCGAGCGCGCGTGCCGCGTTACACAATTTCTCGGTCGATGGATTTTGTTCGTAAGTGGCTTCTCCCGGCATCCAGGGCGCAAGCTCCCATAAATAGCCATCCTGTTTTAAAAATGTCGACGGTGTACTGGATCGCAAATGAATGGGCACTGGCACGATAGGGCATCCATTGGTTGCCACATGCCCGAGTAATCCATGAATAAAATCGAGTCGTTTGTGCGACGGATGTTCGCGCGGCCAACGCCGCAGACAAAGCAGACTCCGGGGAGCATGGATTTTCCAGAGCAGAGCACCGCTGAAACCTCCAGCCGACCCTAAACTCTCCACTTGCGGTGAGAGACAATCGCCCGGAAAGTAGTCGAGAATGTCCTGAATTTTTTTCATGATCATTACTGTAACGTTTTGTGCAACTGATTTAAAAACGGTACAACCAATAGCCGCCAATCACGACTTCCTGGGGGCACCAACCCGCATTAACCGACTGACGAAGAGCGTTGAAACGCTTTTCGGTTCGATAGCACCATGTGAAAATAAGTGCCATGAAGTTTGCTCTCCTCACACACGACCTCATGATTGTCCCGCGAGTCGATGGTATCGTGAGGGAGCTCAACTGTTCTTTGGAGCAGGTTCTCTCTCTTGAAAATCTGCAATCCTCCTGGAAAGAATTGCCAGCCGATGTTGTGTTGATCGATCTAATGCTACCCGGACTTGATATCGAGTGTGTGGCAAACTGGATACGATCGCACGGAACAAACGTCACCCTGATTGCGTTTGTGCCTCATGTGCATACCCAGAAAATCAGGGTTGCACATGATGTTGGTTGCCATCAAGTCTATGCCCGCGGAGAATTTTTGTCGCAAATGCGGGCCATCATTTCACAACTTTCTAGCAACACTCAATAAATTTCTCTGGCGTGATTCTTTTCCGCGATTGGCAACGTTGCAACCTGAAGCAAGACGATACTCCTCAAACTGGATGTATCAAATAAAAAAGGCCGCCGGCCTTCTCCTTGGAGAAAACCGCAGCCTCATTGATCTTCGGCCCATTGCGACGGTGGAGGTCGCTGCGAGAAAGGCGGGGACCGGCAGTGCTTTGCACCGCTTTTGTGAATCCCAAGCCAACGCTTTTAGTTAGTCCCTCCGACGGAATTGGAAACCGAAGATTGCGTAGTTCAATACGTAAATTTTAACCACAGATCAAGTGGAATTTATTTGAGAAAATTATTTTTGGATGAATTTTAATAGACACTACCTTACATCGGCAAATTAATAATTCTGCTTCAACAAGATTCATTTCAATAAAATCAATTTTGTATTTTTCTTTGGCGCACGATTTGCCCTGCAGAAGGTCGCCTAAAACAGGCTTCTTTGTTCGTCGCAGTAAACCGCTTTGACACACTGCGGATCATCGATTCCAACCCGATTGATCCGGTGATGTACGGGATGCGATTGAAGCCAAGCGTTCGGTGCGGGGATGAGCAAGTCTTGAAGCGATTCACGCCGTAAGTCCACTTCAAGCCAACGAAGAGTTTGTGTGATATCAAGAAGTGCGGGCATTCTCTCATGGATTTGGCCGGCCTTTTCATTGGCTGGAACGGTAATAATCGTACAGGACTCGGTTATATTTTCTGCCTGATCTTTGGCGGTTCGCCACAATCCGGCCATGCCGAATATTTTTTGTTGTGGACGGAAAAAATAATAGGGAATCTTATGGGTCCCCTCCTGCTTCCACTCGTAGTACCCGTCGGCAACAATCACACACCGCTTTGCTGGTTCCCCGCGCGGTGTTCTCTCTTGATCAAGGATTGTTTCCGCACGCGTGTTCACGATTCGTTTCATCTTTTCTGCAGAAAATCCCCATTGCATGGTGAGCAATTCTACGGCCGGGGCGCGGGCGGTATCTACGGGACTCCCTAATCCTTTGCGGAGCACCAGAATCTCCTCACTCGGGAAAATATTGTAGCGAGGTATCGATTGCAACCCTTGGGGCTCTTGTGGCCAAATATCGAATAGATTTATTTGGCGACAAATCGATTCGATTGGCGTTTTGAGTGTAAAGCGTCCACACATGAGAAGCTGTTCTTTAAAATCTCGCTGATGAGGGACGAGATGATTTCACACAGGGTCTGAAACGAGATAGCCCTCGGCCAACGCATTGTACCGCGCTACCTCCTGCTTGACCCACTTTTCGTTACGGCCAAGTTGCTTTGCCATAAGTTTTGCAGCATGAGGTGCTGCTTGTTTTGAGTTTTCCACGCCGAGCAGCAAAGCACGCGTGCGGCGGGCCAACACATCCTCGAGGTGGATTGCCATTTCATGCTGCGTCGCCCAGACCACTTCGGCGCCCCGATAGGGCAGCGATGGGTGCAACCGCTCCGCGAGATTCGGCTCCTCACGAGCGAGCTTTTCAATCGCCTCAGCGTCCGTTCCGTAAAAGCGAAGGGTGTCGGTGAGATCTTGGAGGCTATGCACATCGTGAGGCGCCGCATGCAAGGGCAAATGTTCGGTTCGACAAGGTGCGGGTGTCAGACCGCCCACGGGAATTGCGTGGCTGAGGGTATCCTCCGCCATTTTGCGATAGGTGGTCCACTTACCGCCTGCAATCGTGACCAGTCCGCTCTGGCTGACAAAGACCTCGTGCGATCTTGAGATGGACTTGCTGTCGCCGGTTCGACCCTCTGGATGCACGAGGGGACGCTGGCCGGCAAAAACACTTTGAATATCACTTATCGATGGCTCCCGCTGCATGTAGCGACCCGCATTGCGAAGAACAAAGCCCAACTCCTCTGGAAGCGCTCGCGGTTCTATTTCAGCCTCCTCGCGCGGTGTATCAGTGGTACCCACAACCACACGATCATGCCAGGGAATTACAAATAAGACACGGCCATCATCTGTATGGGGAACCATGATGGCATTTTTCCCAGGTTGAAATGACGCGGGCAAAACCAAGTGTATCCCCTGAGCCGGTTCAATCTGCGCCGGGGCATCCGGAGTGTCGAGGCGGCGAATGGTATCTGAAAAGATACCGGTCGCGTTGACGACCACCCGAGCACGAACATCAAATGTTTCATCCAGTTCGCAGTCGGTTACCTCCACTCCGCATACATGATCTTGGTTTTTAAGGATGTTTGTGACTTTACAATAGTTCATCACCGTAGCGCCGTGCGAGACTGCAGTCCGCATTAAGGTGATCGCCATACGAGCGTCATCAAATTGTCCGTCGTAATACATGATGCCGCCCAGAAGTCCCTCCTGTTGTACATTCGGGATCGCTTGAATCGTCTCGTCTCGATCCAAACTGCGGCTCGCCTCAATGTTGAGTTCTCCCGCCAACGCATCGTAGAGCTTCATTCCAATTCCATAGAATGGGCCCTCCCACCATTTGTAGCGTGGTACCACGAAGGCCAGATTGCTTACCAGGTGAGGGGCATTGCGAGCCATGATCCCTCGTTCGCGGAGGGCCTCGGTCACCAACGAGAAGTTCATTTGCTCCAGATAGCGGACCCCGCCGTGTACCAGTTTGGTACTCCGACTCGACGTTCCCTTGGCAAAGTCGTGTGCCTCAACCAGCGCCGTCCGATATCCGCGACTCGCCGCATCCACAGCGACCCCCAGACCCGTTGCCCCACCGCCAATCACCAACACATCAAATACCGTTTCAGCAAGTTCGTTCCGCATTGTGTCGCGGGAGAGTGACGGTTGAGCGTCCATATGAGAAAATCCAAAGCGTGTAT
>JAQWPY010000041.1 GCA_029245145.1 Pirellulales bacterium | reverse complement strand
CAAATGTTCTCGGGACCAACAGTCGGCTTGCTCCTCCCACTCCTCAGCAAGGAAAGCGATTTGAAGCGGCGGATGATTTCGCCGAAAAATTCGATTCCGTAAGTGCCGATCACGCCGCCGAAAGTGAAGAGGACGCGAGGTACAATCGCGCCATTTCCATGTGGTTGAAGTGGAGTGCTGCCTACGAAGAGGTTTCGGGGCGAATGTTCAAAGAGGGTGAAGACACGGCAAAGCTTGAAGCACTCCTCGACGAGATGGATCAACTCCGTCTGGAGGCGGTCGAATTGAGTGAAGGACTTCTCAATTATTGAGAAGTGGAGATTTCCGGTTATTTCGTAGGCGAGCAAGGAAATAGCTCGCCGCCCGGAACAATTCGACGCCAATTTGTCCACCTTCTCACTCGATCGGCAATATTCATCCAGAGGCGATGCGCCACCAGTCACAAGGGGGAGTTTTCATGGGAAATACTGCAACGTGGTCCGATGCAAAAAAATCGGAAACAAACAAACACCGGGGAAAAGATGCCTTCTTCACGACGGCTGAGGAACTTGCGGACCAGATTAAGGGCAAAATCAGGCGGGTGACCCAGGGCCGCGTGAAGAACCTCGATGTCTTTCTCACCGGGACGCACGTTGTTCTGGAAGGTTTTTGCTCCTCGTTCCATCCCTTCCAACTTGCTCAGCATGCGGCGATGGAAGCCACGGAAGACCTGCTGGTGGATAATCAGATCGACGTTGGTTGATCTTCGCCTTTCGCGAAGCGGAGCGACCGGATCACTTTGCGTAGGTCTTTATTCAAGTCCCCGGCCGAGGCATAGCGGTCGTCCGGTTCGCGCTGCAGACAACGCATCAGGATATCGATGGTTTCCTGGTTCAGGTCATCCCGGTAAGTCTCAGGCGGCTCGATTTCTCCGTTCTGCATTCGTTTGAGTAATGCGTAACGGGAACCGCTCGATTCGATGGGAGAATTTTTTGTTAGCAATCGATAGAGAATGAGTCCCAAGCTGTAAATATCCGTGGCGGGTCCTATTTTGGCCTGCTCGCCGACCGCCTGCTCGGGTGCCATGAACTCCAGGGTGCCCAAAATGTCTCCCTCCATTGTGATACTCGCTTCCTTCATGATCCCTTCCATCGCCTTCGCAAGGCCGAAATCCAGGACATAGGGATGACCTTCGCGCGAGACCAGAATATTCGAAGGCTTCAGGTCGCGGTGGATGATCGATTGCTGGTGGGCATGTGCCACCGCGCCGCACACGATGGAAAAGAGCCGAAGAATTGCCTCGTCGCCTAATTCTCGGTCCCGGGCATAGATATCGAGTCGCTTTCCCTGAATCAATTGGAGCGTGTAGTAATACATATCGCCATCTCTGCCGGAATCGATGATGCTGGCGATATTCGGATGGTCGAGACTGGCGGCCAATTTAATTTCACGTTCAAAGCGAGTTAGCGCATCTTCGGAGGAAAATGCGGTCAAATTATGGACTTTGATTGCAATTTCTTCGTTGCTGCGTTGGTCGGTCGCCCGCCAGACCTGGCTGACGCCTCCTTGACCGATTAACTCGGTCAGTTCATAGCCTGTGATGGCCGGCGGACTTACCTTACCTCGCGCGAATCGTTCGTCGAACTCTTCAAAGTTATCTTCGAGCATGTGTGCTGAATCGGAGCGATCGGGATCGACCTCATCCTCAAGCCCCGGCAGTTGATCCTGCTGTAAAAGCGTTTTGATCTCTTCCATCAGTTCCATATCTTCGCCGCACAAATTGGCGAGCGTGCTCGTTTGCTGCTCGACGGGGAGGTCACAAATCTGCAGAAAAAGATCGGTTATCTGTTGATGCCGTGACTGACTCATGTCTTCGTCGTCTCATCCAGATAACGTTTCAACCAAGCCCGCGCCAAACGCCAGTCGCCTTTCACTGTGCGCGGAGAAATGTCGAGCGCCGCGGCCGTCTCATCGATGGTCATCCCGGAAAAGTATCGCATTTCTACAATTTTTGCCTGTCGCTCGTTGAGCTCTGCTAATTTGTCGAGTCCCTCATCGAGGGCGATCACATCGATCCGCTGTTGGGAATCTGCGGCTGGAATGTGATTAATTAAAAGATCGACGCGATGGCGGTCACCCCCTCGCTTGGCCCGGTTTCGATGCCGCGCATGGTCAACGAGCAACCGGCGCATGGCTGTGGCGGCGAGCGCAAGGAAGTGTGCCCGATCGGTACAGTTGATCTGGGCCTGATCCATCAGTTTGAGAAACGCTTCGTGGACAACATCGGTTGTCTGCCATTCGTGCCCAGGCAGCTCACCACGGAGTTGTCGCGAGGCGACTGCCTTGAGCTCCGCATACAGATGGTTGAGCAATGCTTCGGCGGCCGACCCCTCGAGTTTGCGGCACGCCTTGAGCAGTTGGATTGTCTCGTCTTGCAGTTCGTCGTTCATGACGCGTAATGTGCCAACGGTGTCCCGGCAATTCCCTCAGGGCGAGACCCGCCACCCCGGCGCTCGTTCTACGGGTGACGCCAACACGGGGGGGTAGCCGGAAAATCGCATTTACATAACCCCTTTATATTATAGAGTTACGGCGATTTTGGCACCTCGGTATAAAAAAAAATGTAAATTTACTGCCCCTTTTTCGGCATTTCGACGCATATACGGTTGAAGAGGACAGATTTCGGGTGCCTTCGGGTCCCCCACCCCGGAAATAGTAAAGGAGAAGCGAAATGAGAGTTGCCTCCCAAAATCAAAGCCAGCGTTCTCGTAAGTCATCGCGTGGTCGTAAGGGTCGAACAGGCAGCTCTGCTCGTGTTTCTGGGATTCACAATCGTCGCGATAAACGGTTTTTCTGCGACAAACCCCGCCCCACGCTCGAGGATGCTGTGCACCAGTCGCAAGTAAGCGACGTAAGCGACGAGTCCCCGGCGACGGATGGTGGTCGGTCGGCATGGAATGAGGCAATCATGCTTTGGCTAAGTTGGAACCGGACTTACGAAAAGGCGACAGCTTGTATGTACCAGGATGGGAACCAGGATGGGAACAAGAAGAAGCTACGGGCGATGTTCGACGAGATGGAGTTTCTGCGGAAACAAGCCATCGAAGTCAGCCAAGGGTTGCTTAGCTGTTAAGAGCAAGCCTCGCCCATAAGATGCCCAACTGCCGGCCTTCGTGGTCGGCAGTTTTTTTGGCCCCATCAAATTTCGCTTTCACCATCCCAGCGGACGAAGCCTTCGATAGCCGCATATTCGGCGAGCCCCAATGCATCGTACATGGTGGCCGTTTCCAGGTTACGTTGTTCGGCGCGCAGCCAAAATTCCCGGATGTCGACTCCAGGAAAGAGGGCCCGGTCCTTCTGAGATTCGTGCTTGAAGATCGCGTTCCGTTTGCGACCGACTTCCTTTGGACTGAGCGGAACGGCCATTTCGATGTTGTGAGGGCTCCATTCCTGCCACGCACCGCGGTACAGCCAGACCTGAGTCGTGCGAAACCACGACTCCTCCTGGAGTCGCTTGCATGCGGAGAGTACGGCTCGGAGGCAAGTACGGTGCGTCCCGTGGGGATCCGAGAGGTCTCCCGCCGCGTAGATCTGGTGCGGTTTGATCTCTTGAAGCAACTCGAGCGTCAGCGCGATGTCTTTCTCGGAGAGTGGTTTTTTTCGAACGCGGCCCGTTTCATAGAACGGCAGATCCTGGAAATGTAAACGTTCATTCGGGATGCCGCACGTTCTTCCGGCGGCCCGCGCTTCGGTCCGCCGGATAATTCCCTTGATCCCCTGAATCTCTTGACTGTCGACCTGCCCCGGCTTTTTATGGGTCAGAAACTCGTCGACGTGCGCTTCGAGCGCGGCTGTTTTCTTTTCGCCGATTTCAAAAAGGTGATTGAACTCCGAGGCAAATTCCGCGAAGCGGATTGCATCTTCGTCGAACACGGCAATGTTGCCTGAGGTCTGATAAGAGACGTGTACCTCGTGCCCCTGATCCACCAGGCGGATGAGTGTGCCACCCATGGAAATAACGTCGTCATCCGGATGCGGCGAAAAGATGAGGATGCGTTTCGGGAAAATGTCATCGTGCTGTTGGGGTCGATCGCCCGGCATTTTTTGTTCGGCCGGTTTTCCGCCGGGCCATCCGGTGATCGTGCCCTGAAGGTGACGAAAGACCCCCAAATTGATGTCATAGGCCATCCCATGTTCGGCAAGCAGGTCCTGGAGACCTTCCTCGTTGTAATCTTCCTCGGTGAGTTTGAGGATCGGTTTATTCAGTTTTTGCGCAAGCCAAATTGTCGCTTTGCGAATTTGCCGCTCATCCCAGGCCACATTGCCGAGTCGCCAGGGCGATTGGCAGCGGGTGAGTCGCTCCGCGGCCGCTTCATCGAGCATCAAGCAGGCGCTAGGATGTTCTTGCAGGAAACTCGCGGCAACCGAGGGAGTGATCGGGCCCTCCGCCGCATCGGCAATAATCGGCGCCTTATGTTCACCGAAGGCGAGTAAGAAAATTTTTCGCGCATCGAGAATGGTGCCCACGCCCATGGTAATTGCCTTGCGAGGCACATTTTCTTCACCGAAAAAATCACTTGCCGCATCGCGGCGGGTGATGCGGTCCAAGGTGATCAGTCGGGTACGTGTCGCTTTTCCTGACCCCGGTTCATTGAAGCCGATGTGTCCGGTTCGACCGATGCCGAGAATCTGAATGTCGATTCCCCCCGCATCCATGATCCCCTGTTCGTATTGCTGGCATGCCTTCTGCACATCTTTTTCAGCCAACGTGCCGTCCGGAATGTGAACGTTTGCAGGGTCGATGTCGACGTGGTCGAACAGATGCTCGTTCATAAAGCGAACGTAGCTTTGCAGTTCGTTCGGCTGCATGGGAAAGTATTCGTCGAGGTTGAAAGTGATCACGTTCGCAAGCGAAAGGCCCTCTTTCTCGTGCATCCGGACTAATTCGTTGTAGATTTCGACCGGAGTGCTTCCCGTGGCTAAGCCGAGAACGCACATTTTGCCCTCGCTGGCCCGTTGCTCGACCAACTCGCGTATGTGCTCGGCAACGGCGACGCTGGCGTCGTCTGCATGCGGAAATACCTGACAGGGGATTTTTTCTAGGGCGTCATGACGGATGATGGTGTTCACGCTTCTCTCTGTACTCCTTGATTTACTGCTTCGGGTCGAGTGACCGAATGCGAATGTTGCGAAAAGCCACTCGATCTCCGTGGCCTAAAAACCCGAGGTGCCCCCTGGTGTTGCTCAATCCCGGATGCGGCTGTCCATCGAGTGTAT
>JAQWPY010000206.1 GCA_029245145.1 Pirellulales bacterium | reverse complement strand
TGATTTTTGTTGCTCGCAATCAATGGCCGCTGGCGGGCGCCATCTTTGTGGTCGGAACGGTCGGCTACTACGGTGCGTTCATCGCCTACAACTCACTGCTGCCGGTCGTGAGCCCGCCGGAGAGTCGCCACTTCGTTTCCGGACTCGGGTTCGCCATGGGGTACCTTGGGGGCGTGATTCTCTTCGGGGCAAGCATCGTGCTGGTCAAAAATCATGCTGCCTTCGGCCTGGCAGACGAAACGGCAGCGGTACACCTCGCGTTCCTCGCCGCGGCAGTTTGGTGGCTCGTCTTTACACTCCCCCTGCTGTTGCTGGTCCGCGAACCGGTGAGCGATGCCGCCCCGATCCCCGTAGGCGAAAGCCTCCGACGACTCGGTAGCACGCTCCGCGAGATAGCCCGCAACCGCTCGGTGCTGATTTTTCTCCTCGCCTACTGGCTCTACATCGATGGCGTCAACACGGTCGTTTCGATGGCCAGTAACTATGGTAAGACGCTCGGGTTTTCCACCAGCACGATGCTCGGCACGTTGATTGTGGTCCAACTGGTCGGTGTCCCGAGTACGCTATTGGTCACACACCTGGCGAGCAAGTATCGGGCCAAACCTTTTCTCTTTGGTGGGATCGGCCTCTATCTGATCACCGTTACATACGCGGCTGTGATGCCGCAGGCGCCGCTGAATCTCTTTGGGATTGAAATCAGCAGCCTTTATATTTTGGGAGTTCTGGTCGGTTGTGCGCAGGGAGGCATTCAGGCACTGAGTCGCTCGACCTTCTCCTTTTTGATTCCGCCGGGCCGCACCGCGTCGTACTTCGGCGTCTACAACATGCTGGGCCAATATGCGGCGCTGCTCGGTCCGCTTGCGATGGGTGTGGTGACACAGATCACCGGCAGCCCGCGATGGGGCGTTGCCTCAATCGCGCTACTCTTTGTTGCCGGTGGCCTCATCTTGACGCAACTGGGAGATGTGGAAAGCGAAAAGCAGGCGGTGGTGGCAGGAGCAGACAAACCTTAAACTGAGGCGGCGACCGGGAAGTGGTGGAACACGGATCGTTTGAAACCGGGAAAAGCTCGATGCAAGATCTGGGCAGGGTAGTCATCGTGGGTGGCGGCATCGGAGGACTCACCCTGGCCCTCGCGTTACATCGGAAGGGCATTGCTTCCCGGGTCTACGAACAGCATGCTCGCCAGGCGGACGGCAGTTTTCAACGACGGGCCACCGGCTTTACCCTCTGGTCCTACGCGGTTACACGCCTGATCGATTTGGGGGTCGACGTTCAGCGGGCGGGCAACCCGATCGAAACGACCGAAATCCGCAATCAGGAAGGAAAGCTGATCGCACGGATGCCGGTGGGTGAGGTCTCCCGCAAACTCGGCGCACCAAGTTATGAAATACGCCGCGGAGATTTATTGGCGGCTATCCTCGCCGAACTGCCCCCGGATACCTTACAGACCGGCTGGCTTTGCACGGCGCTACAGGCGCACGATGACGAGGTAGAAGTCCAGTTCGACGATGGCCAGAACGTGCAGGCCGACCTGGTCTTTGGAGCCGACGGCATCCATTCGGTCGTCCGCACGCACGTTGCCGGAGAAGTACCACTCCGCTATTCCGGCTATAGCGGGGCAAGCGGCGTGACGCAATTTTCACATCCCGACATCCCCCCACACACGCACGTTGACGTATGGGGGCGGGGAGGAAAGGTGGGAGCCGCCGACGTCGGCAACGGAAGAGTGCGGTGGTACCTCACGTGGAAGGGGAGCGCCGAGAGCAAGAAGAGCATCGAAGAAATTTTGTCGCGACTCGAGAAGTGGTATCCGCCGATCGGTGCGATTGTGGGAGCCACCGCAGAAGAGGCAATATTTCAGTACAGTAGCTACGACATTCCACCCCTACAGAACTGGGTCCGCGACAAGGTGGCACTCTTGGGCGATGCCGCGCACGCCACCACTCCGTTTGCCGCGATGGGTGCCAATATGGCAATCGAGGACACCGCGCCGCTTGTCGACGCGCTGGTCGACTGCACATCGTTGGATCAGGCACTACACGCCTTTGAACAATCGCGTAAAAAACGGACCGAGGAGATTGTCCAGCATGGTCGTCGCATGAGCCGAATGACGCAGCTCCATAGCCCCTTTGCAGCTTGGCTGCGCGACCAGGCTTTCATCCACATGCCGGAAAAAGAAATGGAAAAAGTCGCTCTTGCCATGGCGGCCGGAGAATGACCAAGATAGAGGCTGCCTGCACACATTTACGAGGAAAATGATCTGATGGAAGAACTGCAATCGATTTGGAGCATGTGGCAGCAGTCGTGGCACAACCCCGCGATGCGGCATGCGATCCTCGTTCACTTTCCGGTCGTGCTCTCGGTCCTGCTCGTCCCGCTGGCGCTGCTCACCGCATTCTGGCCCGCGTCCTCCCGCAAGACGCTCATGATCTTTTGCTTTCTCATCGGGTTCGCCACCGCGGGCACCGCATGGGTGGCAAAGGACGCGGGATCTGCAGCACACGCGTCGCTCGGTAACACCGTTTCCCAGGATGTCGACGCCAAGGTCTGTGCCCACGGCGCGGCGGCAGTCAAGGTTTGGTGGCTATCGCTGGGTTGCTGTGGCCTGCTCGCCCTCGCCTGCATCGGAAACAAGGTCTTCAGAGCGATCGCCCGTTTGCTCTTCTTCCTCTCCACCGTGGCCCTCGCCGGATACATCGGCTACGTGGCCGATTTAGGAGGACGGCTCGTGTATGTCGACCGAGTCGGGGTTGGAATCCATCCGATGGATCAGCCGCCGCCTGAGCCGGCAGCAGCACCAACTCCGCCGGCAAGCGAGCCCCCAGCACCGATCACCGCACCGCCAAGTGCCACCCCCCTGCCCTCCACGAGTACTCCGCCACTTCCGGCCCCCACTGCTGCCGCCAATCCGGCCGCCAATCCGGCCGCCAATCCGGCCCGGCAGGCACTCTCGCAGGCCGGGCTCTATGAAGCGAAACCCGGGTTCTGGTATCTCAAGCAGGTCAACGGTTACTCGCCGCGCATTTACAATCGCCTTTCGACCGATGGCGATGTCCGCGCAGCGCTTCGATCCCTCGGCGGGCAACTTCCACCACGAGGCGAGTGGGCATCGCCACCACCCCGCGCTCAATAACTGGAATCGAGCAGGTTGTAGTACCGCAGATCGAAGTGACCTGCCTCGGGCGACTGGTTGGCAAAATTCCATTTTGTAAACCAATCGAACAGCGGCCAGAAGCGGCGGCTGTTACGGAGAGTCCCGTATTCTTCTTTCCAGGTTCGCCACGATTCGGCACTCTCGACCCCTCGCAGTCGCACCAGACACTCACCTGCCTCCGCGGCCGATAGGGTCACGAGCAAATTAGGAAAGTCGCCGACAAGTCCGCGATAGACGCTCAGCGTATCGAGTTTGGGCTGACGCGCCCCGTTTTCGTCGAAGATCACATCGTTGAAAGCGTAACTGCGGTTAGCGATCAGCGTATAAACTTCCCAGCGATCCTCAAGCTCAATCCGCAGATAGGTGACGCTCGGCAAAAAGGACGTAAACGATTCGTCGGTCCGCATGGTGAGCATGCTCACGGCCCGCTCCCAATCGACCACCGTTTTGACCGGATCACCGAGTGTCACCTCACCGAGCAGATCGCTGTTGAGCGGATCTACCGGTCCGCTCACCTGGTCGGTCAGATGCCCCTGAATTAAGGTCAAGACCTGCGAGACCGGATCGCGACTGGCAAGCGGCATGGCCGTGCCGGCTTCCTCGCCTGGAAACGGCATGGTGAAGAGCAACTCTCCCCCAATGCCCCGCGTCCAGCGATTGCGGTACTCGGCCCGATCCTGCCGGGGAAGCAGCCGCAGAAAATTGTCCTCGAATTCCTGTCGCAAATACCCCATAAATTCCCAGGTGGCTATTTTCGACTGTTCGCCACCCCAGTAACGGTAGTCGGCAACCAGCGAGTAGTAGAGCCGTTCGTACCCGCTGTAATCGATCAACCAGAACGTGGGGGGAATGCCGCCCTTGCGGCCGTGCAGCACCGTGGCGTTCGTTTCGTTGCGAAGAATCGTCAGCCAGGCATTTAGGTTTTTTTTGTCTCCATCCCAAATATCGTCAATCGTATAGCCGTCCGGTTTGTATTTCGCGAGCGTGCTGGCATAAGCCTTTTCGTACGAGGCGTTGCCCCACACTGCAAAGCTCATAAAATCGTCCCAATTTTTAAGCCCCAATTCGGGATCCTGGACCGAGGGATCGACATCGGGATCGACAAAAAAGACCCAGAAGTAATCCTTGATCGCATAGGTCGCCAAATTGCCGACGCAGACCGGTCCCCGGATCATGCCGCTGGCAATCAGTTTTGAATCCTCGAGCAAAAAGAGCGAGCGACTCTTCGCCGGAATTGCGGCGAAGACTTCGAAGGGATTATGGCTTTTGTATCCCGGATCAAGATTACCACCCTCGGGCCAGGACGTTTTGTAGAATAACTCATCGAGTCGGGCGAGTTTGGCATCGTCGAGCGACCACACGAAAAACGATTTCTGCACGTACGAAGAAGTTATTTTTTGAAACCGGTAATAAAATCGGTCGACCCCCGGCAGGTGGGGCGTGTCGAAAGGACGCGCCGTGATGATCCGTTCCAGTGGATACTTACCGGGTGGCGTGGTCGAGCGGACCAATTTATAAAATTCGCCCGGGGCCTCTACAAAGGTCACGCTGGCGAGAAATATGTGCTCGAAAATATAGCGACTCACCAGCGGAGACCGCGGATCGGATCGATTCAAAAACGCTTCCCACTGCGATATCACTTCGGGCTTGGCCGATGCGGTGCGGGTGGCCATCTCGCGGCGCGTCGGCCCCGGCGCACCGGCGACAATCCAGCGGGAAAAGACGCCGAGTTCCTCCTGCGAGAGGCCGAGCAGTCCGAACGGCATTCCGGCCGCAGGTCGCTTCTGCAAATAGTCGTCGATGCCTTCGCTGCACGGACAGAGGTGCGCGTCGGCCTTGCGGTAGACCGGCTCGACCTTCTCGAGACTAAAGTTTGGTTGATTCCACTCCGCGCCCGCTGCAATCATCCGGTAGAGGATCGACCGGCCCGGCCGGTTGAGCGGAGCCGACTCCCGATCGACCACCGCGCAGAAACCTCTTTCGCGCCATGCCTCGATCGAGGGTGCGTCGTACAGGCGGATCGGCTCCTCGGCAAACAGGTGCGGCTCATCTGGATTTTGCCCCTTGGCTCCCCGCATGATCCCCAGATAGTTGGTCATCTTGAGATTGCAGGGCGAATCAAGACAACCGTGACATGCGATGCACCGCCGGTCGAGAATTGGCTGCACACGATCAAGATAGAAACCATCCTCCAGGGCCACTTGCTCGGGATATTCCGGCGGTGAGAGCAGGCAGGGACGCCAGGCGGTCTTCTCCACTGCCACCTCGCGAAAAATAATCCCTACCGCGACGACGGCTACGATCACCAAGACCGCAATCAGCACGGCCACCACTTCAAACGTTTTTTTCATCGAGATTCTCCCCTCCCGGGACGCGAGGCTTCTGGTCATCATAAACCGCAAGCCGACCGCGTCGAGATGGGAAATGCGGGGCCAACGAAGAATTGCCGGGGGGCTTCGCCCTGGGACCACCTATTTCTTGTTTTTTTCCTGCATCAGTGGAGCCGACCACTGATTTTGCCAACCCCGATAAAGATCGGTCAGTGCGGCTCTCCACTCGGCAGCCGTTCGCGAGGTGGGATACGGTTCTGGTTTGACCGGTTGCTCCGCCTGCCAAACAATATCGAACTGCCCGTCAGCCCTGATCTGACCGATACGCGGTGTCTTATAGGCGTGCTGCGTGGCCGGATCGATGCGGATCGCGCCGCTCGGCCCCTCTTCGCGAACCCCGCGCATGGCCCGGCGGATGGCGCCCGGGTCCGTGCTCCCCGCCTCGGTGACCGCTGCCGCCCAGAGCATCACGCCCGCATAGGCAGTCTCCATCGGATCGGTAATCACCTGGTGCGGACCATATTTCGCCCGGAACGCCTTCACAAACTCCGCGTTTGCCGGTGAGTCGATCGATTGGAAATAGTTCCAGGCCGCATAATCGCCTGCCATCGCATCGGGATCCATGCGGGCCAATTCCGCTTCGCCCACGCTGAAGGAAATGGAGGGAATTTGCTCGGGTGTGATCCCACGACTACGGAGTTCTTCAAAGAACGCCACGTTGGTACTTCCGTTGATGAGATTAAGAATGACATCGGGCTGCGCCTTTTCGACCGCATCGACCGCCGGATCGACATCGAGCGCACCAAGCGGCAGATAAATTTCTCCCAGCATTTCGCCGCTCAATTCGCCGACCCGATCCTTGATGATCTCTCCCGCCATTCGCGGAAACACGTAATCGGAACCGACCATAAAAAAGGTGCGCATCTTCTTTTCATTGTGAAGCCAATCGATCGCCGGCAGAATCTGTTGGTTTGGTGCCGCGCCGAGATAGATGACATTGGGCGATTCCTCCAATCCTTCGTACTGCACGGGATAGATCAGCAAATGATCGGCATCCTCAAATACCGGGACAATCGTCTTGCGACTCTCCGAGGTCCAGCAGCCGAAGACGGTCACTACATGGTCCTCTTCAATCAAACGTTCGGCCCCGTTTTGAAAACTTGCGGCGCGACTCCTGCCATCAACCACAATCGGTTCGACCGGTCGGTCCAACACGCCGCCGCGCGCATTGAGCATTTCGATTGCCAGAAGCGTCGCATGAACTACTGGACGCTCGCTGTCGGCCATCGTCCCGCTGAGCGAATGAAGCACTCCGACTCGAATCGGCTCACCCGAAGGAAGGGCTGATCCGCGCCCGAAAAGCCAGAATGCAAGAATGAGAGTGACCAGCAGGCCGCCGGCAATCCAACCCATGCCACTGCCCCAACGCGCAGGGCGGCGACTCGGCAGATCGCTCGCCAACTCGCGTTCCACGTCCGCGAGTGCCTGCTCCATCTCGGCCATATTCTCGTAGCGATTGATCGGTCGCGTTGCCATTGCCCGACGTACGACCTCGGTGGCAGCCGCTGGAACGTTTGGATTTTTTTCCCGCGGATCGGGTCGCTCCGCGTTGCAGTGCGCATACATCACCGCGACCGGCGTGGTTTGATCGGCAAACGGACGCTCGCCGGTAAGCATCTTGTAGTAACTCGCCCCGAGCGAGTAGATGTCGGACCGCGCATCGGCGGGTCGGGACTCGCACTGTTCGGGACTAATGTAACTCGGGGTCCCGATGATCTGGCCTTCGCGGGTG
>JAQWPY010000200.1 GCA_029245145.1 Pirellulales bacterium | reverse complement strand
TCGAGTGTAGTACTACAACCGTGGGGCCGCGTACGGAGATTGCCTGGGATTGCACTTAAGGAGTTAAATAACGGTGTGGATGGATTCACTCTCATCGTGTGACATCAGGTTCTGGCGCGCCTTGCGGCTTGTTGCATGGCCGAACCGGACGTACGATAGCAGCAGGTTGGATTGGCACTCGGCAAGAAGGTCGGATGTCGCCGTTCGGGATCACTTTTCCAACTGCTCGCAGGGATTATTAGCCGAGTAGGAAGGGTTTGCATGGCTTTCATTTCAGGTCTGGAGAATTTTGTCGAGCAGGACACGCCGCTGGCCGAGCGGACGTGGTTCAAATTAGGGGGTGCGGCAGAATATTTTGCCCAACCCCCGTCTCAGGATGCTTTGATGTCTCTGGTCACGCGGTGCCGCGAAGAAGAGTTGCCGATGCGAATCCTCGGTGGAGGCTCCAACGTGCTCGTTCGCGATGACGGCGTGAAGGGCGTTATTGCTTCGCTTGAGGCAGACGCATTTTTAAAAATTGAAGTGGAGGGAAACCGAGTGCGCGCTGCCGGTGGAGCGCCGCTCGCCCACGTGATCTCGGCGGCCGTGGGAGCCGGGCTGTCCGGCTTAGAGTCCCTGGTGGGCATTCCCGGTTCGATCGGCGGAGCACTGCATACCAACGCAGCCGGCCACGCGGGTGACATCGGACAGTGGACATCGCGGGCGGTGGTCATGACACGCACCGGTGAAATCCTGGAGCGCGCCAAGGAAGATCTCGACTTTAGCTACCGTCAGAGCAGTTTGGATGAACTCGTGATTTTGGAAGCCGATTTTGAACTCGAACCGACCGATCCAAAGGCTCTCACTAAGCGGATGCAGCAACAGTGGATTGTGAAGAAAGCGAGTCAACCACTTGCGCATCAAGCAGCGGGCTGTCTATTTAAAAACGTCCAGGGCACGAGTGTCGCCCTGCTTATCGAACAAGCCGGTTTGAAGATGGCGACCGCGGGAGGTGCAGCGATGAGCGAGCGGGACGCCAATTTTGTGGTTGTGCGGGATGGTGGCACAACAAAGGATGTGATCGAATTAATTGAGATGATCCAAAATAGCGTTCGCGATCGTTTGGGTGTTGAGTTAGAACTGCAATTGGAAATCTGGTAGCTTCGTCGCGCGGCGCCTTCCGCAATGGACCGCCGTCAAACATTTATCCTGAAAATATGCGTTCACACATCCGAAATGGAGGGAGGTTGTGTTGTGTTGAGTCGTCGTCGAGGCAGCGTGCGACAAATTTCGCTTCTTTTCACCCTGCCCCTTCTCTTCACCGCGCTTGCCGCCTCGCTTTACTGGGGGTGGCAGATGGTCTGGCAGGCAGCGCCTTGGAGTCCCCAATTCAGTTTGCATCCGGCCAACATCGAGATCTCGAATGCAAGCGATTGGGTCGATCGGGATGCTATTTTGCAGCAGGTTGTGCACGAGGCAAGCCTCGACGATCAACTCTCGCTCCTCGACCCCGGACTCAACGAGCGATTGAGCCTTGCGATCGAGGATCATCCTTGGGTGGAGAAGGTTGAAAAGGTCGAAAAATTCCAACCACCACGCGTGGTCGTGGATTTGCGGTATCGTGAGCCGGTTGCGCGGGTTGAAAATAACACGATGAGCGGCTCGGAAGCGTCATCGTACTGTATTGTCGATCGTGATGGCGTGCTGTTGCCGCTCGATGCATTGCTGGTGACGTCCCCTGCCCTTCAAACGCTGCCGAGAATTGAAGGTGTTCCGTTTCGTCCTCCCCGACCGGGGGAAGTGTGGCAAGATGGAAGGATTCGCGGTGGAGCAACGATTGCAAGCGTACTCGGCGACGATTGGCACCGGTTCTCTCTACGAAGTATCTTGCCTTCGCGGCAACCGATCATCGGTTCCACTGAGAGCTATTCCTTCCAACTGTTGACGGCGGGGGGCAAGAAAATCCCTTGGGGACCCCAGTACGTGGATGCCGATCAGAATCGCCTCGGTGGCGAGGAGCCTTTGGCACGAGAAAAAGCTGATCGGCTCAAAGAGTACGTACGGAACCACGGCGTCGATCTCGACGGTAATTTGAGCGAACGTGTCGAAGCCAACGAGGCGCAAGGGGGCACCGGCCCGTAGAGTCAGCCCGTAGAGTCACAGCCGCATGAGACATCAAGGTGGGCCATTGAGGCACACTGTGCGATGATCTACGTGCGATGATCTACCGATACGCGATTTACTTCGGTGCACGCAATCGAGATACAGGCGACTTGCTCTCGCCGACCGCGTCCGACTTGAGCTCTTCCCGGACGACTTCCAACTCATCGGGTGCCTCGACACCGATGCGTACCCCGCCCTGCCCGACGCGAACCACGGTGACGGAGATTTTATCTCCGATGAGGATTTTTTGACCAACCTTGCGTGATAGTACCAGCATATGCAGCCGACCTTCGCATCAATGCGTCTCCTCACGGCAAGCTGCCGAGAGGGCTTCATTCTTCCATGACTCACGCCGGTACTGCGTCGACCGATGGGTCTTGCAGTAACCTCGGTCAATATAGGGTGAAAGGAAGCCTCTGCAAGCGTCCGGGTCACTAATTTTTTAAATAATAGGAAGCTTGGGCGACATAAGTAATGCAGGCAGCTTTAGTAGGATGGCTTTGGCTCGCCCAGGGCTCGCGTCTCAGTCCATTGAGGCCGTTGGCGGGGTCTGCCGCACCAGCGGTTTGATGAGTTCGAACGCTGCTCCGGTGGCCACCTGGCACCATTCAAAGAGAATCGCTTCAGTCGTGGTAATGACACCTCCGGCCGCGGCAATCCGGTCGAGCGCCACCTGGTGGTCCAACTCCGATCGGGCACTCATGGCATCGGCTGCCAGGAAAACGTGGTACCCCTGGGCCAGCATGTCGAGGGCCGTCTGTTGGATACAGACGTGGGTTTCCAGGCCTACCAGCAGCAGTTTCGTCCGCCTCTGCGACTCCAACTGAGTCACCAATGGCTCAACTGCCGCACAGCTGAACGATTTTTTGGAAAACGCGTTATCGGTCCATCGAGCCAATTCGGCAATCGTGCTGCCGAGCGCTTCTGGGTACTGTTCGGTGGTCGCAATCTGGATCTCCATTCCAGAAGCAGCTTCGAGTATTCGCCCGATATTCCAGGCCACATGAGACGGATTCTTCACAAGCGGGAGCAATTTATCCTGGACATCGACGACCCAGAGGGCAGTTTCATCAGGTGACATCAACAGAGGACTGCGTGCAGCGGACATGAGATGTAGCATACCGATTCGATGATGTTCGGGCCACCAGCCAAGGAGGTCGCCCCTGGCAACATGCCGCCGATTCGTAGAAGATAAGTTCTCACCTGCAGGAACCCCGCTTTCGATTAACAATGAAGCTCAACGCCACGACGATTCTCACGGTTCGCCATCAAGGCCGGGTTGCCCTCGGCGGCGACGGTCAGGTCTCGCTTGGGGACACGATCATGAAGGCGGACGCCATGAAAATCCGCCGGTTGCTCGACGGCCGGGTGATCACCGGATTTGCGGGCGGCAGTGCCGATGCGTTTGCTCTTCTCGAGCGACTCGAGGGGCGGCTGAAAGATCATCCGGGCAATATTCCGCGGGCTGCTACCGAGTTGGCAAAAGAATGGCGGACCGATCGGGCCCTGCGTCGACTGGAGGCCATGGTCCTGATGGTCAGTGCCGAGCACACGCTCCTGGTAACCGGCATCGGTGATGTGATCCAGCCAACCGACGGCATCCTGGGAATTGGCTCCGGCGGCAACTACGCGGCGGCTGCTGCGCGGGCGCTTGTTGCCCATTCAGACCTCTCGGCGAACGAAATTGTTCGTAGCGCACTGGAGATTGCCAGTCAAATCGATGTGTATACGAATGAACAGATCGTGATCGAGGATATGGAGGCGGTCGATTGAACGAGCCAACTCAGTGTCGCACGCCGCGAGAAATCGTCGCCGAACTCGATAGGCACATTGTGGGTCAAGACGCGGCCAAGCGGGCCGTTGCGATTGCGATTCGCAATCGTTGGCGCCGACAGCAACTCGATGAGGAAATGCGTCGCGAAGTGGCGCCAAAAAACATTCTGATGATCGGGCCCACCGGAGTAGGGAAGACGGAAATTGCCCGACGTTTAGCCCACCTGACATCTGCCCCCTTCATCAAGGTAGAGGCGAGCAAATACACCGAAGTGGGATATTACGGTCGCGACGTGGAGAGCATGATTCGCGAGTTAGTTGAAAGTGCGCTGGTGATCGTACGAGATCAGGAGCGAGCGGCAGTCGAGGCACAGGCGAACGAGAGGGTCGAAGGGCGACTTCTGGAGATTCTCGCACCCATGCCCCTTGTTTCTGAGACCGATGCCAATGCGACCGCGTTGCGGGAACGGCATGAGCGGACCCGAGAAAAAATGCGAGCCATGCTCCTCGCCGGTGAGATGGAACAGCGAAAAATCGAGCTTACGGTTGAACAAAAGGCTCCCCCGATGATGTTTACCAACATGGGTGCAGAGCAAATGGACTTCGATATTCAGGGGCTTTTCGAGAAAGTGATGCCGCGTAATGCATCGCAGCGGGAGATGACCGTGGCAGAGGCTCGCAAGGTCCTGTTTGAGGAGGCATGTGAGTCGCTCATCAGTTCAGAGAAGGTCAACGCGCGTGCGATCGATTTGGCGGAGAATTTCGGAATTGTTTTTCTCGATGAGATGGACAAGGTTGTCGCCACCGAAGGGGGGCGTGGAGCCGATGTGTCGCGACAAGGGGTCCAGCGGGATTTGCTGCCGATTGTCGAGGGTACCACGGTGCAAACTCGCTATGGCTATGTGAAGACCGACCACATTCTTTTTGTGGCAGCCGGTGCTTTTCACAAAGTGAGCCCCAGCGATCTGATGCCGGAATTGCAAGGGCGATTCCCGATCCGCGTCGAATTGACCGATCTGACGCGAGATGACTTTATCCGTATCTTGACCGAACCGCGGGGCGCACTGACAAAACAATATGCGGCTCTGATGCAGACCGAGGGAGTGAGTATCGAATTTGCGGACGACGCAGTGGAGACACTTGCCGGGTATGCGTTTGAACTTAATCAAAAATCGCAAAATATTGGCGCGAGGCGACTCTATACCATCATGGAACGACTTCTCGAGGAACTTTCCTTCGAAGCGCCCGACATGAACATGGGATCGGTGAAAATCAGCCCTGCGTATGTGGAAGAGCGGCTCGATGCCTTGAGCAAGAATGAAGATTTGAGTCAATTTATTCTGTAGTTGACTGCTTTGCCGATTATCCCCCGCAGTGCCCCCGCAGTGCCCCCGCACCTTCGAAGGAGCAGATTGATGCATCAGCAACCGGTCGCGGTCGTCACTGGCGGTTCGCGAGGCATCGGTCGAGCGATGGCCATAAAATTAGCCGAGTGTGGTTATGCGGTTGTCGTTAATTTTCTGCGAAGTGAATCGCAGGCAACCGCGGTGGTATCAGCGATTGAAGACGCCGGGGGAGTCGCCGAGGCCATACAAGCAGATGTGGGGGTTGCCGAGGATCGATGCCGTCTGCTGGATGCCTGTTGCGATCGATTCGGCCGACTCGATCTGCTGATCAACAATGCGGGTATTGCGCCGGCGGAACGCGTCGATCTTTTGGAGACAACCGAAGCGAGTTGGGAGCAGGTTTTTTCTACAAATCTTAAGGGCCCCTTTTTCCTCGCGCAGCAAGCAGCGCGGAGGATGATCCTGCAGATTGAGTCCGACGAGATTTCCCGAGGAAAAATAATCAACGTTTCTTCGATCTCGGCGTACGCCGGTTCGCTCGATCGCGGAGACTACTGCATGGCGAAGGCAGCAATGGGGATGATGACTCAGTTGCTCGCCGCCCGACTTGCAGAATCGGATATCCAGGTTTTCGAAATCTGTCCCGGGGTCATCCGCACCGACATGACAGCTCCGGTCTCGGAGAAATACGATGCCCTTATCGAATCGGGGCTAACACCGATTGCCCGCTGGGGAGAAGTGGATGACGTTTCGGCCGCTGTGCAGGCGTTGGTGGAGGATCGTTTTCCATTCAGCACCGGTCAGCGATTTCACGTGGACGGCGGGTATCACATTCGGCGACTTTAATCCGACGCGGCTTGGAAATTCATGAATGTTGCGATTTTGGGTAACGTCTCGTTTCTCAGACGGCTCACCACCGAGTATGCCGAAAGCCGCAATCACCGCGTGGTGTATAGCCAGCGTGCGTGGGAGCAATTTGACCTCGGTGCTCTGAGAGATTTATCCGTTGACACTTTGGTGTTGGGCGGATCTGAGGATGATACCTGTTTGCTTCGGGTGATCGAGTCGATCAAGGCGTTCGAGGGAACGTCGCTGCTTATTCATCCTCTGACAAATGCGGTTTTCACAGCCTACGAGGTGGAACGACTTGCGGGTGACGCGGTCGGAAAGATCGTTCCGCTGCTTCCGCTCTTTTGCTCGCCGATGGTTCGGGCACTCCAGCAGGCAATTGCCGGTCTCGAAGAAAATATTTTTTCGGAGTTGGGGCAAATCGAGCGAGTTGAAATGGAGCGAGCGTTTGCGACCGACGCGGAACAAAATGTTTTTGAAACATTCACCCAGGATGCAACGCTGCTGTCGGTAGCGACCGGGCCGATGAACGAAATTGTGGCGATGCGACTCGGCGACGAACCGGTCCCTCTGAACGTGCAGTGCGCTAGTCGGAGCGGGGGTTTGGTCCGTTGGAGTGCCCTCCGCTCTTTCCAGGATGATGCTGCAGCGCATCTGCTGATCGAAGGTTCAGCCGGCCGTTGCGAGTTGCGATTGAATGCATCCGAGCAGTGGACCGTAAAGACGGCAAGCGGTGAGCAAACGTTTCCGGCTGGCAATCTTATGGCCCAATGTGCCGCCGCCGCCGATTCGCCCGCAGATTGGCGGACGGTGACGCATAGCCTCGAGGTACGGGAAGCGGCTGAAAAAAGCATGAAACGGGGAAGATTGGTGCGACTGAATCTCGACGGCCGCGGCGAGCGCACGGCCTTCAAGGGAACCATGGCATCGCTCGGCTGCGGCCTGTTGCTGGGTGGTCTCTTTCTCATGATTATCTCGGCTTTCATTCTCAGTTTTTCGGATGCAGCAGGTCTAGGAAAGTTCACTCAGTGGATTTCCAAGTTGCCCTGGGTCTTGGCCGGCCTGATGTTGCTTTTTTTAATGATTCAACTCTTGGCCCTTGTGATCCCTCGCGGGGGCGAAGACTGATCAGTGAGGCCTGCGGTGGTTGCAATCGGGCTCGCTTCCCTTTACGCTGCATTCGTTCCTGGATCGTACTTATTCATCCCCGTGGGAGAGAAAACACGATGGCCGACAAGACTGAAACGAATGTTGAAGGAAACGAAGATGACACTCGCCGCACAATCCACGTCGACACGAGCGGAGCCGTTTCCAGCTATGCCAATTTTTGCCGCGTGACCGGCACGCCGGAAGAATTGATTATTGATGTAGGTCTCAATTCTCAGCCTGTTGGCCCTCCCCCGGAGGCAATCCAAATTAGTCAGCGGTTGGTGATGAATTATTTTACGGCGAAGCGATTGCTCGGTGCCTTGCAGATGTCGCTGCAGCGGCATGAGATGACCTTTGGTGTTCTGGAAACCGACGTCCAGAAAAGAGTTCAGCCTTCGGCACGTCCCTCGACGGAAAGCTGAGCGAAACTTTACGCTTTTGGTACGTGACGTTCGACTCTTAAGTTGTGCTCGCGCTCGTGTTTTTGCCATCTCGCATTAGCGGGAGGCAACCGATCACGATGATCAACAGTTGGCTGAGGACGACGATCAAGAGGTTGCGGAGGACGCCCTCCTTAAATCCATAGGAGTGCAGCCCGACACCGAGTTCGTTGACACCAAACCAGGACCAGGCGGTCACAATATTACCTGCCACGACGAGCACGGCGAGACCCCGCGTTCGCACCAGGCCCGCCCACCGCGCGTGGAGTACCAGCGCATTCCAGAGCACGATGATCAGTGCACCATTTTCTTTTGGATCCCATCCCCAGAATCGCCCCCAGGAGTCATCCGCCCAGAGGCCGCCCAGCACGGTGCCCACAAAGCTGAAAAAGATGGCAAAGCAGAGTACGCCATAAATCATTCGCGGAAGTTCATCGCGAAGCCGTTCGTCTTGGCTAGCAAGGCCGAATCGCCACAAGAAGAGAAAGAGAATGTAAAGAATTCCCAGGCCGCCTGCGAGAAACGTGGTGGAATAGCCAAGCGTGATCGCTACCACATGGGTTGCCAGCCAGAACTGGGTGTCAAGGACCGCCTGCAACACGACGAAGGTATCGCCGTCTGCCGCAAGAAAATAGGCGACCAACAGTGTGAGGAAACCGATCACGGAGCCCACAATCGTGCCGATCCCCATCCGATAGATCAATTCCAGAATAATGGCGAGGAGCACGCAGCCCCAACCGATAAAGATGGCCGATGAATAAAGGTTTGTTACCGGTGGCCGCCCCGAAATGTACATCCGCGCAAGCAGTGCGATCGTGTGCAGTGCAAAGGTGAAGACCAGCAACCAGAAGGCTGCCCGCAAAAGAGGCTGCCGCCAGATGAGAAGTCCGAGTACGCCGAGCAGAAAAGAAAAAATGTACAACACCTTGGCGATAAAAAAGGCATCGCATCGGTTGAACCAAGCCTCGAAAGCATAAAAAGAACCAAAGATGCTTGTAATTGTGCGCTGCAAGATCGAAGGAGAATCGATGAGTTCAGCCGGTTTTTTTTCTGCGATCGCGTTTCGATATGCTTCAATCGCTTCGTTAAATGTGGCGAGATCTCCCTCGCGGTAAGCCAGCAGCGCACTGGCCATGGTCTTGGCGAGTCGCCTGTTTTTTACGTCACCGCTAAAGTCCACACCGATCGTGACGATGCTCTCGGTCAATTCTTTTTCGACCCGCCCTCGACTTTCATTTACTTGTGCGCGAGCTGCCGGCTCGATCGAGGCTCGCATCTCTTCGGGAAGATTTGCGACGGCACGAACTGCGACTTGTTCCGCCTCCTGCGGCGAGAGTTCGGGATTTCGCGACTGAACGATTTGCTCAATCAAAATCAGGATATTCGATTGCACGAGTCGCTCGAGATTATCCCCCGAGAA
>JAQWPY010000204.1 GCA_029245145.1 Pirellulales bacterium | reverse complement strand
CGTGGAGTTATAGCGTGGACCGAGGGGAGACGTCACCGACGGCGGTGTCGCCGTAGGTTCGGCTCGAGGCGTCGAGACGTTCTGCTGTGAGCCGGGCCCGAAGGGGTAGGTGCCGACCGTGGCCGGCGGTTCACTTCGGGGCGCTACGGCCGACGGAGGAACGCCCGGGCCGAACGACGTGGTCGGATAGGTGGGTTGCTGTCTCTGTGGCGGAACCCCGGCGACCCGCGTGGGGCCTGGTCGTGTTGCATCGGCCACTGCGGTCTGTCCCGCGGCGTTCGGCTCGTTGGGGTACGGCGTGCTCGGGTACGCGGTTGCCGGATAGGGTGTACTCGGATACCGCGAAGCCGGATTGTCCGGGGAAACATTGTGCGCGGCAGGGGTTGCCGTCGAGGCGTAGGCTTTCGATGTGGGCGTTCCCGGTGGCAAGGTGGCAAGCGTTTTTTTCGGTGCCGGTTCCCCCGTTTCAACACGCGGTGGTTGCACCTGTTGTGAAGGCAACTCCACGCCGTCATACGGCGTTCCCGCCAACGCGGACTGCGAATCGGGTTTTACATTTTGAGCACCACCCCACCACTTCCAGGATCCCGATCCTGCACCGCTTTGACAACCACTGGCCACGAGCAAGAGAGCAAGGCAAGGTAAGATTTTTTTTACAACCGTGTGCATAATCAAAACCCTTGGTGACAACCGGAAATCGGGCGAATGGGCGTTCTTTTTCTTTTCGGTTTTTTCCGTGCAATGCTCGTCGAAAAATCGACTCCTAGCGGGAAAAACATTGCGCGGCAAAAAGCCTTGGGGCGCGGATTATAGGTGACCGGTTGAGGAGGTCAACGTCAAAACAGATGCGTCTCGCCGACAAGCAAGAAAAGGACCGCGATGCATGAATGCTCTGCAAGCAAGATACAAATGCAGCCAGCGGCAGAATAGGGACGATGCGGTATCGGCGTGAAGCAGTGAGCGAAAAAAAATCGGCCCCGGGTTTTCCGGAGCCGACCTGAATGAAACCATGTTCCCCGGCTGGGGACGCGGTCGAAGTTAGCTTTTTGCCGCTTGATAGCGTTCGCCGACAGCATTCCAATCGACCACGTTAAAAAAGGCGGTCACATAATCGGGTCGGCGGTTTTGATAGTGCAGATAATAGGCATGTTCCCACACATCGAGCCCCAAGATGGGGGTTCCCGGACAGTCGACGAGGCTCGTCATCCGCGGATTGTCCTGATTGGGCGTCGAGCAGACGTGCAGTTTGCCACCGCCATCCAGACAGAGCCAAGCCCAGCCGCTGCCAAATCGGGTGGCAGCCGCCTGGGAGAACGCCTCTTTGAACGCATCAAAGCCACCGAGATCTTCATCAATCGCCGCTGCAACGGCTCCAGTCGGAGCACCACCTCCATCGGGACTCATCACGGTCCAAAAAAGACTGTGATTTGCATGTCCACCACCGTTATTTCTCACGGCGCCGCGGATATTTTCCGGCACGCCATCCAAGTTTGCGACCAATTCATCGATGCTTAAATTCTCGAGATCCGTTCCTTCAATTGCGGCGTTGACTTTTTGAATATATGCGTTGTGGTGCTTGGTGTGGTGTATTTCCATGGTCCGCGCATCGATATGAGGTTCCAACGCGTCGTACGCATAGGGCAGTTCGGGAAGGGTGTAAGCCACTTTGGTTCTCCTTTTAGAATCAATCGCTCGAGATGGATGGCTCTCCGACTTTCGAAGAGTCCATCAAAACTGAACCTGCGGATGGCAAACATATCTCATCCGAGATAGGCTGCCAAGCGGCCCTACGAGTCGAGTGCCGCGATGGCAAATTCCCGTGCCGTTTTCAGAGCCTCGGGTATTTTCGCCGCGTCGCGACCTCCCGCCTGCGCCATTCCCGGCTTCCCTCCGCCACCGCCACCCACCACCTTGGCCGCTGCCGTCACCCAACGACCCGCATCGAGTCCACGACCGACTAAAACATCGCTCACACCCGCCACCAGCAGCACCTTATCCTCGGCCGCACGGGTGGCCAATAGGGCCGCCACCGCGTCGCTTTCGCGTCGCAACTGATCGATCAACGTCCGCAACAAATTCGCGTTGCCCCCCGGAACATCGCAAACGACCAGCTTTACCCCAGCCACATCCTCGGCCGCTTCCAGCATGTCGGCAGCCGACAATGTTTCTCGCGACCCGACTTCTTCGCGTCGCGATTCCAGCGATTCACGTTCCGCACAAAGCGTTTCAAATCGATCGGACAAGTTGGAAATTCCCACGTTCAATACCTTGGCTGTCGCATGGAGGAGTTGGGGCAACGACTGATCGAGTGACGCTAATCCTGCCACACTCCATTCCGTTCCCTTCATTTCGTGCCGGTCGATTTGCTTCTTCAGGTCTCGAACGTAACGGGCAAGCGACTCGACGGCTGCCGGAACTTGTTTCAGATCGACCTTCAGTTGCTCCGCCAGTTTGGACAACACAGCACTTGCCGCCTCACGGTGCTGAAGCGCCTTTTCTCCCGTAAGCGCCACAATGCGCCGTGTCCCGGCCGAAACACTCTCTTCGGAAACAATTTCGAAACATTGCACTTCCGCGGTGCTTTCGAGATGCGTCCCGCCACACAGTTCCCGACTGAAGTCGCCGATCGTGATCATTCGCACCGGGTCGGGATATTTTTCGCCGAAGAGCATCATCGCGCCGCAATTTCTTGCCTCAGTCAGAGGCAAGATCCTGGACGTCACAGAGGCCGCTTGCTCAATCTTTTCTTGAACTTCCGACTGCAGTTGCTGTACTTGTTCCGTGGAGAGAGCTTGCGGGTTGCTGAAATCAAACCGCAACGAGTCCTGCTCGACCTTGGAGCCCTGTTGCTGCGCATGCTGACCGAGATGCTGATGCAACGCGTGATGCAAAAGGTGAGTGGCCGAATGCGCGCGGCGGATACCTGTTCTTCGCTGCATATCGACGCGGGCCATCACGCGACAACCGGGGCGAATCTCTCCTTCGAGCAGGTGGCCGGAGTGAAGCAGAAGCTTGCCCTCTTTTTGCGTGTCGGTCACCTGAAAGCGAAATCCCTCACCGACAATTTCCCCCTGATCGCCCACCTGCCCACCACTTTCACCATAGAAGGGGGTTTGGTCGAGGATCAACACCGCAGGAGACGCGTGTCCGAGTTCCTGAAAGTGGTCGCACAACTGGTTCTGGGCAATCACGAACTTCAAATTGGCGTCCGCTTCCAGGACGTCGTAGCCGAGAAATTCGACTTCGTGCAATACTCGCTTTGCTGCGTCGATTGGACCATGCATCCCCATGACTGCGTGACTCACCTTACCCGATGCCTCGCCGTGATCGCGCATCGCCCGGTGGTACCCGTCCCAATCGAATGCAAAGTTATTCTCCGCCGCCATCGATTCGAACATTTCAACCGGTACACCGTAGGTCTGATAAAGCTCTGCCGCCTGAACCCCGTCGACCGCTTGCTGTCCGCTGGAGCGCATGTCCTTGAATATTTTTTCGATGTGAGCGAGTCCCGCATCGATCGTGCCAAAGAAATTTGCCTCTTCGCTCTTGACCACCTTCGCCACCCGATCCACCGTATTGGCCACATCGGCGTAGGCCCGCTGCATGACCTCGAATACGGGCGAGACCAACTGATGCAAAAAGGGTTCGCGCAATCCCATTTGATGACCATCAAGAACGGCCCGACGAAGCAGCCGGCGTATCACATACTTCTCTTTTTGCGCGCCCGGATAAACGTTCTCGTGGATTGCCATCGCGCAGGCCCGAATGTGATCGGTAATTCGCCGTAAGCGTCGCCCATCCTCCGAATCGTATACGTATTCTTTTTCGCAAACCGTCGCTGCCGCCTCCACGATCGGGAGCAACGAATCGATATGAAAATTAGTTTCCACCCCCTGCAACGTGGCGGCGGTGCGCTCGAGCCCCATGCCGGTATCGATGTTCTTGCTCGGTAGAGCACGCAAATTATCGGGGGGGTCGCCGACCCGCTGAAACTGCGTAAAGACCAGATTCCAGATCTCCACGGCACCGCCGTGCTCATCGTGAAAAAAAATCTCGCTGCACGGCCCGCAAATACCGTCTGGGCCCTGACTCGGCGCGCTGGCGGGCCAGAAATTTTCGTCTTCATCGAGCCATTCGATGCGATTTGTGGCCAAGCCAATTTCATCATGCCAGATGTCGGCCGCCTCTGTGTCATCCTTATACACACTCACACTCAACTGCTCTGCAGCGATCCCCAGCCATTTCTTGTCGGTCAAAAAATCCCAAGCCCAAAAAATGGCATCCCGCTTGAAATAATCGCCGAAGCTGAAATTCCCCAGCATCTCAAAGAACGTGTGGTGGTAAGCGGTCCGGCCGACATTCTCGATATCGCCGGTGCGGAGACACTTCTGGCAGGTGGTCGCTCGAGTGAAATCGAGTTTCACCTTTCCGAGAAAGTGATCCTTGAATTGATTCATCCCGGCGGGCGTGAAAAGGACCGAGGGATCCCAGGTCGGGACCAGCACATCGCTCGGTTGGGGGCTGTGCCCTTTACCCTCAAAAAAACTTAAATACTTTTCACGCAGTTCGTCGGTCTTCATGTGTACACCCGCCACAGGCTTGATCGCAGATCACTACAGAAGGGCGCTCCGTCAAATTGCCGTGAAGGCATGCGAAGGCAGCAACGCGTGTCATGATACTCGCTCACCTCGACCGTCACCAGCGGCAAACGCCACCGCACCCGGAAGTGGAGAATTCAGGGAGTCTCACCGATCTCGAATCGGTCCGCGGGTCCTCCGCGTAAATCGCGTACCTCAACTTCGACCGCGCCCTGCAAACCGCCGGCAATCCGATAAAACGTCTCCACCATTTCGGTGCGAGAATCGCCAACGCGATCGATGTGCATCCCCGGGCGTATTCCGGCCTTCTCTGCCGCGCTCCCCTTGACGACTTCCCGCACGACGACGCACCCGACCGGTATTTGCCAAACATCTGCAAAGGGTCGCATCGCCGCTGGAACATCCACCCGTATCCCGCGCCACGACGGTCGTCCCGCCGTGGCAATCGTTTCGCCCCACACACGATTCTTGGTCAGCGTTACGGGAATCATCAATCGCCGATCGTTGCGCGTGACCTGCAACTCGACTTCCTCTCCCGCGGCTGACCGCCCGATGGTCAACAACAATTGGCTGAGTGACTCGACCGGCTGATCGTCAATATGCGTGATCACGTCCATGCGCCGGACGTGTCCCACCGCCGGGCCGCCGTTCACCACGCTCTGCACGCGAACGCCGCGCCGACCGGCGGCACGCTCTCGCTCCTTAAGCTCGCCCGGCCGGATACCCATAAAACCGTATTCGACCTCCCGCCCCTGCATCAACAACCCAAGCGCCCGTCGAAACGCCGCATCGACCGCCACCGCATAGCCGGCCGCGCGTTCGTGCCCCTCGATCGCCGAAAGCGCTGTGGTAAGCCCCACCATCTCGCCGCGCAGATTCAGCAGCGGACCACCGCTCGCGCCCAGATTCAACTTTGCATCGGTTTGGATGAGTGTTCCCAGGTGATGCATCGTCGGCCGCGCCGGACCACCGGCCGTGTTGCTCTCCGCCGGTAAGCGGCGTCGGAGATTTGAGACGATGCCCCATCCCGCACTCACTTCACCATCGCGGGCAAGTGCAAAAGGATTTCCGAGCGAGATGACAATCTGACCTTTTTTCAGCGCCGAACCGTCGCCCAGCGGCATCGGCCGCCACTTCCTCCGAGCGTAGTCCGGCGAAATTCCCTCGAGGATCGCCAGGTCACCGTAGGGGTCGCTCGCCTTGATCCGCATTTCATCCCAAAGCGGTCGCCCGGGCGTGCGAATAAAGATGCGAGCCCCCTTTTCAGCACCCCGAATGACGTGGTGGTTGGTCAGCACGAGACCCTGATCGCTCACCACCACGCCCGTGGCATAAATATCGGGGACCGCATCGAGTGAGGGAGTACTCTCTGGATCAGCGACTCGAAAACCTCGACCGCCGATGCCCCGGTCCGACTCCGCCACGCCTCCGGTACGAAATATTGCAATGGGAACCACCGAAACCTCGGCATCGGCGATCACACGGGTGAGCACTTGCTCGAGCGCCACGGCCACCGTCAATCCGGCCTGCTCTTCGTCCGAGGTTACTTCCTCTGCTGCCGAGAGAACGGGAGCAAAAGCGAGAAATAAAAGGATCGGACGGGGCGACCGCTGCAACATGCGAGACAGCAACCATCTCAAGCCGAGAGTGAAAACATTCACTCTCAGGCAACCTACGGCAATGCGGAAAACCAATCCTGTTATCACGGCCCAGCTTCGACTCCTCCCCGACCCGAAAGACGATCCTCAAAGAGGGATCTCTAAGGCCCCATCATCGAGTCGACCGGATCTGATTTCAACCCGCCGACACCGTCTCGCTCTCCGACTCCGTCGCCTCGGCGTCCGCTGGCTTGGCTGCCGCCAACATGTCGTGGTGACCGCCGGCGGTTAACACCTCCTCACGCAATTTCTGAGTGACTTCCGGATTTTCCTTTAAAAACAGCCTGGCTTTCTCTCGACCCTGCCCCAGTTGAACGTCGCCGTAGCGGAACCACGCCCCACTGCGGACCACGTACTTCGCTGCCAGAGCCATATCGAGAATATCGCCCTCATAACTGATTCCGTCCGTGTGCATCATGTCAAACTCAGCCAAACGGAAGGGCGGGGCAACCTTATTTTTCACCACTTTGGCCCGTACCCTCTGACCGACCACGTCTTCTCCATCTTTGAGTTGGCCGATCTTACGTACGTCGATTCGACAGGACGAATAAAACTTCAGAGCGCGTCCCCCGGGAGTTGTTTCCGGACTACCGAACATGACGCCGATTTTTTCGCGAATCTGGTTAATGAAAACGACACACGTCTTGCTCTTCGCAATCGCGCCGGTAAGTCGCCGCATCGCTTGACTCATCAGCCGTGCCTGAAGCCCAACGTGCGTGTCACCAATCTCGCCCTCCAGTTCTTTCTGGGGGATTAGAGCCGCTACCGAATCGATCACCACCACGTCAACCGCATTGGAACGAACAAGCATTTCGCAGATATTCATTGCCTGTTCACCGTGGTTCGGCTGCGAGACGAGCAGGGTCTCCAACTCGACACCTAATTTCTTTGCCCAACTCGGATCCAGCGCGTGTTCTGCATCGATAAAAGCGGCAATCCCGCCCGCCGCCTGAGCCTCAGCGACTACATGGAGGGCAAGTGTTGTCTTACCACTCGATTCCGGCCCAAACATTTCGACGACCCTCCCGCGAGGAATTCCCTGACCGCCGAGGGCGAGATCGAGCGTGAGGCATCCGGTCGAGACACCTTTGATGCGGCCCTGCTGCGCCGATCCCAGCGGCATGATCGAACCTTCGCCAAACTCTTTTTCAATCTGCTGCAACGTGTTTTTGAGTTGGGGGTTGTTTTGAATCAATGCATCGCCCGCGGAGAAGGCATCGCCGGTGGAACCTTTGTCCCGCGAGGACTTTCCGGCGGCAGTTTTTGATTTGGTTGCCTTTTTACTTGTATTTTTCTTCGACATTTGGTCGTCCGAGGATGGGGTGGATTCGTTGCGTGACCCTTTGCGCGTCGATGTAATCATCGTGATTGTCTCCCATTTATCGTAAAGAAACTTTATTCCCGCAAGTCGACCGCGTCGCTCGATGGGGCCCACTCGCACTTTCAGGCCGAATAGTGAACAAATGAATACCTACTATATCGACGTTCAGTAGCTGCGGCAAGAGCCAAAAAGCCTGATTTTCGGCAGCCCCGGCCGCTCGCTTCTGGGGGTTCTACGCGAATGACCAGGAAGCGGCCAAAGAAATTTTTCGAAAAGCCAGATTTTTTTGATCCTAGGCGTTGGCCTTGGATCGCTTCGTAATTTTGGCCCACCGATCACGCAGCGTCACGGTGCGATTGAAGACCGGGTGCCCGGGGCGGGAATCGGGGTCAGCGCAGAAATACCCGTTCCGCTCGAACTGATAAATCTCACCGCTCACTGCCTCCGCCAAACTTGGTTCGACCCAGACCTGCGGCAGTACTTTCAAGGAATCGGGATTCAAGTAATCCCGCCAATCGCCCCCCTC
>JAQWPY010000185.1 GCA_029245145.1 Pirellulales bacterium | reverse complement strand
GCCAAAGACTGCGGAACGGTTCTTCGTTGCGGAGGTGAGTGAGCGAACGCTCAAATTGTTCCTCGTAGGCTGTTCTGCCACACCCCGCCAAAAGAGCCACGGCGAGAAAGAGTATGAGGGGGCGAATAGGCATGGAACGGTTCTCTAGAGTCCGAGTAAGTTTGGACATTGTCCTCTCCCGGCGGGAAGACTGTCAACCGACTAAGCTCGGTTGGTAAAGAATGGGCCGCAAGCGTGCCGGCTCGCTTTAGGCAATCCAACCGTTCGCACTCGCAATGCGGTCTGGCTTTCCCAGAAAAGTATTGCCCGCCTGTCGGGCCTCGCCAACAGCTTCAGCAGCGGCTGTTAAATTTTTATGGGTACCCGCATCGAACCAACGGGTCTCCGGTTCGAGGCGATCGGCTCTGAGTAATCCGCGTGATCGATAACACTCGAGCAGATCGGTCATTTCAGTTTCTCCCCTGGCGGAGGGCGCAAGGGCGGTTGCAAATTCTGCCGCATGGCGATCAAAGACATAGGCCCCGGTAATTACCCAAGACGACTTAGGAGCCTTTGGTTTTTCGCTTAGCGCGAGAATTTCACCCTCGCTGCCAAACTCGACGACACCATACTGTTCGGCATTCGGTTGCTCGAGGGCAAATAGCGTGGCTCCCTCCGGTTCGCGGATGGCTGTCCCTAATCGCTCGATAAGGGATCCTCCCCAAAAGATGTTATCGCCGAGCATGAGGACGACCGGGTGTGTATTCGTAAACGTGGCCCCGATCGTCAACGCCTGTGGGAGACCTTCGGGATGTTTTTGTTCGGCATACTCAAAATTCACTCCGAGGGTCTCTCCGCTGCCGAGAAGTTTTTTATATTCCGCCAGATGCGTGGGGGTGGAGATAATCAAGATGTGACGGATACCCGCTTGCATGAGCGTACCGAGCGGGTAGCAAATCATGGGTGTCTCATCTACCGGAAGTAAATGCTTGCTCATCTGGTCGGTCAGCGGTGCGAGCCGAGAACCGGTTCCGCCTGCAAGCAGGATTCCACGAGCCTCGATTTCTGGTGAGCGCGTCATGTGCTGTTCCGATGGGAGTGAAAGTATTCGTTCAGAGCAAGCCCATCCGCTGTCCCTGATAATCTCCCCTGACCGTTTCGATCCATTCCGGATGCTTTAAGTACCACTCGACCGTTTGCTGCAAACCATCGTTAAAAGAAGTCTTGGCGCGCCAGCCAAACTCGCGTTGCATCTTAGTACAATCGAGCGCGTAGCGGTGATCGTGCGCCGGGCGGTCGGCTACCGACACGATGCGCTCCTTCACGTCGCCAGCGGTCGCCGACTGCACTTTGTCGATTTTGTTACAAATGTTTTCCGCCACCTCCCGATTGGATCGCAGCTTTTGAGTCCCCACGTGGTAACTCTCCCCTGGTTTTCCTTCAGCGAGCAGGATCTCGAGCGCTTCGCAGTGATCTTCGACAAACAACCAATCGCGCTGCTGCTGACCATCACCGTAGAGCGGAAGCGACTCGCCTCGCATACTTTGAAAGACGAAGTGGGGAATCAGTTTTTCTGGAAACTGGTAGGGTCCATAGTTGTTGGTCGGGTGGGCGATGATCACGGGCAACCCATAGGTGTGGCCATAAGCCCGCACGAGTTGATCCGCCGCTGCCTTCGAGGCGGCGTAGGGGGAGGTGGGTGCATAGACATCGCCTTCACAGGCAAGCTGCCCCGAATCGGTCGGCCCGTAAACCTCATCGGTCGAGACGTGCAATAAGCGAAAGTTCTCTTTTTCGGCACTGCCGAGTTGCTGCCAATAGCGTAGCGTCGTTTCGAGTAGGGTGGCGGTTCCAACCACGTTGGTGGCGACAAAGGGAGCCGGTTGCTCGATCGAGCGATCGACGTGCGTCTCGGCCGCCAAGTGCAAGATCAGGTTCGGTTTTTGTTCGAGTAAAACCTGTTCGACCGTCGTGCGATCGCAAATATCGCCATGAACAAACGTATGCCGCGGACTTTGTCGGGCATCTTCGAGCGACTCGAGGTGCCCGGCGTAGGTCAGCAGGTCGAAATTCACCAGATCAACGTTCTGTTTTTCGATCCAGCGGCGTGCAAAACAACTGCCGATGAATCCGGCGCCGCCGGTAATCAGTAGTTTTTGCATTGCCTTCTCCAGGTGAGTGATCCGTAGCGTCCACGTTTTGACAAAAGTACCCTCGGCAGGATTCGAACCTGCGACCTACGGTTTAGGAAACCGTTGCTCTATCCCCTGAGCTACGAGGGCCGCTTTCGAGTGGTACGTCCGTTTGAGGCGTCTATTCCCGACAGCAACTTTTTCCCAACGAGCCAAATACCCCCCGGCCTGTTACGGGATACCCGATGCGACCCCTATTTTAAGGGAAACTACTCGAGCAGGAACCCACAGGGACAAAACGTATGCAAAAGGCCGCTGAAGCTATCTCTGCTCCACGTTTCCCGTTAGGGTCGACTGGATTTCCTGCAAACGATCGTAAAACTCCTGAGCCGACGCGATGCGCTGTTGTGGATCTTTTTCCATCGCTGCGAGGACAAAGTGTTCCAACTCTTCCGGTACCTCAGCATTGGATTCGCGGATGGGTGATGGAGTGGTAGTGAGCGCTCGGGCAAGAACACCGACCGGCGTGCTTGCCTCGAAGGGTGGTTTGCCCGCCAGCAACCGGTAGAAGATGATCCCCACGCTGTAGATGTCCGATTGCGGTGTCACGACACCATCGGAGAGTTCCGGTGCCATGTAAAGCGGGGTGCCCACAATCGCTCCGTGAGCGGTGATCTGTTCGTTCGTCTCGCCTGCGTAGCAAAGTCCGAAGTCCATAAGTTTCACGTCACCCCTGGGAGCCTCGAGCCAGACATTACTTGGTTTGATGTCGCGATGAATGATGTTTTGCTCATGCGCCGCCTGCAGTCCCTCGGCAATTTGTAGACAGATATTAACTGCGCGTGCGATCGATGGTTTGTTGCCCTCCTCGAGCCATGCGCCGAGATCTAGCCCTATCAAGCGTGGCATCACCATGTAGGGTATGTTGTCTTCATCTCCGACATGGAAGATGGGAATGATGCGATCGTGCTGCAATCTCGCGACACTTCGTGCCTCCCGTACGAATCGTTCTCGCATGACCGCTTGCGATGCGACCTCCGGAAGCAGCGCTTTGATGGCGACCTCACGATTGAGGTTGGGGTCAGTGGCCAGATAGACCACCCCCATTCCTCCACGCCCTAATTCCTGCGAGACACCGTAGTTACCGAAGTGGGTAAATGCCACCGGTGAATTAATTGCGTCTTGACCATCCCGAGGGACCGACCCTTCCGTGACCGGATGCAATTCCCACGCACTCACACTACTCTGGTCTCCCTGCGACCCGCTTCTCTTGAGGGCGATCGTATCTCCGAACTCGGAATCGTAAGAAGTAATCGTTTCCTCGCGGTCGGCGCGAGTAAAGCGGAAGCTACAAAATGGATCGCCCCGATGCATGCAGGCATCTTCGTTGGCGTGAATGGTTTCCCCAAAATGTTGAGAGACTCCACGAACAATCCCCTTGACTAAAGAACACAATTTTCGCGGTGAGGCATAAATGAGTTGAACCTCATTTTTATCGACGTATTGCGCCCGCAAAACCGGAGGATCAGCTTCAGGATTTGTATGTCGCACAACGTTGTGCAGAACAGTTTCGGTATTGACGAGAAGTTCCAAAGTCCTCCATTTTTTATCAACGTGTTTTGGATGAAGGGCCAGCAGTTCTGGGGCAATGTATTCCCCAAATGATTCGACGATCTCATTCACTGGTCGATCGGCGATTTTTGCCGCGGCATTCACGAGCTGAAGTAGGTCTGCCTCCTGATGACTCTCCGCGGGCGAGTACGTCTTGAAGGGAAGATTTGCCTCTTCAAAAAGATGAGCCCAACCATCTGCCCCAAAGGCATGATCAGCGTATCGCTGCAGGAGAAAAAATATGATGCCGTGCATAGAGTCGGTGGAACGCAGAGTTAGTGAAAATCGCTACGCGCTGAAACGGGAGTCATTTCTTCTAGTGCCCGCGACTCGGGCTGACCTGAAGTATAAAAAAATGTACGTCGAAGCGATATCCACGCCCTTTCTCTCGTTCGGGTCGCCTTTTATTCAAGCTGGATATCATCAAGAAAAAGAAGTGTACTTTCCTCCAGATTTGTCACAAAAATAGAAAAAAGGACCATTTCGTTGAGGTCGAGAGTGCGTTGGATCGGCCCGTGACGGATGTCGTCGATGGGGACATAAAATTTATTTTTTCCCGGTTTCACGAGGACCGTTGTTTCAAAGCGGTCTGCCGATAATTCGCTCGGTCCACGGTCTTCCAGTTTAAGGTGCAGTCGAAGAGTGGGGGAAACGTCTGTTTGCCGCTGCGAAAGATCGGGATTCCAGGTCACGCCAAACGTGAGCGAGTCTTTTTCGCGCCAAGTCATCTGGGGAAGTTCTAGCGACGCTCCCGGATAACGTCCCGGGCGTAATGCGAGTCGCCCGGAAAATTCGCCTTCGATCGTGTGCTTGCGACTGCGGGTGAGCTTTGCTTCGCGGGCTTTCCAGCGCAATAACTCGGACGATGATTCAAAGTTTGCAAGCTGGGGAAACATGCGTCTGGCCTCCCACGCATCCCAGACACCGCGTGCACCAGGAAAACTCGCAACGGCGATCAGGCATAGTGCAATGAGATGGCCACTTAATTTACCAGCAGTCGTTGTCGAGTATTGAGCCGAGGAAATAAACAAGCCTGCGAAGATACCCAGAACGTTGGAAAGTCCATCATGCCAATTGCTGTCCCGACCAAACCACATCTGTACACTTTCCAGTAGGAGGCCGAGAAGCAAGAGAAGTGTCCAAAGCACCGGCGCACTCATCCCTTGTGGATGCTTCCTGCGTTTTTGATCGAGGAAAAATGCAAGAAGCGCAAAAAAGGGCGCATGTAAAAGGTCCATCCCGTAGCGCAGAAATCGATTCAACTCTGGCATCGGACAGAGCATGAGAAAAATTGCGAGCACGCAACCGACGATGAAACTCCGTTGTATTTTCATGCTTCCGCCGCATTGTCTCTTCGGTTCGATGCACCGAGATATCGATCAAAGCCACTTTGGTGTCGAAGCACATTCCGCGCCCTACGTGGCCTCGGTAAATCAAACACGGATCTTTTTCCATCCACCATGATAAAAGCGATAGAGGACCATAAAACAACGTGCCGTAAGATCGACCAGCATAGCGTACCATGCTCCTACAACGCCCCAATCGAAAACATTGATGGCGACATATGCCAGCGGGATGCGGATCCCCAAAAATCCTACAAAGGTGAAGAGGAGTGGCCACCGCGTATCGCCAGCCCCCCGCAATGCACCGATTAACACCATTTCGATTGCCAGAGGAAGCATCGCAAGCCCGGCGACTTGTAGAAGCTGCGCGGAAAGTGACGCGATCTCTGCATCCTCGGGGGCGAGAAAAAAATCGGCAAGTGGTAGCCCACCGAAGAAAAAAACGATTCCCACGGCACTCATAATTCCACAGGCGGTAAGGCATGCCAGCAGTACGCTTCGCGATGCGCGGGCTGCGTCACCTGCTCCGAGATATTGCCCTGCCAGAGTCGTAGCTGCCATCGAAAAGGCTGCTCCGGGGAGAAAGCCGAGCGATTCGAGTCGAATTGCCACGTTGTGGGCAGCGGCCGCCTCATTACCGAGATGGTTGATCAAGGAAACAAACCACAGATTGCACCCGATAATCGAAATGACGTCCGCGCCACCTGGAATACCAATTTTTAGCAAACGACCGATCATAGGAACGACTGGCCGCATGGCGCGAGCTTCGATTCGAAGTCCACTGCGACCTTTGATTAACAAACTCAGTACGAGTATCCCACCCGTCACGTAGGCCGCTGCGGTACCGAGTGCCAGCCCATCCCAGCCGAGTGCTGGAAAAGGCCCAAATCCGAGTACCCCGACACAACTCACAAAAATATTTATCAGATTGACCACACTCATCACCCAGAAGGCGGTCACCATATCCCCAGCTCCCCGCAGGGCGGCAATCCCGACCCGCTGCACCATGATGGCGGGAACGACCGGAAGAATAAAACCGAGATAACGAACCGCATAAGCGGCGGCTTCGTCTTCCAAGCCGAGCAGAAAAACGGCCGGCTTGGCAACGAGAAACCCCATCACGGTGACTATGGCCGCGAGCACGATACCGATAAGGATTGCCTGGTTCGTGACGAGACGGGCCTCCGTTGTTTTCCCGCCGCCGGTGAATCGCGCCGTAAGTGCAGTGGTACCAATCGTCACAAAATCGAACAAACTGTTTAAAAACCAAAGGAGATATGCAATCAAGCCGATCGCTGCGAGCTGTGGCGCGTCTTTGAGAAAGCGGCCGGTGAGCCAAACATCCGTAAGCATCACCATCGCGAAAAGCATTTGTTCTGCCAACACGGGCAGGGCCAAGCGGAGCATGTGTCGATAGGTGCCGGAAGTTGCAGAAAGAGTTCTCGACACGCTGAATCCGACGCTCGTCAGGCAAGAAGTTCCTTGATGGGTCTCCCTCCTCCCGCAATTTTCATCGGTCGACCGTTGGCCGCCGTGAAGCGAGTATCGAGAGAAATACCGATGCTCTGAAGTACCGTAGCCATGAGGTCCTCCGAAGAATAGGGGGTCGTTTCGACCTCCGTGCCATCGGAGTTGGTCTTACCCACTGCAATCCCACGTTGGAAACCGGCACCACCCACTACCGCGCTCCAACTGCGTGCCCAATGATCCCTACCGGTATTTCCATTGATTCGCGGAGTTCGACCAAATTCGCCCATCCATAACAGGGCCACCTGATCGAGCATTCCGCGATCCGTCAAATCGGCCACCAGAGCGGCCATCGCCTGATCCATCTCTGGAAGTTTCGTCTCCAGTTGATTGAAATTGTCGCTGTGCGTATCCCAACCACCCAAATCGACTTCGACGAAGGGCACGCCCACTTCGACCAGTCGGCGGGCCATCAGACACCCTCGCCCGAACGCGGTATTGCCATAGGCCTCTCGCACGCTTTGTGCTTCCCCATCGACCCGGAAAGCCTCCATCTGTGTACTTGTGAGTAGGCGATTGGTTTTCTCCAATATCTTTCGGTGCTCGGTGGCGGCAGGTCCACGGTTTTGCGAAATAAATTGCGACTCGAGTTGGTTGAGAAATTGCATGCGGGATCGCCACCGTGATTCTGTGGTTTTCATTTCCAAATCACGGATGCGACCGTTCGAGTCCACGATAAATGGGGCATAGGCTAACCCCAGAAAACCGGGGCCCGTGCTGTTGCCACCCACTGAAACAAAGGGGGGAATTTCGAGATTCGGCCGGGTCTGCTCCAGTTGATGCGCGACCACCGCACCATAACTGGGATGTTCCACGCTCGGATTGGGAACAAACCCGGTGTGCATGTAATACCGCCCTCGCGAATGATCCGCTTCGCGGGTACTCATCGAGCGGACGATCGACATATGATGCATCTGCTGAGCCATTTTAGGCAGATGTTCACAAATTTGCGGATCACCGCTCGTACCGATCGGATTGAAAGGGCCGCCCGTAATGCCGCCCGGCTTGAGGTCCCAAATGTCGATGGTCGATGGACCACCACCCATCCAAAGGAGAATCACCGATTTCTGATTTTTTTTCAGTTCCGCCGCCTGACTCTGAAGCGTGGAAAGGAAGTGCGCAGCGGGTCCGGCCCAGGCAGCACCGGCAGCAAGGTGCTTGAGAAAGTGTCTCCTTGATGTGTCACGCCGCGATTTGAAATGTAACATCGTGTTGATCCCTTAGTATGCTACGCCCGCAACGGGCATCTCGTTCCCCGATTTATTCTTAGTGATTCAAAATAAACTCATTGGTATTGAGTAGCGTCCACCAAACATCTTGAAATGCCGCCGTCGCACTCTCGTTGTTGGCAAATGCGCGATTTGCCCATCGGCGTTCTTTGGCCGACGATTTGCGCGAGAAGGCTGCTAGGAAAAGGCGATCCATTTTTTCGCGAGGCGTCATTTCCCCATCGCGGATCACCTCCCCCAGAAAACTTCCAGACTCAGCGACGATCGATTGTTGGATCAGGTCGCCATTAAAGAGCGATAAGACCTGGGGAATGGTGCCATTAAATGTGCTCTTTTCATCATTTTCGTCTGTGCCGAAAGCAATCACAAACTGGCGAAGCCACTCGGCGCGCTTGCCCTCTTGGTCTGCGGTGGTTTGACCAGTTTTATCTGCGCGGGTTGCGATTAAGAGGGAATCATAGAGTTGCTCGGCCCGCATCTGTCGCGGATAAAAGCGACTGAATAGCGGAGTTTCCCCGAGAGTCGGATTATCCGCCTCGTTGTGTGCCCCCAGACGACTCGAGAGTCCGTAGGCCTCACTGAGTGTGATCCAACGGGTTAGTTCTTTGAGATCGTAACCGGAGGCGACGAATTGTTCGCTCAGGTACTGGAGAATGTCGGGATGCGACGGCAGGTTGTGGGGACCCATATCGTCGAACGGTTGGGTAAAACCGTGGCCAAAAAAATGGGCCCAGTAGCGATTCACGAGCGCCTCCGGAAGATAGCCCGATTGCCTTACGAGGGAAGCGAGTTGTGCCCGCCGATCAATATCTTCGATAAACCCGCTGCGGGAAAGTTTCGTTTGCGCTCCATCGCGATCGGTAAAGACCGGATAGGCAGCCATCCGAATCCCGTTCCGCCGATCGTAGAAAATTTCTGCTTCCTCGGGTTCACCAGTCGGTCCCTGGAAATCTTGTTCGGCCAGTTGGATAAAGGAAATATTCCGGCCACCTTCAAACCGCCGCAGGGCTACCGTTTGTCTGAAAAAGGCGTTGAATTCCCAAAATTGATTTTGTTTCCAGCGGTTGAACGGGTGGTCGTGGCATTGGGTGCATTGGACCCGCCGCCCCAAGAATATCTGCGAAGTTTTTGCAGTGGCTTGAGTGCCGTACTCGGGATCGTTCGGATTATTCCCCAATTTCATAGCGAGGAAGTTGACCGCTCCATTGAAATCGCGGGCCGAGTCAGATGCAGTGGGGGGCCGACTGGTCCCCCGAGCATTAATCAATTCGGTGACCACTTGGTCATAAGGGCGATTTTCTCTAAACGCCTCTTCGAGATAGACTTGCATCCCCCGGCGATTGGTTCGTGAATTTCGCTCGCTGCCACCACTGCGACCGATCAGCACGTTGGTCCAGATGTTGGCCCAATTTCGAGTGTATGCCTCGCTGTACTGATCTGAAAGCAAGCGCTCGACCAGCCGAGATTTCTTGTCGTCCGAGTTATCCTTCAGATACGTATCGAGTTCATCGAGTGTCGGAATCCGCCCGATCACATCCAGAAAAACACGTCGACACCATTCGCCCTCGGTGGCGGCTGATGAAGGCGAGATCTCGTTCTCTTCCCAGTGCGTTCGCATCAACGCGTCGAGGTGCGCGACTGGATCCTGGTGTGCAGTTGATCTCGCCGTATCGGCCGAAGCACTCCAAGAGTGGAATACAATGATCGAGATCGCAGCGACAGCGAGTGTCACCGTTCGATGCAGTGGGCAGCGGGTTAACGGAAGAGGCGCGTTCATGCCGTATTTCTGGCTGGGGTACTCGGAAAACTAAACCCCGGAGCGTGGCCAAGCGACCGCTGGACCGAGAGGGCCCGAAAAACTTTTTGGTTTTGAGAAAAAGCAGTCGTTCCAGGTCGATCAGGATCCACCTCACTGCGTATCATTTTGATACATGTGTTCAAAAATAATACACTAAAATACAACAGGCGAGCCCGAAATCCCGTGTTCCGCAGGACTCAGGCTCGCCTGGTGTCGGGCGGCCAAGGCCGCCCTTTTTGCCAACTTCTCTGCCTCTTGTACCTCTCCTCCATGGGGCCCTTCCGAGCCGCCGGCCGCACGTCGTTTCGCGGCCCTCCAAGGTTGATAAATCCTTTATCGACTATCGCTTAGCAGCGATCTCCTTTTGTGCCTTTTCTCTTCCTCTTCCGAGCTTCCGGCCCCGAAATCGATTGCCAACTCTCTTTCGCCGTACTTCTCTGTCCCGGCCCCGCAGTGGCCGGGTTACCGGAGCAAGCTCCGGGCCTTACCTCTTTAAGGAAGCAAACCGCATGCCAGTCGGCCGAGAAGACGCGGCTACCCGGATGCGGCGGTAGGACGCAGCTTCTTGATGCGACCTACCAGATCCTGCTGAGAAAAACGTTTGCCGATCGGAATCATCATGTAGGTTCCCTTATCGCCGTGGCTGTCGAGGATAATTTGCACCGCGTTGGGGACCTCGAAGCCGGCTTCGGCCGGCTCATGTCCATGGATCAGTATTTCCGCGTCTACTGCACGCGCGAAAGCCTCTGCATTGGCCTGGCGAAAATCGCGGCCCCAGATAAAGCGGAACAGGGGGCCGTTTTCCTCAAGATCGCTATCGTTTATTTCCGTATCGAGCAATTTTGTATTGAATCCCTCTCGATCCACATTCTCCGGCAGAGTGTGGCTGATCCAAATACCATGTTCAACACGGACAGCCAGCGGAAGCGTGCGGAGAAAGGGAAGGTAAGCGTTACGCACAGTATCTGTTGCCGGCCCGTACATCTCTTGCATGCCTGAGCGAAAGAGGAGATTGAGGATCTGCTGATTTTTGAGAATCGGATAGTCGGTCAGTTCAGCCCACTCATGATTGCTCATGAGAAAATGGACCTGATGAGGAAATTCTACTTTAAGTTTGGCAACATCTTCGAGCATCATGTGCGACATGCACCCGCCATTGGTCGTATATTTCGGACCACCGTGACAGACTTCCTGGATGACCAGATGGCGTTTGGGATGATTTGCCAGATCAGCAATTTGACGGATGGCGTTGAAATTGGGGCGATGGCCATGCAGATCGGCAGTGATCATGACCTCGTCGGCCAGTGAGGGCTTCAACTCGACGACGTTTCCGAGCCGCGCTTCGGTCGAAGCGTTTGCCTGGTGCGCCAGGGCAAAAGTTTCGATCATCTTTTCAATGTATTCGATGGTGGCAACCATGGGGTTCAACCGTAGCAGCCACCTTCAGTGCCAACAAGCAGGCAAGCGGTCCGGAAAATGCTAGCAACCCTCAGGCACCTGTGGCGTCCGCAGAGGGTGAGCGTCAAACGGACGTGCGAACCATGGTTTTTATCGATTGGCTGGATTCTGACGATTATTCCGCCGATACCAAGAACGGGTTATCAGCCCCCACCGCCGCTGGATACCGCGAGTATCAAAAAACACGCTGAAGGATGTACTGGTTATGGGAAACGTCGTGCGGAGTTTATTACCTTTCATTGTCCTTGGTTGTTTCATCGGCTGTGCGCACAAAGCGAAGCAAGGGTGCCTTCCCGGTTGCAATGGCGCGTGCAGCGTCTGTGGGATGCAAGGTGCCGGCAGCTATACCATGATGGCCAACGGTCAACCGTGCGGCCCGATGCAGGGTGGCGGCTTTCATGGAAATCAACGCGGTCCCTGCGTCCAGAATCCGCGAGCCTATGTGGGTGCCGCCGGTCCGCCGACCGCCGCGGTTACCTATCCGTACTATACGACCCGCGGCCCGCGCGACTTTCTTCTCGATCAGCCCCCCACGATTGGACCGTAGCGGTTAATTTGCCGATCCGAGGATCAGCGAGATATTCTGGCCGCCAAAACCGAAGCTGTTTGAGAGTGTGTATTCACACTTCGCTTCGCGCGCTTCATTGGGGATGTAATCGAGATCGCAATCCGGATCGGGCGTCTCGTAGTTGATCGTGGGCGGCAAAACCCCGTCGCGCATTGCCATTAAGCAGACGATAACTTCTGTTGCCCCGGCTGCTGCGATCAAGTGTCCCATCATGCTTTTCGTGCTGGAAACCGGGATCTTGTAAGCGACATCGCCTAGCGATTTCTTGATCGCGAGCGTCTCCACCTTATCGTTCACGCTCGTACCCGTGCCATGTGCATTAATGTATTGGATTTGCTCGGGTGCGATGTTGGCATCTGCGAGTGCCGCCTGGATACAACGAATTGCGCCCCTCCCCTCCGGGTGTGTGTCGGTGATGCGAAACGCATCGGCGGTGGATCCGTAGCCTTTGATTTCCCCGTAAATATGTGCCCCTCGATCACGCGCGTGCGCCAATTCCTCGAGCACCACCATGGCGGCACCCTCTCCGAGGACGAATCCATCGCGGTCGCGATCAAACGGTCGCGAGGCCCCTTGGGGGTTATCGTTCCGCGTCGAAAGTGCTGTCAGTAAATTGAATCCGGTGACACCAAAAGGATGGATCATGCTGTGCGTGCCCCCCGAGAGCATTACATCTGCGTCGCCTCGACGGATTAACTCGCGCGCTTCGCCGATCGCCTGACTGCTTGCAGCACACGCCGTCAGGCAATTCGCATTGGGCCCTTGGGCATCGAACATACTTGCCAGATGCCCCGCAGGCATGTTCGGCTCCTGTTCGAGTTCCGCGACGGGGTTGAGTACCTCCATCCCTTTTTTTACGAATGCCGCAATATCGAGTTGGTCGTCATCATCGATGGCTGAGAGCACCATCTCAGTGAACGCAGCAAAGTTTTGTTGGCCCTCGCCACTGCCCAGATAAACGCCAAAGCGAGTCGGGTCGACGTTGCCCACCACGTCGGCGGCCGTGACCGCCTGTTTTGCGGCACCTCCCGCAAAATTTGAATGTCTTCCACGTTTGTTCCAGAGGTTGAGGTCTTCTCCCTCGTTGGCGATATCCCAATCGAGTACCTCGGCAGAAAATTTGGTCGGGAATTGACTTGCATCGAAGGCCTGCGTGTAGCCCACACCGGACTCTCCCTTTTGAAGACGCTCCCAAAGTTCTTCCGGTGTGGTTCCCAGTGGGGTCACACAGCCTATCCCGGTGATGACAACGCGTCTTTCCATGATTTTTCCGTTTCAATTTACGACGATTTAGCTGAAAGATGCTCCGGGTAAGTTAAAGGAGATCCGTCCGGATTACGCCCCACATCAAAGATTTTCAGTGACCTGAGCAGGTCGCCGAAATCGGCTCCTGCAAACAAGGGCCGGTGCGCCGTTTCTCGGTCGATGTGAGCAAATAAGATTTCCGCCTCCGACTGAATTTGATCCCCGATATGGCTCGTGGTGGTGGCTCGGGCCCCACTTTCTTCGATCGCTTCCAGTTTGGCACGATAGGTGAGTGTATCTCCCGGCACCGCTCGGCAGTGAAAGACGATGCGGGGAACTTTGGCGAGAATCACCCGTTCCTTAAAGGCATTATATTGGCTGACCAACATACCTGCCGTTTGCGCCATTCCCTCGAGGATGAGCGAATTGGGCATCGTAGGGATTCCCAAAAAGTGATCATGCAGGTGTTCCTCGGAGAGAGAAACCGTCTTAATGGCGGTGGCCGTCTCCCCACTCACCAATTCCGTGAACCGATCGATCCAAAACCAGCGCATAACGAGATATTAGCCTTTGTCACGGTCAATTAGACCTTGCTCTCCACGTAATTACACATATCCTGCACGGTAAGCGAGGTGGCAAATTCCTGCACGGCCGGATTCTCTTCGAATTTCGACAGATCTGCAAAAGGCATCCGCTTTTTCAGCTCCGCCAATCCCTCGGCATTTACCTTACCGTCTACCACATAATCGCTGTTGGTGAGAATGTCTTCCGGGAACAACTCGCCCCGTGGAATTTTGATATCGAAGCTTTTTTCGAGGCGGAATACGATATCGAGAAAGTCAATCGACTCGGCTCCCAGGTCGCCGACAAGCGTTGCCGCGGGTGTCACTTCATCATCGTCAACACCGAGCGCGTCGACGAGAGATTCTCTCACTTTTTCAAACACTTCTTCTTTAGACGGCATGGAAAAGGTTCCTCTCCTTGTTTTGAAACAATACTTATGTCTTTATCCCATCGCCAGCCAGCACTGTTGGAAAGTAGTCAAAACAGCTTGGTAGGCCTTTGGATTTGAATGGGATTTATTTTCGTTTACTCTCAGCTGGTTCCGGTGTAATTTTGCGTCTACCGCGAGTGTCCCATCAAGAACTTTCCTCGCCGGGACGGTACAGTCGCTCAAAAAGCAGACGTAAATCGTTGCGTGTTCTTTGATCCAGCGGCGCGTCATTCGGCCGGGTATCGGCAAGGTTGTATCGTTCGAGGATCAATCGCGCACTGACATGAGCCTTCCCATCCACGGACCCCTCTGCCTTGAAGGTTGTCGTCGATGCATCTTGCTTTATCTGTTTTGCATTTACCACAAGTTGAAATCCAGGTTCAACAAAATCAGCATATTTAATGTTGCGCGCTTCCTTCAGCACAACCATACTGTGCATAAAATCTTCGTCGTGTCGTACCAGCCAGGCCCCTGCCTGGGTCATCGCTTCCAGCATCAGTACTCCCGGTAGGACGGGAAAGAGGGGGAAGTGATCAGCTAAATACTCTTCCGCGAGCGAAAGATTTTTAACTGCGGTAATCTCTTGTCCCGCCTGAAGTTCCAAAATGCGGTCGACCAACGTGAAACGCATGGTAGTTCTTCAGCCGGGCTCGTTGCCACCGAAACACCCGTGGGACCTGTGCCAACCATCGGCGAGGTGTTCGGTCAAATGAACGGATGAGTATAGAACGCCCGCATTTAATGCTCAACAGCGGTGTGGGACAGGTTGCGGGGGTCGCAGCGTGGGAAAGGGAAAAGTGCGTGAGGATGTACGGTTTAGGGGAACGGAATGGGCTCAGGTATCCTCCGGCGGATCGGTGCTCCACAAGCGTCCGGCCGGAGGAATGCCAAAATGGCATAATTTTCCCCATTTATTAGAAAACGCCATATTGGCAGTCTTGAGCTGGCGGAACAGTGACGGAACACGCTATAAAATATTTAATTTCATAGGGTTATATCTTTTCCACATTAAGAAATATCCCGAGTCACAGGCGGGGATGCCCTCAGGCGGCTTGTGAGTTTTTCAGCCCCGGAATGCCGATGATCGACCAGTCGATATCCGCATAGTACCGGAAGACGCGCACAATCTGATCCCGCAGGTCTACGGGAATCTCCTGTCCCCTTCCCACGATTCCTTTGTTTTTGCGGGTGAATCCCTTCTCCGCAGCAACGAGACCCCGAAAGACGGCCTCCTTGCTCGTGGGAAGGTCGATTGCTTGCAAGTGTTCCAGTAGATAAGGGCCCGGATCCTCAACGAGATTTTCATACTGGCAGATGGCTATTCGATCGGCATGCTCTGACAGGTTGGAGAACCAGCCCGCATAAAAATTTGCGTACCACGGAATCGCGGTATCTGCGAGGAACCGCAGTCGGTTCTCTTTCGTTTTCAGCGAACTCCACAGTCGAGCGTCCGCATAGTACATCGAGAAAAGATGATTTTCGCGTTCGTTATGATCGTGGAGGCTCATCAACGTGTCAAAAATATTGCGTACGGTGATCAAAACACGGATATTCCCCCGGGCGATAAGATCACCAACGAAATCCGAATAGCGACAGTGCTGATGCGGAGAGAAAAGATTCTCTCCGGCACCGGGGATCAAGAGGAGCCTGGAATCGACCTGCTGTTCTAGTCGCTCAAACGAGCGCGTGAGAGCAATCTTTCGATAGCCGAGGGCCTCTTCGAGCACGGTACTCACCCAGGTGGATCCACTTTTGGGTGCAGCGGCAATCCAAAGGTGCTTCCGCTCCTTGCAAATTCTCTCGTAGATCCAGTCGTCGGAGTTGCCGATACGGGCGTAAACGCCTCCACAAATTCCTCTGCGCACTGCGCTTGGGAGTCGCTTGATCAGTGTCCGCGTGACCCGTGCGATGAGGCGTTCCATAAAGTGATCTCGAAAGACTTGGTGTTTCTCTTTTGCAGATGAAAAAACGCGCAATTCACCTGACCTCAAACGGGCCGCAGGGTAGCAGAATCGGCTGCCGCAAAATATGCCAAATTGGCAGTTTTGGCAGAATGGAGTGGGGAAGTCGAAATATTCTTAAATCATTGTTTTCATAGGATTTATAAGATTCGATTTTCTGCTGGCACGCCGATTGCCTTTCAAGGAATCGGAGGCCTGTCACGCGGGTCGCCCTCCCGGTGGCGGCTCATTCGAATGCACCCGGGCGCTGGAACAATTACATGATTTCGTTTCATCAAAGGAGGAATAACGATGTTAAGAATAGATACCCATTGCCTGACGCCAGCCCTTTCATTTCGCAGCGACATGGATCGCCTCTTTTCCGACGTGTTCGGTAATGAGAACGAATCGAGCCCCTCGATCAGCGGTCGACGCGGACACCCGGCACTCGACGTGTGGGAGGAAGACGATACTTACTTCGTGTCCATCGACGTTCCGGGACTGAGTGAAGGCGATTTTCAAATCACGGCCCTCGGCCGCGAACTGAGCTTGGTCGGCGGTGCGGTGACAGAAGAAGCGCAGGCGACGGAGGAAGATCAGCCTTCGATCCCGCGCGATTATTTTTACCGCGAGCGGTGTGCGCTGTCGTTTGAGCGAACGATCCGATTTCCGTTTGAGATCGACGCCGCGCACGTCCAAGGTAGTTTACAGGCGGGTGTACTCAACATCCGCGTGCCGAAGGCGGCCTCCGCCAAACCGCAGACGATTGAAATTAAAACGCGCTGATACTCCTCGGGTTAGAGGTAGTGGTACCTTTGGGTACCATCACCTCCTTATTCTTTTCTGACGCGAGGTGCGAAATCTCAGTCAAATATAATCGCCCACCGATTGTTCTTCTTTTGGGGTGCCCGCATCGCCTCGAGAAGGTATTTTGCCATTTTAGAATCAGGGTGGGAAGTGAGTACACGTTCCACTTCCTTGAAGGCGGTCTCGGTTTCACCGGCAACATAGGCGGCGACTGCACGGTTCATTAAAGTCATCGGATCGTTTGGTTGTTGCCTCAGCCGCTCGTTATACGCGGCAATTGCAAATCGGAGGCGTTGCCGGGCCTTTCGCTTTTCCCCCGTTCTGTTGAGGCAATAGGCCCACCCCACGTAACACTCGGCCATTTGTGGTCGTAAGGCGGCGAGCCGCCTGAAGTAAGTGATGGCATCGCTGAAGCTATCTTGGTCGACTAACAGCGTGGCCTTGTTGCAATAGGCGGGATAAAAGTTTGGATCCTCTTTGATGGCTTGATCATAAAGGTCTGCCGCCTGAGCGACATCGATTGCGAGCAGCTCATTGGCTTTCTCGTTCAGAGCAACAGCCTTTGTTGAATATGTTTGCGCCGGCTCTGCGGGAGGCAAGGAGACTCCCGGATCGTCGAGCAAAGAAGAGGAGCACCCCGAGAGACATGTGACGGCAAAGAGTATCGATCCGAAGTGCACGAGTTTAGTCATCAGTCTTTGTCATATCGGTTTCCAATGATTGACGGGTCGGTCAGTGAACGCGCTGACCCGGTTGAGCGCCCGAGTCGGGACTGAGAAGAAAAACCTCCTCTTTGCCAGGGCCGGCTGCAACGACCATCCCCTCACTGGTTCCGAATTTCATTTCGCGGGGAGCGAGGTTTGCCACACAGACCACGAGCCTGCCGACGAGCGTTTTTGGATCGTAGGCGGCCTTGATTCCTGCAAAGACGGTGCGCTGTTCCTCC
>JAQWPY010000202.1 GCA_029245145.1 Pirellulales bacterium | reverse complement strand
ATGGCAAGCGTGTTGCGAGGGCGGATGGCATCGGTTTCGCAATCCATGTAATAGAGATACTAAATGGCACTTTCTCAAAATATTACCCAAGTGATGCTTCGGGCGCAATTGAGGCGTTAAAAGAGCACTATAACGTCCAGGCAACCGACGCATCGGGCAACCAGTAGGGCAACCAGTAGGGCAGCAACCAGTAGGCCAATAAGTAGGCCAATAAGTTGACTGCTGATTCACCTGGCAATGGCTGAATCTGGCCTTGGACACTGAATATGTTGGCCGAACTTTGTCTGCACTGAGCAAGTATCGAACACACGTACCCCAAGCAGTGCTCAAGTGCACGTTCAGCGTCAACTACGAATTCTTCGTAAAAAAATGGCCGTACAGCGAGGGGGCGGGAATGCGAGTTGACCGGAAACGGGGATCGACCTAAGTTGGAAATTCTCTCGCGTGAGGCACGTGTCATCACTCCCGCTGCCAATCCCCGAGTTCTTTGAAACGATGGGTATAATACTGTTCGAAGATGCTAAGGTCGCTGACCTTGCCCCCGCGACACTCACACGTCCGGCAGCGATGATTCCCTGTGGTGGCTATCAACTCGCCGAATTGGTCGAGTCGCTCGGAGTCCCCCTACTTCACGCCACCCGACCCCATCTGCGGGGGACGGTACCCAACGTCTGTGGCGAGTCGATCGATTTTGAACGTGCCGAACTCGTCCTCATTCTCAACGCGCGATGCGTCCCGAGTATCGGCACATTACGAGCGCTCGCAGAATGGTGGGCGACGAAAGAAGTGGGCCGCGTAATCCACGAAGGAACACTCGTAGCCGCCCTCATTCCGGCCAATGCGCTCGGTCAGTGGGATTTCGATCCGCAGTCGCTTGCCGCATTACCCGACTTCGATAGCATACCGGTGCGAGAGCTTACGCTGCCGCTGCTGGACCACCCGCATCAGATCATCCAGTACCATCTGGAAATTCTGGCTGACAATCTGGCTCACCGCCTCCAGCAGGGCAGCTACACCGAGGCAGCCGCAGGAACCTATCTCGGTCCCGCTGCGACTATCCATCCTTCGGCCACCGTCGACGCTTCAGAGGGAATCATTTTGCTCGAGCGGGGATCCACCGTAGGGCCCTATAGCTACTTGCGAGGCCCCCTGCATCTCGGCCCTGAGTCGGTCGTTTTGCCGCATTCCTCCATCGGGACGCACGTGGCGGCCGAAAACAACTGCAAACTCGGTGGCGAAGTCAGTTGCTCCGTAATTGCATCGTACTCCAACAAGGCACACTTCGGTTTTCTGGGACACAGCTACCTGGGAAGCTGGGTCAACCTGGGTGCCGGCACCACAAACAGCAATCTGAAGAACACCTATGGAGAAGTTTCGGTGCAAAGCGGCACCCAGCGGGTTGCCACCGGGATGCAATTTTTCGGCTGCCTGATTGGTGATCATACGAAGACCGCGATTCAAACAGGCATTCTCACCGGCAAAATGGTGGGAATCTGCAATATGCTCTATGGAACTATTGCCGAGAACGTCCCTTCCTTCGTGAATTATGCGAAACAATTTGGTAAAGTCACTGCGGTTTCGGCCGAGGTTGCCGCTACAATTCAGCAAAGAACCTATGCACGCCGCGGGCGAACACAAAATCAGGCAGACCGGCAATTGCTGCTCGATTTATATGATCTGACGCAACCGGAGAGAGCTCGTTTTGCCGCAAACCTCCCGGTAGAACCGCTCGTGCTCTAGGCAAACTTTCGAGCGTGTCACCCTGTTTTTCAAGAGTCGAGAGCGAGTCGAGTGGATGAAAATCAGTGAAGCGTATACAGAGGGTCGATTCGGACTTTCGTTTGAGCTTTTCCCCCCGAAAACTCCAGCGGGAGAAGATACCCTGTTTGAGCATGTCGACCGCCTCATCGAATTCGGTCCCAGCTACATCACGTGTACTTATGGTGCGGGCGGTTCGACACAAGAAAAAACGCTCGAGATTGTAGATCGGGTTCAACGCCGATACGAATGCCCCGTTGCATCGCACCTTACCTGCGTCGGGGCATCCCGCAACGAGTTGGTCGATTACCTGCGGCAAGCGGCCTCGCGCAATATCACCAACATCGTGGCTCTCCGAGGGGATCCCCCACAGGGGACAGAATCATTCGAACCGGTCGAAGGGGGCCTTGAGTATGCGAGCGAATTGGTGGCCTTGATCCGTGACCAATTCCCTGAGTTCGGCATTGCGGTGGCCGGTTACCCCGAAACGCATCGTGAGGCGGTGAGCCCGCAAGCTGACCTTGAAAACCTCAATCGCAAGATTCGCCTCGGGGGCGAACTTGTCATTACGCAACTCTTTTACGACAACGCTGATTTTTTTCGCTTCGAGAAGGCCTGTCATGCGCTGGGCATCGACGTTCCACTGATTCCTGGAATTCTGCCCGTGACGAATCTCGCCCAGATTCAAAGAATCTCGTCTCTTTGTGGAGCAACCCTTCCTGCCCGCTTCGAGGAAGCGTTGGCTCGCTGCGGCGACGATGCGGAAAAACAATTCGACGTCGGCGTCAAGTTCGCCGTCGAACAAGTTACGGAACTTATCGAACACGGGGTAGCAGGTGTTCACTTTTACGTACTGAACAAATCGAATGCCACCGCGCACATACTCGATTCGGTTCGCTTACCCTCAGCCAAGTAGCCTGTGAGTCGCAGGATTACTCCCGCGACCCGATCTCGCTAACTGATCTCGTGACTCGCTTCCCAGGCGGGTGCATACTCCAGAAAAGATGCCAGTGCATGTTTCGACTCTGGCTGCTGAAGTTTTCGCACGGCCTTCGCCTCAATTTGCCGGACCCGCTCCCGCGTGACCGAGAAGATTTGTCCCACCTCCTCAAGCGTATAGCTGTAGCCATCCACTAAGCCGTACCGCATGCGGATGATTTCCCGCTCTCGATAGTTAAGCCCCTGTAGACAATCGTCGATGCGGGCCTTGAGCGCTTCGCGATTGGTATCGTAAAGGGGATCATCGTCGCGATAATCCTCGAGGAATTCTCCAAAATAGTTGTCCTCGTGATCTCCGACAGGTTGATCGAGCGATAAAGGTTGCCGTGACATCTTGAGAATGCATTGCGTATCTTCGAGTGAAATACCAGAATGGCTGGAAATCTCTTCCGCCGAAGGTTCGCGTCCGTACTCCTGAACCAAATCTCGAGAAACGTTACGAATCTTACTCATCACTTCAATCATATGGACAGGAACACGAATTGTCCGACTGTGGTCGGCAATGGCGCGGGTCACCGCCTGACGAATCCACCAGGTAGCATAGGTCGAAAATTTGTACCCGCGGGCGTGCTCGAACTTCTCAACCGCCCGCATCAAGCCCGTGTTCCCCTCTTGAATCAGATCTAAGAAACTGAGCCCTCGATTTCGGTACTTTTTAGCTATCGACACCACGAGGCGAAGATTACCGGCCGACAATACACGTTTAGCATCGTCATACAGCACACGGCATCGATCCACTTTGGCAACCCGATATGCCAATGAGGAAGGCGACTCGAGCGTAATTCGCATCAAGTAATGCAACTCTTCGCGAAGGCAGGGAAGCGACGTCCCGGGCACGCAGAACCCACTTGCTGAAATTTCGCGGATCTGATTTTTCAACTCCTGCATACGACCACTGATCTTTTTAATATTTTCGAATAGCGGCCGGATCTTGGTCTCCCTTAAGCCCAACTCTTCGACCAACCTCACAATTTTAAATCGACGGGCTTGGAGTCGCTTCCACGAATTTCGACGATCTTTGCGTGACTGTTTCTTGCTGATCATCACACGAAAATCTTTTCGGTTTTCGCTCAGCAAAAATTCGATCGTCTGTAAATTCGGTTCGATTTGCTGCAAGATCTGCCGCTTTGCAACCATGTTGGTTACCGACACTTCAATCGTACGATCGATCCGCAGGGCCCCTTCTTTGACCTTTTTCAGCAGATCGGTCGCGCCACGCAGTACGTAATCGGAAGCCAACAGGTGTGTCCGATAACGCTGCTGAGTCATTTCGATTCTCTGAGCCGCCTGTAACTCCTCTTCGCGCGAAAGCATCGAGATATCGCCCATCTGCATCAAATACATCCGGATCGGGTCGTCGATCGAAATGACCGTGTTCTTCGCCAATTGACGGCGATCAGAGTATTGATCTTGGGTGTGTCCGTTCTCTTCGTGATCTTTGTCACTCGACGAGTCGAGAGAAGTGTCCTTCCGCTGTGATTGTCCGAGGTGTCCACGTCGGGAAGATTTTCCGTTGCTGGCTGATTTTTTGTGTCGCTTCAAGGAACGCTCCTTTGCATCCGGAGAACATCGATTCAGATTGCGTGAGGCGAGGGAATCCGCTTACGCGACATGCCGTTCGCCACCCGGACCAGACGCAGATGGGGTGCCAAAGCGGGAAAAACAACGCCAAAGGTGCGTAAAACCCGCTGATTAGCCGGTTTATCGCCTCCGACCACAGTCCGGGATTTATCCTGAGACTTTTCCGATGTTGCCTTATGGCATCGTGAGGTGGGGACCGATGTTGCCTGTCGACATCATCTCCCGCGAAATCTCCCACCAAATTCCCGGTTTCTTCCGGAAGTTTTCCAGGCAGCAGTCGCCAAAACGGGGGCTTTGTCGCCAACCGAAAATCGTCAGAATGGAGGCCGGAATCGAACTCCCCCAAGTCCCGGACATTAGCTGTGAGTACCGATCAAACGCTTTCGCTGAGTGAACTGACCCATCAGATGCTTGCTGCCCAGGAGCAAATGGCTCTTGGGGGTGGCGAAAAAGCGATCGCGCGCCAACATAGCAAGGGTCGCTTGACCGCGCGTGAACGGATCAGGCTGATCGTCGATCCGGACACCCCTACCCTCGAACTCGGTGCGTGGGCCGGGTGGGAAATGTACGATCAGTACGGAGGCGCTCCGGGGGCAGGTGCTGTTTGTATGATCGGCACCATCGCAGGCCGGAGGCATCTGATTATTGCCAACGACGCGACTGTGAAGGCAGGGGCGTTTTTCCCTGCCACCACAAAAAAAGTGCTTCGCGGACAGCGAATCGCTTTAGATAATCACCTCCCGATCGTTTATCTGGTCGACTCGGCCGGAGTGTTCCTTCCGCTTCAGGAAGATGTCTTTCCGGACGAAGATGATTTTGGTCGCATCTTCCGTAACAACGCAATTCTCTCCGCGAGGGGCATCCATCAAATCGCGGCGATTATGGGCAACTGCGTGGCCGGTGGCGGCTATCTCCCGGTGCTGTGCGATAAAATCCTCATGACCGAGGGATCGGGGCTCTATCTTGCAGGGCCGGCACTGGTCAAAAGTGCCATCGGACAAGAGGTAACACACGAAGAATTGGGTGGTGCGGAAATGCATGCCCAATTGAGCGGAACGATCGATTTTCGTGAAGAAAATGATGAGGCCTGTCTGGCACGCATTCGAAAGTTAATCGGAAACATTGCTCCCGATAGCGACCTCCCGATGAAACCGTATCATCGCCTCGAGCCAGCCTCGCCGGTACGTCCCGCATCGGACCTGCTCGACCTGGTCGATCCCGATCCACGCCAGGAATATGAAATCAAAGATGTGCTTGACTGCATCGTCGACCGGGATTCGTTCGAAGAATACAAGGCAGAATTCGGCCAAAGCCTCGTCTGCGGTACGGCGCGCATCGGCGGCTTTCCGGTCGGAATCGTTGCCAACCAGCATCATCAGGTGCGTCCGGCCAAAGGCCCGCTGCAGTTCGGCGGGGTCCTCTACACCGACAGTGCCGAAAAGGCGGCGCGATTTGTACTTTCCTGCAATCAAGAGTGGCTCCCCATTCTCTTTCTGCACGACGTCAACGGCTTTATGGTCGGACGCGATAGCGAGCAAATGGGAATTATCAAAGCGGGTGCAAAACTGGTAAACGCTGTAAGTAATAGCCGCGTGGCCAAAATAACCCTGCTGATCGGTGGATCGTTCGGTGCAGGAAACTACGCCCAATGTGGCAAGGCATACGATCCGCGATTCGTCTTTGCCTGGCCTTCCGCCCGCTGTGCCGTGATGGGAGGCGAACAGGCAACGTCCACCCTACTCGATGTCACGATTCGATCACTTGAACGGCAGGGTGAAAAAGTCGATGCCGAGCAACTGGCTGAACTGAGGGACAAAATCAAGGGAGACTACGAGGCACAAATGGATGTCCGCTATGCAGCGGCTCGCGGTTGGGTCGACGCTATCATCGACCCCACGAAAACGCGGGAAGCACTCTCGATGGCACTCGCAATCGCCACGCAGCACGCCGAAGAACGACCGCTCCAACTGGGAGTTTTTCAAACGTGAGTCACAATTCGCTCTCTCGTGACATGAGGTGTGGCTGGGCATGAGTTTACGCATCGCGAACGCTGCGGGATTTTGGGGTGATTGGACCCTTGCACCGCGACAGTTGCTGGAAACGACGGAAGTCGATTTCCTTACACTCGAATATTTGGCCGAATTGACGCTCTCAATTATGGCCCGACAGCGAAACAAAGATTCCGCATCGGGTTTTGCCCGCGACTTTCTCAATGTCGTCGACCAGATTGCACCCGTACTCAAAAGGCAGTCGGAATTAAAACTTGTCACCAACGCAGGTGGACTCAATCCGCATGCGTGCGCCGCCGCGCTCGGAAAACAGTTGAGCGAATGCGGACTCGGAGATTTGCCGATCGGCGTGGTGGCAGGCGACGATTTGATCGACCAAATTCGCGACAAGCAAGGTGCCGGGTACGATCATTTCGACACAGGGCAGCCGCTCGAAGATCGCGTGGATCGCGCGGTCAGCGCCAATGCCTATCTGGGCGCTCAACCGATCTGCGAGGCACTCCAGCAGGGAAGCCGCATCGTGATCACAGGCCGCGTCGCCGATGCATCTCTCACCGTGGGGCCGGCCATGTATCACTACGGCTGGGATTGGGAAGATTGGAATCGGGTGGCTGCCGCCAGTGTGGCAGGACATTTGATCGAGTGCGGCGCCCAGGTGACCGGCGGCTATCGCACCGACTGGCGCGATTGCTCACTGACAAAAATTGGTTATCCGATCGTTGAGATTGACCACGATGGCCAGTTGGTAGTGACCAAGCCGGACGGAAGTGGGGGTCGTGTCACGCGGCAGTCGGTCATCGAACAAATCGTATATGAAATAGGTGACCCGGCAGCGTACTACACGCCCGATGTGGTCGTCGATTTTACTACTCTCGAGGTGGCCGCCCTGGGTGATGACCGCGTGGCAGTACGAGGGGCAACGGGGAATCCGCGCCCGGAGACGCTCAAGGTATCGCTCGCCTATGCCGACGGCTATCAGGCCAGCGGGCAACTTCTAATCTACGGTCGAGATTGCATCGTGAAAGCAAGAATCGTGGCCGACCTGATCCGGGAACGGTTGGGCCTGGAAGGTATTGAACTGGAAAGCATGAATATCGAGCTACTCGGTGCTGGTGACGGTGTTCCGGGACTGACGTCCCCCCCGACCGATATGCGGGAGGTGATGCTGAGAATCTCTGCGTTCGACCACCGGCGAGAGGCGCTTGAGGCATTCGCCAAACAGTTTGCACCGCTGATCACCAATGGTCCGGCTGGTCTGGCCGGTTACGCGCAGGGCCGACCGGTGGTTCGCGCCACCTACGCATATTGGCCCACGGTTGTCGATCGCGATAACGTTACCCCCACCTGCAAAGTACAAACGGCAGAACAATGGAATCAGCAGCGCACATGAAAGGCCAGCAAAGGGAACAGACAAGATGACCGAAACCACATGCCTGCTCGGTAGCATCGCCACGGCCAGAAGTGGAGATAAGGGCAATCACGCCAATGTCGCTGTGATTGCTCGCTCTCAGGCCGGTTACCGATATCTGGAGCAGGTTCTGACTGCCGAACGTGTGGCCGAATACTTCGATTTGCTTGATGTGGGTGAAGTCAAACGGTTTGAACTACCAAAACTCGGGAGCATGAACTTTCTTCTCATCGACGCCCTGGCGGGCGGCGCAAGCCAATCGCTCCGGATCGATACGCAGGGTAAGCTGCTCGGGACCGCGATCCTCGATTTACCGTTGCCCACTCCCGTTAACCTGGATGAAATGCGGGCAGTCGATTATCCGTAACTCTTCGCTACCACCGAATATCTTATGACAGAATCCTTGATCAAAATCGATTACGTCGACAACGTGGCCTCCCTGGTGCTGAACCGGCCGGAGAAACGGAACGCTTTAACGCGCAATCTTCTCCGCGAACTCAGCCAAGCGCTCTCCGATCTCGGACAAGAAAAAAAGGTTCGGGCAATCATCCTTTCAGGCGATGGGCCGAGTTTCTGTGCCGGCATGGACTTAAAGGAGATGGCAGAAACGGCAAAGCTGCCCGATTCGCAGGCCATGTGGGACTCCGATGCGCGAATTTATCTGGAGGTGATCGAGAAAATTTTACGATTACCGAAGCCGGTCATCGCTGCGGTCGACGGGGCAGCCGTCGCCGGCGGGGGTGGGATCGTCTTGGCCTGTGACCTAGTGGTCGCATCGACCGGCGCAAAATTCGGTTTTCCCGAACCGCGCAGGGGAATCGTCGCAGGCATCGTGGCGCCCTTATTGCACTTCCGCGTGGGAGCTGCGCACGCCGCTTCCCTACTGCTAACCGGCAGCGTGATCGATGCGCCGCAGGCGTACCGGAGCGGGATGGTACACGAGATGGTCGAAGCAGAACAAATTCACTCGTCCGCCCGCAGTCTGGCACGAGAGTGTGCACTCGGCGCTCCTGAGGCGGTTGCCCTGAGCAAAAAAATGCTCAATGAAACGATCGGCGATTCTCTCTTTTCGCTGTTGGCCGCCGGGGCCGCGCTGAGCGGAACGGCCCGCACCACCGCAGCTGCCGAAGAGGGGCTCAATGCGTTTCTCGAAAAACGCGATCCTGCGTGGGATGAATAAACACCGGAGGCTGAACAACTAGCCTCCAGTTTCGTTTTCTCCGATGGCTTTTAAGTCTTTTTGTTCAAGCCACCCATCGTGGATCGCACTGCTGACCAGGGCTGCCGAACACCCCCAATCGGCAAGCGTGCGCAGATCGTCAACACACCGCACGCCACCGCCCGCATACAACGTCAAGTCGGGAAATTTTTCATGCAATGTGGTGCACAATTTCTTTGTTCCCGAGCCACCGTGCATCCCGACGCGGGCAAGATCGATTACGATCATGCGCCGCAGCCCGTTGCGGGCGACCTCAGACCCAATCTCCAGTGCAATCTGGCGTTTCCAACTCGGTTCTTGCGTCAGAGGACGGCCATCTTTGAGATCGAGGCTGAAAATCAGTAATTCGGGATGTACGATCTGCTGAAACTCCTGAAGTAAACGCCGATCGCCGATCGATTCCATACCGGCAATAATCCCCCGTACGGCAGCGTGGGAGTCGCTAAACCGCATCATCTCCTCGCATCGCTCGGTTGTGGCGATGCCTGCGTCGATCCAGAGCGAGAGGCCACAGTCGAGAAGGTTCCGATAAAGATCCCACTGAGGCTCGGCCCCCGCAATCGCGTCCAGGTCGGCAAGATAGGCGGTAGTGAGATTATATTGTTCGCAAAGTGCCCGGCCGATTGCCACTGGATCCGACGATGGGGCCAGCACACTTTGCAGCGGCAAATAGGCGAGTCGCTCCCCTGCGACTGCCCGTACCACTTGTCCCTGCTGGATATCGATGGCCGGAACAACCTTCATCGCAATCCTCGTTAGGGTGCCGAGGGAGGCCCACCCAAAGCCACATTGGGGGCGCCTCCGTAGAGTGGCATGTAACGATAATAGACTTCAAGCGTCATGAGGGCCATGCACGTGTTGTAGAGCCGTCCGCCAACCTCACTGTGCTCGTGCGGGTAGTACCAACTCCCGGCTTCGTGTCCCTCGCTGGCCTGTTCGGCAATCAATCGCTCGCGCATTTTCTCATTCCAGGCCGGCCATTGTGGCCCGTCAAAATGATGGAGCACCATGGTCGCATAGTAGTTGAAATACATATCGTCCAGAGAGGGTTCCAGATCGGCCAGATAACCGACCCCTTGGGCAAGCTTTGATCGGGATCGATGCCAACCGGTGAGCATCCGCGAGTAAAGCGCGATTGCCGTGGTTGCCTGTCGTGGATTCCGCGTCTGGTAACCGTAAAGTATGCCCTTCCAATTGCCCTCCTTGACGGCAACACTGTCGAGAAAATGTGCCGCGCGGTAGATGGCGCTTTGCGGCACCTGCAGTCCCGCAAGCCGCGCACTTTTGAGTGCCATCAACTGCCACCCAGTCACCGTCGTATCACCCGGTTCGCCCGGTTCATACCGCCAACCACCCGCTTCGTGTTGGGCCGCAACAATGAAATCGATTCCCGCCTGAGCAAATTTTCTCAGTTCTTCATCGCCGCTCATGGCGTAGACTTCGCAAAAAGCGAGTGTCGCAATGCCTTGGCCGTAAAGATTGCCTGCGGGCGTGCGAAAATCACCACCTCGACTCTCCAGATGCATTTGCTTTGCTAAAAAGAGCAATCCCTTCTCAACCACTTCACGATGTTCTCCGACCCGATGGGTCTGTCCGGCACCGAGAAAAGGAAGGATTGCCAGGGCGGTCGACGCCGTGCTGCAGGCCTCACTGCCCGGATGGCGACAGTGGCCGCGACAGGGCCCCTGCGTATGATCGAATTGCAACCGCCCATTTTGCTCTTGGTGGGCCGCAAGCCAGCGAAGCCCGCGGGCGACCGCTTCTTCACTTTCGGGAGTGCCACCACGGTTAGTCAGCAATTGACCCTTCAGGCCACCGCTGCGGCCTTCTACACCGCCCCCCGTCGCCGCTCCGGTCGGCAATGTGATTTGATCGCTCAAGATGGCCGTCCGGGTCGCTGCTTGAACGATGGCGGCTCGGTTCTCTGCATCCTGCCACGCTACGGGAGTGGCCGTGGGCATTGCGATGGTCACCGGCACACCTTGCGGTTCTTCTTCGACCGACGAACCTCCGTGGGTGGTGGGCAGGAGCGAATCACCCGACTCAGTAAGCTCTGTCTCGACTTCCTCGATCACCATCACCAAATCTCTCGGCGTGTCCTCGTCCTCGAGCGAAATGGAAAATACAAATCCCAGCAGAAGGACCGCCAGCAGATGGAGCAGAAAGCTCACCGTTCCAGAGACGATGTGCTCTTGGGAACGAACTTCGTTCCACCGCGCAGGCGCTGTTGTCGGCGGACGACGCTCATCGATCGTCGGCGGAAAGCCATTTGCGCTTTGTGAGAGGTTGCTCGGCATCGTGAAATCGGCCCAAAAGACCAGAAACGGGAAGCTCAATCCACGGCGTGCGGGGGCGACTGCCCTTGCCTCTCGTCCATTCCGCATCTCAAAAGTGCCGGCTATTTCCCATTATAGCTCGTAAAAAGAGGGGGTGCCGCAGCGAAAACAGCGCGGAAACCGAGGAAATGACGCAATCCGCCCACTGCGGGGCAAGGTCCTCGCGGCGCAAAATCGCTACAGGCAGCGCCTGTGCATCATGAGCGATTATTCGTCGGGGAAATCGTCCTGCTCAACGTTATTCTGTTGATAGACGGGCAGATAACGATAGTAAACTTCAAGCGTCATCGCACAGAGACAGGTACTCATCAGTCGGCCACCCGATTCACCATGGTTGCCGCCGTAGTACCAACTACCCGCATCATCTCCCTGCTTCACCTGGGAATTGATCAGCATGTTCCGCATCACCTTATTCCACTTCTTCCAGAGCGGCCCTTTCGGTCCGTCGTTCTGGTACATCACCATCGTCGCGTGATAGTTGTAGTAGACGTTGTCGCGCCCCGGGCCCCGGGACCCGAGAAACTCGACTCCCTTCCGCTGTCCCGGATCATCCTTTTTGGTACCCAGATAATTCCGGCAAAGAAGCCCCAAGGCGGTCATCGCCGCATCGTTATCGACAACGTGATCACGGGCATGATTTTCGCGATAACCGTATTGAGCAAATCCACCGTACTGCGATGGGTCAAAGCCGACGCTGTCGAGCCACTTGTTGGCCAGCGTCCCGACATGCCCGGGAACGTTAAGATAGGAGAGTCTGCCGCTCTTAAGGGCCATGATCTGCCAACAGACTACCGATGTGTCACCACCGGTGTTTGGCTCGTAGAGCCAGCCACCGGACTGTGGATCTTGCGCTGCGGCGATGTAGTTGAGCGCCTTTTGCGCGGGCAGTTTGAGTTTCTGATCCTGGGTCATCCCATAGGCCTCTGCCAGCGCACATGCTGCGATTCCGTGAGAATACATATGGTAGTGCCAATACCCGTTCGGTTCGTAAAGCTTTCCCGAGTTGCGGTCCATATTCCCTACCAGGTAGGCGAGTCCCTTCCTGACGACATATTCGTACTTATTGTTCTTCGATGGCTGATGGGTGTAACCCGCGGCAAGGAACGGGAGCAGCGCCAGACCAGTGGCACCCATTTTGGGGCTTGGCCCCTGCGCGGGAACTTCCCCCGGATTGGCAAAGCCGCTACATTTGTCGCCCGCAGTATGATTGAAACTCCAGCTCCCATCACGGTTTTGATGATTGGCCAACCAGCGGAGTGCCGCCTCCACGGCAGACTCGGATCCCTTGTTGCCACCCCCGCGACGCACCGCACCAGCGCGCCCACCGGTCGAGCGGCTTCCCAGCCCGCTCGCCGCTGCGCCCCCAACGTCGGAAGCAGAGTCGCCCGAGAACGCCGACTCGGTGGCAAAATCTGAAAAATCGACCGGGGCAGCCGCAAGCGAAACATCATCCTGCTGGGTATTGATGGTAAATTCAGGGGCTTCGATCTGAGTATCGACCGGAGCGGTTACCTCTTCGACCTCTTCCTCCGTCTCGGAGTCGTCTTCCTCTTCCATCTCTTCGTTGATCGATTCGTTGGTGTCCTCTTCCATCTCCTCTTCGGTCACATCGGGGTCGCCGATCACCAGCTCACGAATCTCGTCCTGCTTCTCGACCGCCAAACCGATTAGCCCCAATACAATCAACAGGAGCATATGAACCACCATACTGATCAGCCAACTTGGGCTTTCCCGCATCCAGATGCTAAAACCACTGTCGTCATCGAGTTCGTCATCCTCTTCCTCATCGGCGTCCGACGCTTCCGCGTGGGCTGCCTTGGCTTTCAGTGATTCTTGCTTAGCGGCTTGGTTTCGCGAATCTCGAGGAGAAGCACCCATGATTTGTTGCCTGCTTTGATTGAAGTAACGCAATTGCTGCGTCGGGACAGCCCCCATCGGCTACCTCTGAATTATAAAAAAAACGGCGCGACAAGACAAATCATCCTTCATTCGGCGGTCGGAAGCACTATTCCAGATAGCACTTTATCCGCTTTTTGACCGTTGATAACGGTTACCGACAGCATCCACCGGTACTGGTCCTTTGCCCCCCCGAGCCGATATAATGGGTCTTTGGCGCATTTCGCCGCGCCCTTACGAAAAGTACGCTCTGGAACTCTTTTACGATAACCGACAACGATGGCCAAGAAAAAACTCGAATCGCTCTTTCTCGTTTGTGAGGAAACCGGAGATCACAACTACACAATCCGTCGCAAACCGGGTGGTGAAAAGCTCCGGCTCAAAAAGTACAGTCCGCGATTGCGGAAGCACACGATGCACGTTGAAAAGAAAAAATAGGGGCGTGCTGTACCCTATCGGCCTCGGGCCTCGAGAGACGCATGCAGGATGCAGTCAACCGTAAGTGGCAGATCGCGCCGCACGACCAAGCGCAGGTCGCCGACCTTCAACGTTCTGCCAAAGTGCCCGCCATCGTAGCGCAATTGCTGCTCACTCGCGGAATCGAGGAGCCCTCCCGTGTCGAGGCCTTTCTCCATCCGAAATTGTCCGACATGAGGGATCCCCAAATCTTTCCGGACCTCGAACGTGCGGTCGATCACATCTTCGAGGCGATTGAAAAAAAGCGACCGATCATGATCCATGGCGATTATGACGCCGACGGGATTACCGGCACGGCTATTCTTTATCGGTGCATTACCTTACTTGGTGGTATGGTCCGCTATTACATTCCCAATCGACTCGCCGACGGCTACGGCCTCAAAACAGAGGCGTTGAAAAAGTTTGCCCAGGATGGCATCGAATTAGTGATCACGGTCGACTGTGGAATCGCGAACGTTGAGGAGGCGACTGCGGCGAAGCAACTTGGCCTGGATTTGATCGTGACCGATCATCACAGCCCGGGGGCGGAGCTGCCTACCGCTCTGGCGATCTTACATCCGGGACTCCCCGACCGACCGTACCCCTTTGCGGGGCTTTGCGGCGCGGGTGTCGCCTTCAAACTCGCCTGGGGACTCTGTCAGCGGAAGAGCGGAAGCAAGCGAGTTACCCCCCAACTGAAAACATTCCTTTTGCAAGCCGTTGGGCTCGCGGCCATCGGGACCGTTGCCGATGTGGTGCCACTGCTCGATGAAAATCGATCGCTAGTCCACCATGGGCTGACGAGCCTTCTGCAACAGCCGGTATCCGGTCTCGTTGAATTGATGAAGATTACCAGCCTGAAGGAAAAGAGAAGGTTGGGTGGAGAAGATATCGGATTTACGATCGCACCGCGTCTCAATGCGGCCGGGCGGTTGGGGCAGGCACCGCTGGCGGTGGAGCTATTAACAACCAATGATTCTCAGCGAGCGCGATCTCTTGCGGATTATTTACACGAACTGAATAAAAGCCGCGAAAGCATCGAACGAAGTGTTTATCTGGCGGCGAATAAACAGGCTCAGGCGCAACTCGATGCCGGCGCCCAAAGTGCGCTCGTGTTAGGTGGAGCGGGTTGGCATAAAGGGGTGATCGGTATCGTGGCTGGCCGACTGGCCGAGAAGTATCACTGCCCCGTGCTGGTCACCTCGCTCGATGAGATGGGAATTCAACCGGGTGTGGGTAGCGGGAGAAGCGTACCTGGATTCAACCTCGCGCAAGCCCTTACCGCATGTGACGCGTTTCTTCTGGGACACGGCGGACATGCGGCGGCGGCCGGTTTCCAGCTAACGAGCGAAAACCTGGATTCCTTCCGCATCGCGTTCTGCGAGTACACCGATGAACATCTTGCAAATCCCATGCAGCAGGCCGACCTCAAAATTGATGCCGAGGTCCCCTTGAGCGGCCTGACGCTCAGTGCGGTGGAACAAATCGAGCGACTCGAACCCTTCGGCCAGGGAAATCGACGCCCCCTGCTCTGCAGTAGCCAGATCACCATCTGCGACGTTCGCACGATCGGTAGCGGAGATAAACACCTCGCGGTACAGATCTCGCAGCATGGGTTACGCATGCGCGGCGTTGCCTTTGGACGAGGCCACTGGGCCGAGGAGTTACAGCAACTCACTGCACCGATTGCGCTCGCGTTTCGCCCAGTGATTAACACATTTCGAGGGCAAAGAAATGTCGAACTCCATATCGAAGACTGGCAGCAGGGCGGCCTACCGGATGAATCGCCTCTGCTGGCATCGAGCGATACGGCAGATTAAATCGAATGCATGAAGAAGAGCCGATGTCCTCGTTGAGGGCATCGATGGTCGACGACCAGTTGGTCCGCCGGGGAATCAGCGACCCACGCGTGCTGTGGGCAATGCGTCGCGTACCGCGCGAACACTTTGTGCCCGATAACATGCGGCATCGGGCGTACGATGATGGTGCGCTCGCCATCCCCTGCAACCAGACGATCAGCCAGCCTTTGATCGTCGCCTTGATGAGCGAGTCGATCGCGATCACCGGGGGGGAGCGGATCCTCGAAATCGGAACCGGAAGCGGATATCAAACCGCCATTTTGGCGGAAATGCTCTGTCCTGGCGGGACCATTTGGAGTATCGAGCGACATCCCGAACTTTCTCGCACTGCAGGGGAAAAACTAAGTGCGCTCGGATATGGATCTGTTCGGTTGCACGTGGGAGATGGATCGCTGGGGTTGGTCGATTCCGCACCGTTCGATGCCATTCTCGTCGCGGCGGCAGCGGCCCGATGTCCCCCTGCACTTTGGGAACAGTTGCGAATCGGCGGGCGGATCGTGATCCCTCTGGGAACTTCTGAGCAGCAGCAACTGATGGTTCTGGTGAAAGGTGCATCGGGTGACCCGATCTCTCAAATCGGAATCCCCTGTCGGTTCGTGCCGCTTCTCGGCGCAGGTATCTGAAGCAATTTGCAGGGTGGAGACTGATGGGTAAGCGATATCCGCTGAAGGAATCGCTCGGAATGATCCGATACCACCAAAGTGGGAACAGGCCCATCCTCTGGGCGGCTGTTTCTAAATCGTGCTGAATCCCGCGAATTCTTCGGATAAGGAATATTTCACATGTCCCGTCTCGCCTGTCACACTGCCATCGCTGCTAGCATTTGCCTGTCGTTGCTTTTTCTTCCCGGACCAGCCAGCGGACAGTTGGTGCCTGGAACGGGAAGAAAAATCGAGCAGGTCGGAGACGATTTTGAAGACCCGCAATGGCGGTATATTGGCAACTGGCCAAAAAGTACCGAAGAAAATAACGAGCGGCACAACTACCCCTCGGGAAAATCGGCGAATGGGCGATGGTATGAGGGAATGAAACGTGGACAACCCGATTTTCTCCGTCGCGTTCCCACGCCTGTCGGGGGTCTCGCGGGGAGCGAGGGATCGCTTATGCTCCGGTCGCTTCAAACGGGCATTCCGGGAATCCCCAGCTACCGAACTCAACAAGACGACTTTATTGCCGACACGATGTATCGGCTCGGTCGGCCTATTTCTTCAAGTCGCATGCCGAGCGTCGTCACCCGCGTCTACTTTGCACCCTTCGAACGATGGGAAAGGCGGAGTGGGCCCACTTTTGCGTTCCGCTTGGCATGCGAACCCTCAAATCCACGCCCGCGATCCCGATGGGACGACGAGCCGGATACCTACTGGCCCGGGTTGCTCATCGACTTTCACCCCAAGCAGGGCGAGAAGCAACCGGAGGATATGGCATCGTTCCGCATTCGGGCAAGTCGTAATGGCGACTATCGCGGACCGGCCATCAACGAGACCGGTTGGTGGACGCTCGGTATGTCAGTCACTCCCGACGGAATGGTTCACTACTACGCCCGCAAAGGTATCGAAGATCTGACCGAAGAAGATCGTATCGCCTCGCAATATCCCTACGGATTTCGTGCTCGCGAAATGCGTACTTTTTTCTTTAATGTTCTTAGCGGAGACGATGGAAAGACCTGGTCGACACCTTGGATCGTCGATGATCCATCGGTCTACGTCGCTCGCTAGATAGACTCCATTGTTGCACGCACACCTTCCTGAGTTTGCAGGGGTTCGCGCAGTTCCTTAGCGCAGAACAAAGGGGCGGGCACAGAGCATTCCGAGCCAAACTGCCAAATAGCCGAGTACGGCGGTTCCCAGAAGATGGATGCCCCAGGAGGACCAGTCGTGATTGCTGGCAAACCGTGCGGTGAGCAGGCTGTACGTGCTGAATGTGGTGAGCCCCCCGCAGAATCCCGTTATGAGGAGAGCCGCCAATACGCGATACATCATCTCGAGCCGCGTGCTGAGGGCCAAAGGAAGTGTCGGGTCCCCCTTCGGCCACCAATCTCGGTTGATCAGTTTGGCTGTCACTGAAATCTGAGATAAACGGCTCGAGCCGTCCCGACGCAGTGAGCATTCGAGCCACAGAAAGGCGATGCCGATAAAAAAACAGCCTGCAATGTTAATCGCCATCAACGCAACCATCTCTGAGAAACCAAGATTTTGCAGTACATACATCGATCCCCAACGGACGAGCCCCCCCAAACCGCCCCCCACAGCGACTGCAAAAAGACAAATCAGTTGATGCCACATCGATTTGCTCCTGACCACATTTTTTTTAAATCCACATGTTTCTTAAAAAATCTCTTGGGCAACAAGCAATCCGATCAACACCATTCCCCATCCTCCCACGAGCGAGCCAAAGAAGTTCAGCGCAAATTGTCCTCGATGATGGTGCATCAAAAGGAAATTATCGAGGCTGAACGTGCTGAACGTCGTCAGCCCCCCACAAAAGCTCACCCACAAGATGGTCCCGCCCGACAGCGCCCCGACATCACCATTCATGTGGGGAAGCTCTTCCAGGGAACCGGTAAGAAGACCAATCAGCAGACAGCCGGCAAAATTCACGCCACCGATCACGACCCAACCGGGGATCTTTCTCTGTTGGGAAAACAAAGCCTGCGTCAGATACCGTGCAACCGACCCGAGAGCTCCGCCAAGTATGACGAAGATGATCGTTTCACTTTCGGTCATTTCGATCTTGCCCCGGTTCGGCGAGTCCCACGACGGTCAAGGAGACCGTTCAGAGCATAAACTGTAGTCCACTGAGAACCGAGATGCCATTACGCCTTTTTCCCACCTGTCCCTCAGAAATTCCGTTTTCGCGCAACACCATCGTGTAGGACTCGAATTGACCGGCCAGGCGGTAAACGAGTTTGACGATCCCTCGACGATTGATCTGGTCGTGCATATGATCGCCGACTTGCCGTGGATAGTATTCTCCGTAGTTGAGCATCAGCAGCCATCGGTCCATATCCATATTCAAATTCACATAGTATCCGATACCGGTCAACTTGCGACCATCGGCAGCCAAGAGTTCCCGGTTGTAAAGGCTGCGACCCCACGTGATATCTTCCGCAGTAAACGGTTCTCCCGTCAGTGTCGTTCCCGATTTTCTAAAACCGTACTCGTCGTAGATAACCTCTCCGGAAAATTGCCAGCGTCCCCAACGATACATTGCATCGGCGCCGAGATGATTTCCCCTTAATTTCTGGTGTTCCGAGCCGATACCATCTTGCCATTTGATCGATACACCCACGTCAAAATTGTCGCGGCCAACACCGGCACGACCAATCAGCGCCTTGGAGGAATTCGTATCGCGATCGATGCCGCCGTTGACTAACCCGGCCGACAACACCGAGAGTCCTCCCGCGTATTGGAACAAGACACCAGTTTCCCGCCAAAGGATTGATTCGGTCCGAATGAACGGCGCATCTTCACGACTGTTTTCATAAATAGGAAAATAGGCGCGACCGAAGGGAGTTATAATTTTTCCTATCGACATGAGAAAGTTGCCTCGGCGGGCAGCAACAAACAATTGAGAAATTTCGTAAACGTCGACTTCGAAATTGTCTGCATACGATTCGCGCCCCGGAGTCAGGTAGCGATTGCGATCAAAGGGCTGATTTAAATAGAATTCGCCACGGACCGTGGTTTCCCACTCACCGCCGACGCGTCGAAGCGTACCGCCTAAAATCGATTCCGCGACAAACGTCGCTTCGTTTCCGCTCCACTCGATCCGCTGATCGTTCAGATAGGCGCTGCGCACAAGCAAGTCGAACCCCAGACCAGGAGCCCCCTCGGGAGGCAGGTGCGTGTCCCATGCATATTCCGTCTGCTGCATGAGCAGCGGA
>JAQWPY010000162.1 GCA_029245145.1 Pirellulales bacterium | reverse complement strand
GGCGTGTAATCGAGATCGCAGCGGGGGTCCGGCGTTTCGTAGTTGATCGTCGGCGGAACGACTTGATCGCGGAGTGCCAGCAGCGAAAAGATCAACTCCACCCCACCGCTAGCACCTAAAAGATGTCCCAACTGACTCTTCGTACTCGAAACACTCAGTTCTGAAGCAGTCTCTCCGAAGACCGATTTGATGGCTGCCGTCTCGGCCGCATCACCCAAAGGTGTACTCGTCCCATGGGCGTTAATGTACTGTACCTCCTCGGGACTCAGTGCCGCATCGCCCAACGCCCGCGACATCGCCTTTGCGGCCGATTGCCCATCTTCGTTCGGCTGCGTAATGTGCCCTCCATCGCCACTTGCGCCATAGCCGAGAAGTTCTCCATAAATTTTCGCGCCGCGATTTTGGGCCCGCTCCAACTCTTCAAGCACCAAAATACCCGCACCTTCACTGAGAACAAAACCGTCGCGATCCGCATCGAAGGGGCGACTCGCTCGCTGTGGATCATCGTTCCGTTCCGAAAGAGCCCGCATATTGGAAAAGGCGCTGATGCCCATGGGGGTCACCGCCGCTTCCGTTCCCCCGGTGACCATCACATCGGCTTCATCATGCTGAATGACCTTGAACGCATCACCGATCGCATTGGTGGCCGATGCACATGCCGTCGCCACCGCCGCATTCGGTCCCTTCAAACCGTAACGGATTGAGATGTGGCCGCTCGCAGCGTTGACCATCAGTTTCGGAATTGTAAAAGCCGAAACCTTGTCGGGCCCCTTGGTCAGAAGCCGCCCCACCTGCGTTTCAATCTCGTTCAGCCCGCCAACGCCTGAACCGAGAATCACGCCGCAGCGAAAGGGATCCTCCGAGTCGAAGTCGATCCCGCAATCGTTCACCGCATCGGTACCCGCCACCAGGGCAAACTGAGCAAAGCGATCAAGCCGCTTGGCTTCCTTTGCCGGCATATACCCATCGGTAGACCAATCGGCGATGTCGCCTCCAAAGTGAACCTTGAACGCCCCGGTATCAAAAACCGAAAGTTCGTGGACACCGCTCTCGCCAGCTAGAATTTTTTGCCAGAGATCTTCGACCTGACAGCTGATGGAAGTGACCGCACCGAGCCCGGTTACGACAACGCGCCGTCTCATGCTCAGTCCATTACTTAATTTGAGATCTCAAAAAACTACGATGACGAAGATTGGACGCTCTCTTCAATATGCTTCACCGCTTCGCCGATCGTTTGTATTTTTTCGGCAGCATCATCGGGAATATTGATATCGAATTCTTCTTCCAACTCCATCACAAGCTCGACCGTGTCGAGGGAATCGGCACCCAGATCATTAACGAAGTGGGTATCCAAATTCATTTTTTCTTTGTCAGCGCCGAGCTGCTCCGCAACGATATCGATCACACGTTCTTCAACTGAGGCCACCTGGACTATCCTCCAAAGAGATCCTGTTTTCTAGAACCGATCCTTCCAACGAATCGGCTCGCTTGTCGAAAGAACCGCCCATCGACACCCCCCAGCGGTCCCTCATAAAATGGGGTATTTTTCAGTCGTGCCACAGATATACCGTGTTTGCCTGGGCGTGTCTATAACATCCTGCCCGGGGCCTGCCCAGATCGAACGCCGTTCGCTGCCCCTCCCCTCTCCGATTCAGCAGGTCATCCCACCGTCGACCGCAATCGCCGTTCCATTGATGTACGCCGCGGCATCACTTGCCAGGAAAAGCACCAGGTCCGCTACCTCTTCAGCTTGACCTAACCTGTTTGCTGGTATGCGCTTCTTAAATTCCTTCATCACCTCTTCGCCCACCGCCTCGGTCATCTCGCTGGCGATGATTCCCGGGGTAATCGCATTGACGGTGATTTTTCTTTTCCCCAATTCACGGGCCACCGTCTTGGTCAAACCGACCAATCCGGCCTTCGACGCCGAGTAATTCGCCTGTCCCGGATTGCCGATCACCGCACCCGAAACACTCGAAATATTGATAATTCTTCCGAAACGCTGCTGCATCATGGGCATGGTTGCTGCCCGGGTAAAGAGAAACGCACCACGCAGGTTGGTGTTCATCACGTCATCCCAATCGTCGTCTCCCATTCTGGGGATCAGCGTGTCGCGAGTGATTCCAGCGTTATTGACCAAAATATCGAAGCGTTCCCATTTTTCCGTCACATCATCTACGACCTTTTTCACGCTTTCAGAATCACTCACATCGCACGGGAAAGCAGCCGCTTCACCGCCTGCCTGCCCAATCTGGTCCACCACAGCAGCTAACTTCTCCGCGTTGCGGGCCACACAGGCGACCTTCGCCCCGGCGGTCCCTAAGCGCAGGGCCATCGCTTGCCCGAGTCCCTGGGAAGCACCGGTTACCAGGGCAACCTTCCCCGACAAATCAACGGTCATTGCTTGGTTTGCTTCAGTCATTGCCTTCTCTCCCTTACCGTGGTTCATGCCAACGTGTGGCAGGTCATTTTTCGTTCAATGCGGCGGAGTAAGCCGCGCAACACACGGCCCGGACCGACCTCATAGAATTCGGTGACGCCATCCTCGAGCAACGCCCGCATCGAAGTTTCCCAGCGTACCGGTTCGACAACTTGTCTCGCCAACATCGATTGAATCGTGGCCGCATCGTCGTGGTATCCGCCATCCACGTTCAACACCACCGCAATCCGCGGCGACTGGAACGCGGCCTTCTGTAGCGCTTCGGTCAACGGCGGTACGGCGGAATCCATCAGTGACGTGTGAAACGCTCCAGCCACCGCAAGCGGAATCGCTTTCATCGCCCCCATCTCCAGCGCCAGCGGAACTGCACGCTCGCACGCATCTCGGTTTCCGGAAATCACAATATTCCCCGGACAAAGAAAATTGGCCGTCCTCAAAACATCTCCTTCAGCAGCCTGCACGCAGAGTTGCTCCACTTGTTCCGGCTCGAGTCCCAGAATGCTGACCATGCCGCTTGGCGTCGCATCGGCAGCCTTCTGCATTGCTTCTCCGCGCTTCTGCACGATACGCAAAGCGTCCTCAAACGAGAGGACTCCGGAAAATACGAGCGCCGTATATTCTCCCAAACTCAGTCCTGCCGTTCCCCCACACGCCTCCACTACTTCTGGCTGCTCTGCCCGCAACGATTCGAGGACTGCCAGACTCGTCACGAAAAGTGCCGGCTGGCTGACAACTGTCGAATCCAACTTTTCCTGAGGACCTTCAAAGCAAAGCTTTGCAAGATCGTAGCCTAAAATTTCGCCGGCGCGATCGTACAGTCCGCACGCTTCGGGAAGCGATGCATACAAGGCTTGACCCATGCCAACAGTCTGAGCACCCTGTCCGGGAAAGAGGAAGGCCGTCTTACTCAAATTGCTATTTATTCCTCGATAGCAACTACATTACGACCCATGTACCAGCCGCAATTCGGACAGATGGTATGCGTGGGGAGCGAAGTGCTGCACTTGGGGCAATAAGTCAACTGCCGCGGTCGAAGTGCATCGTGGCTACGGCGCTTTCCCGTCCGCGAGTTGGAATGTTTGCGTTTTGGCACTGCCATCGGTTCGGCTCCCTCGTCTTCAATGATGTCCCGCAGGGGCTCTCAACCCCGCTACAGGAAGGATTTAACCTACCAACCGACCACCCGCCATGCAACGCCCCTCGGTTACTCAAACAAGGGACGCTCGGCCTCCTCTGCCTGTGGGTTCTCCGGTGGCGGCACCACACCCAAATGGTCGAATCCGGCCTCCGTGAGCTTTCGGCCCCGCGGCGTCCGCACCACCAATTCACTCCTGAGTAAAAAGGGCTCCACCTCGTCGATCAGCGTATCCGGAGGAACATTCATGGTGTGGGCGATTGCCTCAGCCCCGACCGGTCCGCCATGAAAGACTCTGCAGATCGTTTCCAGGTATTTGCGGTCTTGCAGGTCGAGGCCCGCTTGATCGATGCCTTGCATCTGCAGCGCTTCGCACGTCAACTCGTTCGAAATGCAGCCATCGGCCCGACTCGTCACAAAATCGCGAACCCAGCGGAGTCGGTTATTCGCCAACCGTGGTGTACCACGGCTTCTTTTGGCGATTTCGCTCGCCGCGTCAGCGTCAATCTGCACACCAAGTTTATCCGCACTCCGCTCCACAATTTTTGATAACTCATCGACCGAATAGAAATCGAGATGCTCGCGCATTTGAAATCGATCCCTCAACGGTGCCGAGAGTAGCCCCGTGCGGGTCGTTGCGCCTATCAGCGTGAAGGGTTTGAGGTTCATGCAAAGTGTGCGCGCGTTAACTCCCTCTCCGAGAACGAGATCGATGCGAAAATCTTCCATTGCCGGATACAAAAATTCTTCGACTGTTTTTGGGAGGCGATGAATTTCGTCGATGAACAACACCGATCCCTCTTCCAAATTCGTCAGATACGGAACGAGATCTTTCGGGGCAGCAAGTGCCGCACCGCTGGCGATTTGCAGGCCGACTCCCAGATCATGGGGAATACAGGTCGCGAACGTCGTCTTGCCGAGCCCTGGGGGACCGTCGAACAAAATATGACCGAGCGGTTCCTCCCGTTTTCTTGATGCGTCGACCGCGATTTCGATTCGCTCAAAGACTTCGCGCTGCCCCACCATCTCGGTCATCCGCTGCGGGCGCAGATCGCGATCATCATCTTTGGCCTGATTGCCCTGCAGGATAGGTTCGCGTGACATACGCAGTTCCGAACCGATTCATGCCGGTCGATTGACGCCGGCGGTAATTAAAACAGCGACGGTAGTATACCAAGCCGCTCAATTGCTCGGCAGCCTCCCACTTCGACGGTGACCGCTGTCATTGCTTCATGCGGCCGGCCTTGGGGTGCCCGGCCTGTTACATCATCCCGAACCGCTTGCGGAGGAGCCACTCCAGAATCAAGAGTACAAAGATCAGCAAAAATATCCGCCAATTGTTCCATAGAGGTACCGGAGGCAACGTTGCCAGGGGCACCGCCTCGCCTGCCGGAAGGGAATTCCAGACATCGCGGCGATCGCGGACATCGAAGTATCGTCCCCGGGATCGGGATGCCGCTTGTTGTAGCTGCCGTCGATCCATCTTGATACGCGTCATCTCACCCAAGGGGGCCGTGACTTGAAAGGTGACCGGAAGCGACACTTGATTGAAGCCGGTGGGTGCCAAAACCGCTTGATAGCTACCGGCGGGCAACCGCCCCGCCCTGCCCTCAAAAATAGTGCGGTGCTTCGCATTGCGCTGTAGCACCACACGTTTCTGCAATCCATCCCGCTCGATGAGCACGACCACACCATCGTCTGCCTCGGGAATGAGCCGTTCGTCGAAAAAACGAACTCGCAGGTTGATCGGTTGATCTCCACCATATTCGAGTTTGTCGGTGGATAGTTCAACGCCCTTCTCCCCCAACAATTTGGATCGACTCAGGTAACGGATCGCCTGAATCCAATAGCGAGCAAAAATTGTATCACCCAAGCGATATCGCCAGCGGTAGGTTTCATCCGTCGCATGCCAAAGCACTTTACCGGGTGGCACATACTGAACCACGAATACGGGCACAGAACCGCTGCTATCCTGCGACGAGAGTCCCGCCTCTGCCAGTACGCGGGCGGTAGGCTTGATTTCATCTATCCGGTGGATCCCATAGACCTCCGGCAACCGTTGCCAGAGCTGCTGCGTTTGAACCGGGTCGTCGCCAAGTTGCATGTGGGGACTACTTGCGCCGACAGGCGTCGGAATGATCTGCCCGGTCACCGATCCCCTCTGGAGATTATTTTCGCGGGTGAAGGGCAAGAGCTTTGCCAGCGGCGATTTCAGATAGTCATCGGGACTAAAATTGCTACCGCTCGAGATGAGCAACCCGCCCCCCTTCTCCTCCACAAAC
>JAQWPY010000152.1 GCA_029245145.1 Pirellulales bacterium | reverse complement strand
GAAATCGGGCGATCTCGGACTAAAAATGAACATCGCCATCGTCGATGCGGGCGCGAACCTGAAAGCCTTTCACCGCATGGATGGGGCATGGATCGGCAGCGTCGACATCGCCTGCAAGACAGCGAAAACAGCCCGGTTCTTTGATATGCCCACCGGCCCAATTGGCGAACTCTCCCAGCCCGGCGGGACGCTGTATCACATTGAAAACTCAAATGGCGGGCTGATCTCGTTCCCGGGCGGCTTACCGATCACGAACAACCAGGGCGCAGTGATCGGCGCCATTGGTGTGTCGGGGGCATCGGTCGAGGATGACCATGCCGTTGCGGCAGCTGGCCTGGACGCTGCGTGCCAGGCCTGCGAATCCTAGCACCCTGCCATCACGCAGTCTCCATTACCGACCTGGACCGATCTGGAGTCCGAAACTGCCCTTCGCCAACCTAAGCGCGCTGGGAATCCGCGGCTCGCACACTTTCGAGTTGGGCCTCGACTTTCTCCGCATCTTGATCGCGGCCCGCCTCGCGATAAAGTGACGCCAAGTGCTCAAGACAATTCGCGAACTTCGCTCGATCTGCATCAGCCACTTTTCCATAACGAATACGCGCTTCCTCGAGACAGGAAACCGCTTGAGCAGATTCACCTTGATCGCGGAGTAGCGAACCCAGTTGGCTCAGATTTATGGCGAGTTGCTGTTGCTCGCTATCCGGCAGCGGAACCTTGATCGAAACCGCACGCTCTGCCGTCTTACGTGCATCATCAATTTCTCGTTGTGCAATCATCATCGCACACTGCGCGTTGAGCAATTCTGCCAATTCTACAAACGCTTCATCCTTCTTCTGCCAGGTCAGTGCGACCTCTTTCACCCGCATTGCCTGTCGCAACGTCTCGGCCGCCTCTTCGATCTGTCCCTGCTGCCTGTTGACCTCTGCCAGGCGGAGCAAAATCGGAATTAAGTGCTTGCTGGTGGGGCCTCGCAGGGCAACATTCATCTCGAGCGACTGCGTGAGTAGTTTCTTCGCTGTTGCCAGATCGCCCTGCGGAATCAGCGCGCCAGCAATTTGATTTAAACTGTGCGCCTGGCGGGAAACGTTATCTTCCTCATGCGGCAAAGGATGCTCCTTGGCAAATTGGAACTGCTCTCTGGCCACTGTTTCGGCCTGTTTGTATTCACCCGCCTCAAGCGCGGCCGTGTACGCATGATGCAGCGCGAGCCAGCGCTCACGGTCGTCGGCGATTGCATTCACGCTGCTGGCGACCAGCAAAGAAACGAAAAGAAACACACAAACATTGCGGAAAGCCATGGGGAAGTCTCCAAGAGGCGGGGCGGGACTTTTACATTAGCCGACACATGGGTAGCAGCAAAACCCCAACTTTGGAGGAGTGTCACCGAGGATCGATCCGCAGCACACCCGCTTGCCTTCGCGCCGTAACCGATCGAAAAATGCATTTCCCACCACGCAGGGGGATAACCACATGACTGAAATCGACACCGGGATGAGTGCAGACGATCGCAATGACGCTGCTTCTGCCTTCGGGGCACTTAAAAGATCCGAACGATTGGGGGAAAGGCGGCCGGAACGTGGTAGGCATTGCGATTGCGGTTTCTATAGTATGTAACATTCTCCAGCGCCCCGATTTGCAATAGGCCATTCCGTGCCCGAAGGTCATACGATTCACCGGATTGCCCGCGATCATCGGAAATTCTTTTCCGGTGAACGCATCGCGTTTTCCTCCCCTCAGGGTCGCTTTGTCGAAGGTGCAAAAAAAATTCATCGCCGGCCGCTGCAGAATGTCGACGCGTATGGAAAACACTTATTCTACGAATTCTCGTCCCGTCGCTATCTCCACATCCACCTCGGACTCTACGGAAAGTTCAAAACGCGACGACTCCCCTTGCCTGCACCCCGCGGCGCCATCCGGCTCCGCGCCGTCGGTGAGCGCCACGGTTTCGACCTACGGGGGCCGAACCAGTGCGAACTGATCGACGGCAAACAATATCGCGCCATCACTGACCGCCTCGGCCCCGATCCGCTTCGCGATGATGCCGACCGCAACCGCGCATGGGAACGGATTTCAAAAAGCCGTACACCCATCGGTGGACTACTCCTGAATCAAGCTGTGATTTCTGGAATCGGCAACGTCTATCGTGCGGAATTACTCTTCGAAACAAAAATCGACCCGCGCCGCAAGGGATGCGATATCACGCAACCGGAATTCGAACAACTTTGGAAACTCATGCTCCGATGGCTCCCGCTCGGCGTGCGCACCAATCGGATCATCACGGCAGACGCAAAACAACTCGGAAAAACACCGGCCACGCTGCTTCAAAGTGAGCGACTTCTCATCTATAAAAAAAACAACTGTCTCGACTGCGGTGCCCCGGTGATCCGTGCAGCCCTGGCCAACCGTACCATCTACTACTGCAAGCGATGTCAGCATTAACCGGTCACGCAGAGCAATATTGATGCACCGCCGCAAGCCAAAAGTGATTCTGATCGACATCATGGAAACCGTGGTGGTTGAACCGTATCTGCGTGTGATGCCGCACTTCTTCGACATGGCTCCAAGTGCGTTTATGAAGGAGAAGCATCCCACCGCGTGGATTGACTTCGAGCGCGGCAAACTGACCGAAGAAGAATACTTTCAATGCTTTTTCTCCGACGGACGCGCCATCGATGGAGAGGGATTGAAGGGTGCCATGTATACCGCCTATGACTGGCTCGCCGGCATGCAAGACCTGTTAACACGCTTGGTCTCGGCGGGCTATCCACTCTACGCGCTTTCGAATTATGCGATCTGGTACCAGATGATCGAACAGAAGTTAAATCTTTCCCGTTACCTTCACTGGGATTTCGTCTCGTGCCATACCGGCCACCGCAAACCCGAAGCGGCTGCTTACCGCCATGTCGCGGCCACACTCCACCTGAAACTCGACGACTGCCTGTTTATTGATGACCGCGAAGAAAATATCGACGGAGCAAAACAGATCGGAATGCCCGCCATCCTCTTTACCGGAAGCGGCGAGTTGGAGAGGATATTGGTTGACGCCGGCGTGATTGACTAACACCACGAGGGATCCATGAACCAACCTAAAAACGTATTTGGCGAACCGCTGATCGCCTGCTGCACAGACACGGCCACCGGGTTCTATCGCGACGGCTACTGCCGCACCGGTGCCGAGGATACTGGCCTGCACCTCGTCTGCGCGGAGGTGACCGAAGACTTTCTTCAATTCTCCAAAGAAGCAGGCAACGACCTCTCAACGCCCAACCCGCTTTACGGTTTTGAGGGACTTCGTCCCGGGCAGCGCTGGTGCGTATGCGTGCAGCGATGGAAAGAGGCGTTCGACGCCGGGCATCCCTGCCCGATCTTGCTCGAGGCTACGCACATCTCCGCACTCGAATTCATCGACCTGGAAACCTTGCAGCAGCATGCTGTCGGAGCGCAATCTGGCGACTGACGCGGTTCCGCACTCAGCACACTCCGAGAATCCAGCCCTCGCGATGTGCCACTTTGCGCTCGCTGGCTGTGAGCGGAGGCTGAAAAAAGCGCTCGAGCGCATCGCGACGATCCATCTCGGCAAGCCACCGGCACACGCTGTAAGCGTCCTGCTGATCGACCGTGCGGTCGCCCCGCGGGTATCGTTTGCGAAGCAGGCTCGGGTAAACCTCGGCCACAACCGAACGGCCGCGGGCAATCTCCCAGCCATCGAAGGGCCAGAAGTGGAGCGCGCTGCCGAATTTTTCCCGCAACCTCCGCAACCACGGCAAGCCCGCGTGCGTTGAGGTGGCAACCTGCCCCTGCACGTCGAATTGGAATACCGATTTCGCCGAAGCGGTCCACTGCTCGGTAAGCCTCAACTCCGACGGATTCCCCGAACGCTTATCCTTACCCCGCTGTTTTTTTCGAACGCGTTCCACGGTGATGCCGTCGCGGTCGGTAGGCCAGTGGGTCGCAAAATCGTTGAGCAAGTCATCCCAGCAGGCGATTGAGTACCGATCAAAATACGACTTCGGAAAGGAAAATCCATGATCGATGCCCACCACGCACGGCCCCTCGCGGCACAAATCGTCATAAAGCCACTCGTACAGTTCAAAGCGATTCCATCGCGTGATCCGTCCGGATTCGGAAGAAGGCGGAAATTGCCTTACGGCATCTCGGACTCCGTCCGTCTTGTAGACCTGAAGGCCCGATAATCGATCGCGCGGGGTCGCCGAACCCGAGTAGTCGATGCCGATGTAGCGTGAAAACTGTTGGTCCATGGGTATACCTCCACCGAGAAACGCAACCGCACCGCCCGGTGGTCGTACGGCACCACCGGGATATACTTTTTACGGGAGTAAACAATGAGAAAGCTCAAACAGCGATGGGGCCTCACGTCAAACAAGCAGTTATTGCTCCTGCTGCTCGTCTTTGCGGTCACCGGCACGACGGCCGCCCGCTGCGCCGCGCCAATCACTGAATGGCTGGGACTCGCAACCGCCGGCTCGTCCCCCTGGGTCTACTGGCCGCTGCGGATCGTGGTGGTGCTGCCCGTCTATCAAGTGCTCTTGCTCGTCTTCGGTTTCCTCTTCGGTCAGTTTGCCTTCTTCTGGCAATTTGAAAAAAGGATGTTCGCCAAACTCGGATTCATTCGCGGGCGTGCTGCAGCCCGTTAGCGGCTCGTCAACAACTCTGCGTTTCGCACCGGGAAAAGGTTATCGCACTCCGCCTCTAATACCGCCCCTGCGACCGTAGCGTGATCGGCCCAGCTCGACGCCACCACTTGCTGGGCCCCGATCTCAATCTGCCGGTAACCGCGGCGCATGAGTGTTTGAATGGAGGTGCCGTACACCGTCTCGGCGATCCCGGCCCAGAGAATGGCACTCATGCACATTGGGCACGGCTCCGCAGTGGAGTACAACGTGACGCGGTCCCAGAGGGGTCGCTCTGATTTTGCGTAACGGCGAATCGCCACAATCTCCGCATGCCATATCGGATTCATCTGACTTTGGTTAAGCCCCTCCGCGACGACGCTATCGGTTTCGCGATCGACGAGAAAGCAACCAAACGGTGTGGCAGATGCACGTCGCGTCCACCCGACCAGTTCGCCCATCCACACCTCATGACTCTTGGGGCCTTGCACCGTATTCATTGATTCCTCAGTTATGCAAATGCACATCGACGGTTTGGAGCGTTTTTTTATAGAGCCGCGTCAACTCATCGCCCTCGGTGATTCCCTCCGCCACAATCGCGGCAACCTCCACGTCGTCCACGCCGCCCTCACGAAGCAGGACCCGCAAATCGTTCCACGTAGGCAGCCAGACCATCCCGCGACGGAAGATCTCAGTGCCGCCGACGTGCCGGATAAAACAGGCATAATCGAGGATGAAATAAACTCGAGGCTGAAAAGGTGAGTCGCGTCGACAAACCCGCGACCGGTCGTACACGTAGTTACCGACGCGGGGCTCCCAGGCAAGACCGCCATCTTTCATACGGCAGGCTAAATCGATTTGTTCCGCTGTAAACTCCAACCACCCCGCATCCTCTGAAATCAGCCCGGAAGGTTATATGCTGCTGTGCAGAACTCGGCAATCGAGAATTACCAAAAAGGCCTGTTTTTGAGGGAGCGGCAACCTCAAAAATGCATAAAATTGGCGTTCCCCCGATCGCCGGGCCACCGGCCTGCTTACTCGTCGGTGGCGGAATCCGTATCGACCGGGCCCGCCGGCTCGATCTGTAAGGTGACCTTTTCGATCACCCCGTTAAACGCACCGAAACGCTTGCCCCCGATCGTGCGCTGCGTCACCGCCAAACCGCGATCCATGCCGATATCGGCACCCTCATCGATCGAAAATCGCGAGGCCACCGTCGCCTTCTACACGGTAGCAGCGACAGACCCAAGAGGGCTAAGAGCAGCGCGGCTGGCTCGGGGATGACCGCGAGGTTCGGGCCAACGTAAGACGAATTCGACCCCGCGAAACCGGTATTGTTAAAGCGAGCATCGAAATAGGCCGAACCGGCCGGATCGGTACCATGGATCGCATCATTGATCACGTAGCCCGTGCCTTCGGCTTCGTTATGCCCGAATGGGTCTCCGCCACCTTGAGTGACACTAGCCTGCAGGATGTACCAGTCGAGCAGGGGGTCGCTACCGATCGGTGTCTGCGCCTGAAGCACCACCGGCGTCGAGAGTTCGACCCAACGGAAGCCGCCGAGCAGTTGAGCACCAGTGCTGGCGGCGGCGGTGATGGAGGCCGTGGCGACCGTTCAAGTTATCGATCCGCCGTTGTCATCCGAGAAGAGGAGCGTGATAGTGTGGTCCTCGGTGAACCCATCCCCACCCTCGTCCCAAAACCCGAGGTGCGTGACGGTCTGAGCGAAATCGGTTGCAAAGAGGGTACCGATCGTACCGGTGAAGTCATCACGCTCGGTAGCCGGGGCGACACTGGTCGCCGGCGAAACCGGCTTAATCAGCATCGTGCTAATGGTTACCAAACCGGCATTCGCCGCCGTGGCAAAGAGCATGGCGCCTACGAGCGCCAAAGAAAAATGAAAAGACTTCATGAGACATTTACCTCCCAAGTGTTGTTCCGACTGCAAGAGTACACGCGTACGCGCCAACATGCCGGAACTTCTAAAAAAGGCATTTACCGAAAAGACCTTTAGTTTCGCCGAAGGCGGATAGGAGAGTGCCGCCTTCGTCGCATCCCCAGCCCCGCCAGTCCAATGCCTAAGAGCAGTGCGGTGGAGGGTTCGGGGACGACCGTGACCATGAAGCCGTGTTCGCCGCTACTATCCTCGTACCACCCAACCATATTGTTGCCGTCGATGCCAGTTAAGGAGGTACCTGTCGCGCTCGGATAATCCAGTGTGGTCCAGGTAGAGCCGTCGTAGAGGAAGCCGTGATCGGTACCGCCACTATCCGTGTAAGACCCAACCATATTGTTGCCGTCGATACCACGTAAGTGGGTACCTGTCGCGCTCGGATGATCGAGTGTGTGCCAAGTGGAGCCGTCATAGAGGGTGCCGTGAAAGCCGCTACTATCCGAGTAAAACCCAACCATGTCGCTACCGTCGATACCAAACAAGTAGGTATTTATCGCTCCCGGACGATCGAGTATGTGCCAAGTGGATCCGTCATAGTGAAAGCCGTGATAGCGACTACCACCATCGTAATTTCCAACTATGTTGGTGCCGTCGATATCATTTGCCCAGGTATATACCGCGCTCGGATGATCGAGTGTGTGCCAGGTGGAACCGTCGTAGAGGGTGCCGTGCCAGCC